>JBJMQW010000205.1:0-13547 GCA_045802495.1 Allostellaceae bacterium | reverse complement strand
GTCTGTTCCGGCGCGCCGATCCGGTCGCTGGGACCCAGGTTTGGGATACCGGCGACAAGTATCTACTGGCACGCCAAACATCATATTTCTGCGGAATACCGAGCTGCAATAACTGTCGGGCCGTTCTCCAGTGAGGAGAAATTAAAAGCGCTGTGTGACGATAACCAGCGGTCTGTGGTTGACACACTGAAGTCTCTGAACGCTGGGGTCTTGGCGAAGTGGCTCGCTTGCTTTGAGGGCGACGCCACCGAAGCGTTTGTGAATCTAACGATACCAAGCACGTAAGAACCTGGAGCTGCTGGCGAAGCTCACCCACGAGATCATGCCGGTGACGTCCGGCACGGTGACGAACAACACGATTATTTCGGTGCATCAGACCCCGGAGTATTTGAGCACGATTTCCGTGCTGGCTGTTGCGCTGAGACCGTTCCCCAAGGCGCGGGCGGCAGTTGCCGAGGCGCTGAAGTCGATTGGCGGCATGTCGAATCAGAGACCGGAGGCGCCGATGATTGAGGGGCAGCCGGCAATGGACGGCGAATGATCAATCAGTTCGCCCGGGACCTGATGGCGCAGCTCGAGGTTGGGGGCTGGACCCCCCGGCCCAATCAGCTGCCGCCAGAAGGCGATTGGTCGGTCTGGTTGCTGCTTGCTGGACGCGGATGATCGATCCGAACGTGCCGTACACTGCTGTCCATGCCAGCCGCGGGAAGTACGTGCGGGCCGAGCCGGTCGCGGCTTTATACGAGCAGGGCAAAGTTCATCACATCGGCAACTTTGCCTTACTTGAAGATCAGATGACCACTTTCGTGCCGGAGATCGACCGCTCAAAGGTAGGCTCGCCCGATCGGCTGGATGCGCTCGTATGGGCCTTGACCGACCTCGTGGTCGAGCGAATGCCATTCGAAGGTCTACTCGAGTATTACCGGCGTGAGGCCGCGCAGGCGCAAGCTGAGGCTTCATCGTGAGAACCGCACTCGAGATCGTCCACTCTTGCCCACGAATATTTCGGGTCAGAGAATGGAAGCGGCATGGTTACGGGGTTATTCAGAACTCGAAAGCTGCTGCAAGCACTCCTAATGATTTTGAACGACGGCCTTCGGTCCAGCGGTGGCGACTGCCGTTGCGATGCCTTCGACTGCCCGACCAAAGGCGATCGATGTGATCTGTTCCGTAACGCCCCCAATGCCTAAGTCACGGAGGCTGCGTTCTGGCTCGATGGCGCCGGTTTATCGGACCGTTGCAGCGTTGCACTGTTGCAAGGGAGATAAGTATCCCCCTCCCCATAGATTCAAAGCTTCGCGGGTAAGGTCGTCGCCAGGGGCGGCTGGGTCGCGACGGCGGCTTTATCCGTCGTCGTCCGCCACGGTGCGCGACAGACCGGGACTCGAGGATAGGTACAAGGATGGGTAGAAATGAGCGTATTAACCGTAAGTCACTTACATTATTGCGGGATTCTTCTTAGATGGGCGGAATCTCCCTCCAGCAGCGAGTCGGTTGCGAACCTGATTTCTTTCCGTGGGAGCGTGCGATGGCGTGGATCGTTGCTGCCGCCGGCACGACGCAAGGATACCTCTGGCGTGAGGCCTCTTGGGCTGTCGTCAAACACCTCGAGCCACACAGCCTGCTCCAGAAACCGGACATTGTGCGGCGGATCGAAGCGGCTTCCGCTTGCGCACCCGTCTGAGCTCGGACCGCGCGCCGCGCCTTTCCCCAATTCGGAGGTTTCCGTGCCCGTTCGTCATCCTCTGCCATGGCGGGGCCGGAATCCTGGTACTGCTGGCGGCACCGCATACCAGCGCTACCGCACTGGCGCTTCCGATCAGCGCGGGTACAGGCAATCGGACGCGCCGGAGGCGATTGAGGCGTATCACATTTCCATCTCACAGCCGACATTGTGGGTCTCGTTGACGCCCTGGAGAGGAGCAAGCCGTCACGTCGGTTACGGTTGGGGAGAGTGGGACCAAGGGTTGGAATCCTTCTGCCTCCAGCGGAGAGTCGGCCTCACCAGTAATTCCGCGGCCGCAGTCGAAGTGCCATCGGGCCGTCCCTGGGCGGGCCCGCGAGCCGTTCGACCTCCGCGACCAGGGCGAGGTTCGAAACGAGCTCACCGCCGCGGCGGAGGTTGCCGGCAGTGACCGTACGGATCAGGCCGGGACGGATCGCCCCAGCGTCTCGGCAGCCGAGACGGCCAACTCGCCGGCGCGGTGCACATGCCGCGCGCCGGGCGCGTGCTCGCGGATCCTCAGGCCGTCGAGGTTCTTGCGCTGCATCGATTGTGCACGGCGGACAATGATCCCTATACTTCTCGGCCCGTCGAGATTGCGGGAGGGATGTCTGATGGGTAGAGCTCATCTCGTCGTGCGAGCCGAGGTGCCTGATCCGCCCGACCGGGCCGCGTTCGATCACTGGTATGCGACGACCACTTGCCTTGGGCGATGCGGGTTTTCGGTGCGCGACGCGGCTGGCGCTGCTGGAGCCGCACCGACCCGGGCGTGCACTACGCGTTTTACGAATTTGCCGACATCGACGAGGTGCGGGCGGCGACCGGCGCCGAGAAGATCGTGAGCTGGTCGCCGACTTCGATCGCGTCTGGGGCAGCCGGGTTTCGCGGCGGCGCGAGATCGTCGAGATCGTCCAAGAGATCGGGTCGTCGGCGCCGTAGACCGGCATGCGCCCCGCAATTTGCGGCAAGCCTCCCTTGCGGCTTGCTGCCTGGCGCTGCTGACAGCCGCAAGCGAGGACTGGGGCGCGATCGAAACAGCCTGGAATCACTACCAGGGCGGACATGGCCGCCTGCTCGGCGCCAGCACGATCTCGATGCAGACCGCGAAAAATGTCTTCCTGTGGCCCGGCCACGACTGGCTGCGCAAAGGCTTCGAAGCCTGGTTCACGCCGCTGATCGAGCTCGGCTGGGGCAAGCGGCGGATCATGGAGATTTATCTCAACGCGGCCAAATGGGGGCCGGGCGTCTACGGCGCCGAAGCGGCGGCCAGGCGTTATTTTCACAAGCCGGCGGACGCGCTGAATCCTTGGGCAGTTGTGTAATGTCAGGTGGCCAAGAGCTGCAATAATTCGGCCAACGTTTCGGCAATGGACCCTCGGACGGTGACAATCACCGGGTGCTCGTCTTCACTGGGCTCCTCAAGTGTCTCGAACTGGCTGCGCAGCAACGTGGACGGCATATAACGGTGCTGGCGTTGCACGATCCGCGCGTGGATTACATGCTCGTCGTTTTTCAGAAAGACGAGGCGGACTCCCTGCCGGGTGCCGATTGTGATCTGCCGGTAGGCGCGCTTGAGGTTGGAACAGGTGATGATGCCAGGCTCGTGCGCGCTCAAGCGCTCGTCAATCCAACGTGCGACCGCCTGCAGCCAGGGCATCCGGTCGGCGTCATCGAGTGGGCGGCGGAACGCATTTTCTCGACATTCGATGGAGGATGGAGATCGTCGCCCTCCTGAAACGGCCAGCCAAGGACGCGATGCAATTCGAGCGCGACCGTCGACTTGCCGCTGCCCGAGACCCCCATCAGCACCAGCACCATCGGCGGAACGGTTCTCTCGGCGGCGCTTTCCGTCGCCTCTATGCAGGAACCGTTTCTGGTTGGCATTGTCGACTGCGCTAGTTGAGGCAGTAGCTGCGGGTGGAGGCCGCCTATCGCGAGCTGCGCCGGCAAGGCCGGACGGTCAACGTGGACCTGCTCCGCCACGTTGCGCCCCTCGGCTGAGCCCTCCTGCGGTGCATGGCCAAGGCCCTTATTCATTTGGGGGGAACAACCCGTCAAGGCTCCACAGCTAGCCGGTGGCGAAGGCCGGCATTACGTCGGAGGCAAACAGGTCCAGCGAGCGCATGCTTTGCTCGCGCGACAAAGTCCCCCAGGCGAAAGAACAAATTACGTAGTTGCAGCCACTCTCCGTTGCGACGCGCTGCATCTCTCCGCGCACCCGGTCCGGCGATCCGAAGATGATGCTCTTATGCTGGATCGCCGTCTCCCACGAGAACAGGCCGTCGATGCTGTGGTCGTCGTGCTCGTGCCACAGCTGCGTAATCGACCGAAACCACACCTGATGTGCGGAGCGCGCCGCCGCTTCTGCGTCGGTGTCGCGGTCGGCCACGACGACGAGGCGCAAAATGCCGATTTTTGGCGTGGCGACGTGGCCGTTCAGTCGATCCGGGTCGTGCCGATGGGCGCTCCATGCCCGCTTGTACGCGTCGGTGTGCTCGCGCACCGCTGCGGCGGGGCCGAGACCGACGAAATTGAAGCCATGCCAGCCGGCGTACTCGATGCTGGTCGGCGTGTGAGTCGGGTACCACAGTGGGGGATAAGGCTGTTGCAGCGGGTGCAACTCGATCGGAACGTCCCGGTATTGGTAATGCGCCCCGGCGAAGCTCAACCGATGCTGGGTGAGGCCGGTCAGCAGGACCGCCAGTGCCTCGTCGAACATCGCGCGCGAGTTCTCCGGATCGACTCCGAAATTGCGCAACTCATATGGCGATACGCCGCGCCCGACGCCGAGCTCCAAACGACCTCCCGAGAGCTGATCAAGCATCGCGACCTCTTCGATCAGCCGTAAGGGATCGTAGAGCGGCAGTAGGTATACCAGCGGCCCGAGGCGAATGCGGCGTGTGCGCTGCGTCGCCGCAGTCAGGAACAGCGCCGGCGACGGCGCCATCCCAAGCGGCGTCGCATGGTGCTCGGCAAGGTGGTAGCAGAAGAAGCCCGCCTCGTCGGCTGCCGCCAATAGCTGCAAGCGGTCCTCATAGAGCTGGCTCAAAGGTTGAGTGCCGCGGTCGATCCAATCGAACAGGCCAAAGCTTACTTCGCTCATCGACACTCCTCCCTTACCGATTCCCGGGAAATCAGCCGATACCCTGACGATATCTCCATAAGATGGATGACGTGAACCCGTTTAATCCCGTTTGACCAGCGTGCACGTTCTGTCTGTCCCGATTTGCCTGATCTCCTCTAACTGATAGATCCGGCGAAGTCAGAATCCCTTCCGCTTCCTAACCGAGCCCCATCAGCTGAGCAATGGGGATTCAGTCCGATTAATCGAACCTGACCGGGCTCAATTCACTATCACTGGGTCGAGGCTTTCGGCTTGAAAATCCGCTCTCGTCTCCCTATACCATCCCTCTGGATGGTGTGGAGATGGTGAGCGGTGGCTAACAATATCCGGGAGCTGCGACCTAAGATAAGCGATAGTGAGAAGATAACGATCAACCTAGGCTATGTTGACCTTGGTCACGTCGATCTCCTCGTACAGGAAGGGTTCTACTCCAACCGTACCGATTTTATCCGGACAGCCATTCGGCACCAGCTTGACCGCCATCACGATTCGGTCAAGCGGTCCGTGGTCCGCCATCAACTTGAGCTTGGGCTCCGACGTTACACCCGCAAAGACTTGGAAGCTGTTCAAGCAGCTGGTGAGACACTTCACATCCAGGTTCTTGGCCTGGCGAGCATCGCTGACGACGTGTCGCCGGAGCTGGCATTGCGAACAATTGCTTCAATCCACGTCCTCGGCGCGCTGCACGTCAGCCCTGCGGTCAAGGCAGCTTTAGGCGATCGCATCCGATAGCGGCTCTGCCGCTTTAGCCGGCTTGGGTCGGCCATGCCCTTTCCGATGCAGGGAAGAGCACATCCGTCCGTTGCCTGATCTCCCCGCAAAGGAACAACCATCATGATTTTGGACCCAAATACACGGATGGCCGAGGCGGTTCGCCTGACCCGTGCAGGGCGGCTCGCAGAGGCTACGGCGCTCCTGCAAGGAGTGCCCCAATCGTCGCCAGAAGCCTCGGAAGGGTTTGATCGCGAGTCAATGAGGACGGCGTTTCGCGGCGGGCAGCTGATTGACGCGGTGTCGCCGCGCTCGGGCTCAACTCATTGGACGGCACCTGCACAGCGACACAGCACTGCCGCCCCATCCGAAGACCTGGCCCAACCGAATATGGCTGAGGCGTTGCGCGGATTCCTTGAGCATCTTGGGAAGTGCGGCTCCGGCGGGGGCCTCCGAGAGATGGCCGGTGATCTCCCGCTAAACGCGAAGACATCTTTGCCGGACGGAGCCCGCTTCGAGGAGCACACCTACGCGAACGAGGCCGGCAGCCGAAGGTATAAGCTTTTTGTTCCAGGTCGTTATTGCGCAGAACCACTGCCGCTGATCGTGATGCTGCATGGCTGCAGGCAGTCGCCCGACGACTTCGCCGCCGGGACGCGAATGAATGAGTTGGCAGAAGAACAAGGCTTTCTCGTTACATATCCTGGGCAACCGCCCTCGGCAAACTCCTCGAAATGCTGGAACTGGTTCAGTGCCGCCGACCAATTAAGGGACAGAGGCGAGCCTTCTTTGATCGCCGGGATCACCCGACAAATCATAGAGGAACTCGCTGTCGATCCGACCCGCGTCTATATCGCGGGGCTGTCAGCAGGCGGGGCTGCGGCAGCAATCATGGGTTCGGCATATCCGGATTTGTACGCAGCAATCTGCGTCCATTCCGGACTTGCATGCGGGGCCGCAAAGGATCTGCGTTCGGCCTTCGCCGCGATGCGGCAGGGCGGATCACCGCCCCCGGAGAGGGCGAGAAATCTTCTGCCGACCATCGTGTTTCACGGTGATCGCGATAACACGGTCAACCCGTTGAACGGGGACCAAGTCATCGCCCAGTCAAAAGCTGGGATGGAGCTGCGGCTGACGATCAGTCGCGGCCGGTCTGCAGGAGGAACCAACTACACGCGCACCGTCCAAGCGGACGGAAGCGGCCGCCCAATCCTAGAGCAGTGGGTGTTGCATGGGGCAGGTCATGCCTGGTCGGGCGGGAGCCCCGCCGGGTCTTACACTGACCCTCGGGGACCCGATGCCAGTCGTGAGATGCTGCGCTTCTTTCTCGAAACATCCGAAGCGTCGGCATGAACAGTACCGCGGCCCGGGTTTATCTGTCGCTCAACACTTGGCGCTAATAGTGGTTGCGGCACCAAACCATGGCGCCAAACGGAGGGATGGTAATATCGGGAATGATTATACCGTTCCACCAGCATCGCGGCTTGCCTCGCTTGGTCATGGTTTCCCAACAAGCTGTCGCCGACCTCGCCTATGACCCGCCGCCGGGAGTGCCGCGGTCGACTGCATTCCGGAGCCGCATGGCATGCGCATTCGTGATGCTCGGCCGGTCGCGGGTCTGCCTCACAACTGACGGCGACGACTTGGCTCTTGTCGAGCATCGGAGCGCCGTCAAGGACTTCTATGACCAGGACGAGCTGCGCCGCGTCTATTATCCGGAAGCCGAACGGCTCGTCGCCGAGGCAACCGGCGGCAGCCGGGTGCGTCGGCAGCCGGTCGGGCTGCGTCAGGGTTCCGGCAAAGTGGTGTCGTTGGTATAGGTTCCCCCCTCCGAAGTTCCTGCCGTATCCTCCTCGCTTTGGGGTCAGGTGTGGCGATCGCGGAAGCCCGCCGGAGCCTGCCCCGGAAAGTCACGTATTTCCGAGGTCGGCCGCCGCTCCCACTCCCGACGCGCCTCGATTTGAAGCCAGCGCGACCCCGGCGCGTGATCCGGCCGGAACCAGGGCGAATGGTACCTGCGTATGCCCGAGCGCCTTGATGAAGAGGAACTTGCGGATTGGCGCGCCGGCGGCAATGCAGTATATCAGCGCGCCGCATTGACAATCGGCGCGCGCCTCGCCGTTTCTGACGGATAAATCAAGTATCAGGGCGATAATAGCGAACCGTGAGTTGGGTTGTGACGAGGCCGTTTCTTTTGTCAATGCGTCTTGCGCATACAGGTTTTGGGAACCGGACCGTAATCAGGTGGTTCTCGTATTGTGCCGTCGTCCAGACATCATGGTTGACTGGCGCAGATTGAAGCAGCCGAAGAGGCTTAACCATGGCGGGTCGAGAACAATCCCCTAGCCGAAATCGTGGGGCGGATCAGAAGCCGCCCGATACGGGCGGTACCCAGACCAGCGGTAGCAAAGGCCAGGAGCGCCAGCACGGCGTTAAAGGATACGGTTCCGTGGGGCGTGACGTGCCAGACCAAAGCAAAGAAAAGAATACCGAAATCGCGGTAGAGGCCGGCCAGAAGGGCGGCGAGCGCAGCGACAAGCGCTAGCGCATCTATTCGCTCCAGCGAGAGCTTCGCTTTGGTGGGGCTCTCGCGATATCACAGAGTCGGATGATGATGTTCTGAAAGAATCTTGAGCACGAACGGCCGATATTCTCAGCAGTGACCGGGTGGAGCTATTGGATTATTTCTGATTTCTACAACTAGTCAACGAGGAAGTCAGGTCGCAGCAGATTACGACCTGGAGGGAGATGGATCCGAACTTCGGTTCCGCTCAAGAGGCTTCGGCCTCGAGGCTTCGTCCTTGATCTGCCAGCCCGAGTCCCCTCTACCGGCGAGGTCCATTGTGACCCTGACTCTGTTGGCGAACCTCACCATCCGGTTGCCGCGAAGCGCCCGTGAGGTCAAGGACGGACAGAGCCGATTTTGACCCCGCACAAGGTGGCTCAGTGCCGGCGTCGGACCTGGGGCCGGAGAAGAAAGGCCTGCTGGAGCGCATATCGCCCGCCACCGTTTTATAATCAACGGCAGTCAGGAGGTTCACATGGCTGAGTCGAGACGAGACCAGCACGCCCAAAAGGAACTGGAAAGGCCGAGCGATGGCAACCGCCAAGACGCTCGACCCGGCAACGGGCAGCGCGGAATCGAAGCCGCGCGACAGCAAGCGGAACGCTTTGCGGAAGTGGGCCGCGAGGGGATGCGTCGGGCGACCGAGGCTTCGACGGCGGCCGCCAGCGGAGCGGCGCGCTCAGGCTCAGCGCTTGCCGAGGGCGCGCAGGAGATCACCGCCGCGTGGGCGCGCTATGCTGAGGAAGTGATGCGGCATACTTCCGAGGCGAGTCAGGCGCTCCTGCGAGCCCAGAGCTTCAATGAGGTGCTAGAAGTACAAGCGAGGCTGCTTCGCGACAACATGCAGGCCTTTCTCGACCAGAGCGCCAGAATAGGCGAAGCTGCCAGCCGGATGGCAACGCGTCCGTTCGTGGCGCTGAAAGAAGCGAGCGCCGAGCAGACTCGACGCTAACGACTTTGGGTCGCCGACGGGGCCACTTCTATGGCCGGGCACGGACGCGTGTTGGCGGCGCGCAAATTCGGCATGACCGAGGTGCCGTGCATCGAGCTCGTGCGTTTAACGCGAGCGCCGCGCCAGCATCATCGTCGACAACACGACGCGCTGGCGGGGACGCTCGTCTCCATGCCACGGGGATGTGGACCTTCGGCGAAGGCGATCCGTCTGCGGATTCCGGAGGGAGTCGCCCGCGAATCCGATGATGTCGCCCACCATTCCGATTTGATCTCGCTCGGCGTCCGAGATGATTTCGCCCGGCATTCCGGGATGTGTCCCTTCTCCGTCCGCCTCCATCAGCCGTGAATACCCGCCATCAACGGCGAGGATGGCGGCGAGACGGCGGGTCTGGGTCATGTCTCCTCGCCCATCTTGCGCGCTAATGCCTTGGCCGTTTTGGCTATCTCATCGCATCGCGTCGGAGAGGCGGACAACGCCCTCGAATGTTTACGTCAGGCATTCAAGGCGGAGTAGCAGGCAAGTTACTGGAATACGTTCTCGATGCTGGCCGCCACGGCACCCATCATCGCGCGGCGCGACCACGGTGCACTGTTTCGGGAGCTACGAAGGGTTCTGCCAGTTCGTGACGTGCTAGTACCGCGCCGATGATTTCACGCCGTATCCCATAAGTGTGAACCGGCACCCCGCGGTATTTTCACCCTATCGACTGATAAGCTGTGCAAAATGCCCCGAGCAGGGGTCCTAATCGGCGCCGATCGCCCCCTCCCCAGAGGCAAATCTGCGAGCCAGCTCAATATGTTCGGGTAGTTTGTGGTGGGGGGTTCCGGGTCGTTGCTGAAACACAGTCAAGGAGACCATCGGCCGCATGATCCTGCCGGGTTGCCTGCCTGTCCTTCTCCTGCCGGCCGGCGGCGCCGTGCTCGGCAAATGGCTCGACGGCAGCGAAGGCGGCCTCTGGGCCTCGCGATCGGGTTCGTGCTCGGCTTCGCGCTCGCCGCTCTATCGGGCTGGCTGCTCATGCGGATGAAGGAGGAGTAGGCCGTCGATCTCATGGCGGCACGGTTTGGCGCTATAGAGCCGTTCCTCTCTTCTACGGCGGCCCTCCTATGGTCCCCGACGACGACAAACTGCACCAGGCTTTTGACCTGCTGCTCGGCACCGTCAGCCCCGAACAAGCGGGTCGCGCGTTGCGCGCCGGCTTGGGTGTCCCGTTGGCCGAGCTCGTCGACAAGCCGTCTTGGCCGCCTCGTGTAAGTGTCCGTCCTCGCGCCGCAGATGCAGGACCGAAGCGGATACGGCGGCACACCGGCGGCTGGACGCGTGGCAATCCGAAAATCGGGTTCGCACTAGACTCACCACTGGAGCCCGAAGGTACCACTAGCTCGGACTCGCCGCTGTATGAAGCGGGATTCGAACCACCGGTACCGCTCGGCGATCGCAACAGAATTGCGGTACGTTCGGTGCGTGCCGGGCTTCTGCCTGGCACGCTAAAGAGTAGAACGTCAAGCGAAGGCGCGCAGCCGACGAGTCGTCTCATCCGCGAGCCGCTCGATCAGCTCGGCCGCCTTCGTCGCTCGTGCGAGCGCCGCCGATTGTCCGGACGTCAGGGCTGTCCATTCGCGGTTGCCGGTGTCGCCGAGCCTCTGGGTGAGGCTTTGTTGCGCCGGGACCGGGAGCGGTTTCAGCCCGGATGCCACAAGATTATCAATTAACTTGTTGCGGATATAGCGGCACGGCCTGCCGCTGATCACATCGCTGACAACAGTAGAGGCATCATCCGCTTCGGCAAGGGCGGCGCGATGCCCATCACGCACGTCGGCTTCCTCGCAACGCAGAAAAGCGGTGCCGACCTGCACAGCACTGGCGCCGAGCATGAACCCCGCCGCCGCGGTGCGGTCGTCAGCCACCCCGCCGGCGGCGACGACCGGAACCCGCACCGCATCGACCACCTGCGGCAAGAGCGAGAACAGTCCGGGCTGCATACTCATGTCGACGCCGGTGAACGTGGCGCGATGGCCCCCGGCCTCGGTGCCCTGCGCGATGATCGCGTCAACACCCCGTTGCTCGAGCAGTCGTGCTTCGGCGACCGTGGTAGCGCTCGAGAGAATAGATACCCCTGCTGACTGGAGAGCGTGGATGATCTCGCGCTCCGGCAAACCGAAATGAAAGCTCACCACCTCCTGCTTCGTTTCCAGCATCAGCGCGATGTGCTCGGGGCCGACATCACTCACTTCGCCCGCCGGTTCGGGCACTCGACCCAGACCGTGGGCGTCGTATTGGACCTGTAGATGTTGCCGCATTGCCTCCGTGGCCTCGGGCGCACAGCGAGGATCGGGCCAAATCGGATAATTGACGTTCAGGCTACCGATGCTTTGCTGGCGGAACCCGGCGATGCGGCGCGCGGCCTGGTCGGCGCTCCGGCCCCACATGCCGAGCCCGCCGAGACCGCCCGCGTTGGTCACCGCGGCGGCCAACCCCGGAGTGCTGGCGCTGCCCATCGGCGCCTGCAGGATCGGCCATTTGAGGTTCAGTCTCTCGGTTAAGGCGTTCGCCGGCCACATGCGCGTATCCTCCCGTCCCTGGCCCGGGGTCGTGCCGGGCATCTTCACGTCGACTTGACGTCAGAGTACGAGTGCAGCTCGATTGCCGGCAGCTTAAAAGAAGGACGGTCCCCTGCAAATCTGCGCAACCGCATCTACAAACATGTTGGCGTAGCGTGCGTTCTCGGCGGAGGCCAAGCCTGCGCCAAGATAGCCAGCGCCGCCGCCGTCAACGGAACCCAGCCCTCCGATGCTCCCATCGTCCGGAGGGTGAGCGCGCTTGCGAGGCACCAGATGATCGGCAGGATTATGAGCGGCAGAGTCCCGGTGCGGCGGGGCGCGAGCGATAGAAGACCGAGTGTGGCGATGGCGGTCGGATCTGGTGCGATGCCAACGACTTCCGCCGCTTGTAGCGGTCGTCCTGCGACGAGCACGAGCAGCGGGTGCAATGCCAGGGCATAGACATAAAGCGCGATCCCGATCACCCCCGCCACGTCGCGCTCAGCAGCAAAGGCGAGCCGGCCGCGCACGGTCCCGAGCCAGAGCACAAGTAGCCCCTCGCCCATGAAGACGGGCACGAAATAGATCGCCGCCCAGTTGATCGCTGCATAATGCATCCAGAAAAATCCGACGGATACGCAGAGCCAGGCGGCGGCGAGAACGGCCGGGATGACCCGGTCGGCCCAACCCCGCGGGCGGAACAGCATTGCCAGGATCGCGGCACCGATGAGAAGCACCGGGATCTGCAGCGGCCAGAGCGATTCGTTCGCCAGCTGGAACAGGCGCCAGTAGGTGCGGGGGGAGAACAGCAGGAAGTCCTCGGGTCGATAGCTCCACCACTCCTGCATCAGAACTCGCGGATGTGGGCCACCATGCGCCGGCGCGTTGCTTCGTCCGGCAGCGGGCCTGCTGCGGCAGCAATGTTTTCGCGGACATGGTCGATCCGCGTGGTCGCCGGGATCACGACAGTGACGGCCGGGTGGGAGAGGATGAACTTCAACATGAACTGGGCCCAGCTCGAGGCGCCGATCTTGTCCGCCCAGCCCGGCAGCGCCACACCCTGGAACCGGCGGATCAGCGCCTTCTGGCGGAACGGTCGGTTGACCATCACGGCGATGCCGCGGTCGCGCGCCAGCGGCAGGAGCCGCTCCTCGGGCTCTCGATCGAGGATGTTGTAGGTGAGCTGCACGAAATCGAGCGGGTACTCGCGCATGATCCGCTCGAGCAGCTCGTGCCGGCGCCCGTGCGAGGTGGTGATGCCTATGTGCCCGATCTCGCCCTCGGCCTTCATGCCGAACAGCGTCTCCAGATGCTCGCGCCAGTCGACCAAGTTGTGCACCTGGATAAGGTTGAAGCGCCGCACGCCCCATCTGCGCCGCGAGTCGCCGATCTGCTCGCGGCCGTCTCCGCCGGCCGGCGTCCAAACCTTGTCGGCCGCGAACACCGGCGGGTATCCGAGCTTCGCCAGACCATGGCCCACCGTGTCCTGGGATGAGCCGTACATGGGTGAGGAATCGATCACCGTTCCGCCTGCCTCGAAGAAGGCGGCCATGACCGCGACGGACTCGTCAAGGAGCACCGGATCCGTGCCGACATTGAAGGTGATCCAGGTGCCAAGGCCGACCACTGGGATGGACTTGCCCGAGGACGGAATGACGCGCATCTGCGGTCGTGTGGTCTCGGCCCGCGGCGCGAAACCTGGCAGCGCCGCCGCGGCGATTGCTGCAAGACCGCCTTTCAGGATGGCTCGTCGGTGGAGGGCCATCGGCGCACCATTTCGTCGGTTCGCGAATACTGTCGCTCCCGGGCCGGACACGAGCGTACCAGTCCGACACGGCCGGGCCGCATCGCCGGCGTTCTCGAGAATTAGCTTACGTCGGGCATCGACTAAGGTCGCGGCTCTTTCGGCCGTGATGACGAAGGCGTCG
>JBJMQW010000004.1:0-2635 GCA_045802495.1 Allostellaceae bacterium | reverse complement strand
TCTTGTTCTGGATTGGCGCGATTGCTTCGGCTTTCAGACGTGGCGGATAGTGATCGTACTCGGTAATCCAAAATTGACGCACTTGTTCGTTTCGGATTCGCGCGACGGCGGTTGAGCGGAAGGACTTGTCGTCGAGAATGCGCAGGACATCGCCCATTGTCGCTTCCGGTTGCTCGAGTAGCGTCAATAGGGCGTTGCGAAGGACGTGCTCCATACGGACGCCCCAGGCGTCCGGCCACATCTTCTTGAAGGCCTCCATGAGCCCAGAGGCAGCGAGCGATATCTTGTCCTCGCGCACGTGCTTGAGCGGGTTGTATCCAAACGGCTGCGTCGGGTCCGGCACGTTGAAATAGATGACGTCCTGGCGGCGGTGAGCCGGCACTCCCCTAACCACCCGCTCGGCCAGATCGCCATGGGGATCGATGAGCATCATCCCACGGCCGTGCGCGATGTCCTGGGATGCAAGCGTCTCGAGGAGCGTCGACTTGCCCGTCCCCGTCTTCCCGATGACGTACATATGCGAAAGCCGGTCGGCCTGCTTGATGCCGAACGGAATTCCTTTATTTCGAAAATTTGTCCGCGCGAAGAAAGACGGCGACTCGTCGGAAGGTGGGATCATGCCGGCAGTTTGATCTGTCCGACATACACGACCAAGACGCGGCTTTATGACCAAAGCGGCGTTTTTCCACTCATATAAATTCTGATCAATAATTCCGCGGCCCTAACTTAAACCCGCATTCCCCCGATGACTCGGCGAATTTAAGGGTCTCCACGACAATTAGGGGCTAGAATTCAGCATCTTGAGGGGGATTGAACGGGGCAGGAATGGGGGACCCGCCGGGTGAAGCGGATCGGGGCGTTCTGAGGCTCGATTTCGACCGCCGCCTGATGCTTCAGTTTCGCGGCTCTGCGATCACGTCCGATGCAGGGTTGCTTGCCTATCGCGAGTTGGACGATACCCTGAGATTGACCGACACGGGTGCCGACATTCTCGCCGACGCACGTACCGGGAAGAATGGTCGCCATCGGTTGGCCGGTTTGCTGCGCCAATCAGTGTTCGGGCGGCTAGCCGGATACGAGGACGTGAATGACGCCGGGAGGCTGTGCCGCGATCCGGCGATGTGCTGGGTAGTCGGCGACCGGGCGATCATCGGCTCTGCCGCATCGGCTAGCCAGATGGGTCGCTTCGAGGCGAAGTGGCTAAGCCAGCCCGAGAACCTAGCCGCTCTTGCCGATCTGCCCGGACAGTGGATTGACAAGGTGCACCAGCGGCGACCGCCGAAGACCATCGTGCTCGACATGGATTCGAGCGAGAGCCCGACCCATGGCGAGCAGGAAGGCAGCGCCTACAACGGCCATTTCGGCTGCACCTGCTATCATCCGCTGTTCGTCTTCAACCAGCTCGGCGATGTCGAGCGGTGCGCCCTGAGGCGGGGCAACGTGCACAGCGCCGATGGGTGGCGTGCGGTGCTGGAGCCAGTGATCGTCCGCTACCGAGGCATTGTGAAGCGCCTCCATTTTCGCGGCGACGCGGCTTTCGCCAATCCCGAGATGTACGAATTCCTTGAAGCCGAGGGGATCGGCTACACGATCCGGCTGCCGGCAAACAGGGTCTTGCAGAACAGGATCGGACACCTGCTCAAGCGCCCGGTCGGGCGACCACCACACGAGGTGCGCCGCTTCTACGCCAGATTCAGTTATCAGGCGCAGAGTTGGAACAAGCCGCGCCGCGTCGTGGCCAAGGTCGAGTGGCACTCCGGCGAGCTGTACCCGCGTGTCGGCTTTATCGTCACCAATCTGGCGCGGCCGGCTGAGCGCGTCGTCGCCTTCTACAACCAGCGCGGCACAGCGGAGCAATGGATCAAAGAGGGAAAGGGCGCGATCAAATGGACTCGGTTGTCGTGCCGTACCTTCGCCGCCAATGCCGTCCGCCTGCAGCTCCATGTACTGGCCTACAACCTCGGCAACTTCATGCGAACGCTGGCGATGCCGAACGCGGCGGAGCCGTGGTCGCTGACCAGCCTGCGCGAGAAGCTGATCAAGATCGGTGCCAAGGTCGTCAGCCACGGCCGCTACGTCACGTTTCAGATGGCCGAGGTCGCGGTGTCGCGACAGATGTTCAGGAACATCCTGATGCTTATTGCCCGGCTTCGGGCGCCACCTGCTCCGGCATGAGGAGCGCTGGGGGGCAGTTGCGGCAGAGGAGGACGGCAGAGGTGCGTCTTCAATCGCGCCCAACAGCCCGTGAGTCCCGGGAAACTCAGTTTATCATCTGTTTAGATGATATGAAGCGGCTTCAAATCATTCATTTGAGGGATAGAGGCGGGGTTGCTGACGCTCGTGAGCGTGTGTTGAATGCGCGCAAGCTCGGCGCACCAGCCCATTCGGCAGTACGGTCAAGCTCATCCGGGTTATTTCGGTAATCTCACCTTTGGAGTTACGCCCCTACTTTCTGGTGCGGAGCTCGCCGTTGCGGCCGGCGATCGGATCTGCCTGGTCGGGCGCAATGGCTCCGGAAAATCCGCTTTATTGCGCATTGCCGCCGGGCTGGTCCAGCCGGACGCCGGGTATCGCTTCGCCCAGCCGGGTGCCACAATCCGCTATCTGTCGCAAGAACCGGATTTGTGCGGCTTCG
>JBJMQW010000204.1:0-5619 GCA_045802495.1 Allostellaceae bacterium | reverse complement strand
GAGTTCGGCGTTGCGAGCTTACCAGCGGCGAACCAAGCAAGCCGATTCGCTGATTGCCGGCGCCTATTTTGCCGGGACCAATACGCGTCGGGTGCGGCGGGCCCTCTCGGCCGTCTTTGGCGGCGCAGTCAGCAAAGATACGGTGAGCCGGGTGTGGCGGAAGGTGAAAGGCGATTGGGATGCCTGGAATACCCGCTCGTTCGCCGAGGAGCCGATCATCCGCCTGATCCTGGATGGCACCGTGGTGCGGGTCCGGCTCGACCGGAAGGCCACCGCGATCGTGCTCCTGGTCGTGCTCGGGGTGCGCGAGGACGGCCAGAAGGTGCTGTTGGCTGCCAAGAATATGGGCGGCGAGACGAGCGCGGCGTGGCGCGCCGTTCTCGACGATCTCGTCAAGCGCGGGCTGCGCAAGCCAGAGTTTCTGATCGTCGACGGTGGCACTGGGCTGGAGCAAGCCCTGGCCGCCCTCTGGGGCGACGTGCCGACCCAACGCTGCACAGTCCATAAGCACCGTAACCTGCTCGCTCACGCACCCCAGCGCCTGCATGAGGAAGTCTCGGCCGACTACAACGACATGATCTACGCCACCTCAGCTGCAGAAATCGAGGTGCGCCGACGCGCCTTCATCCGCAAATGGCGGCTCAAATGCAAAGCGGTAGCCGACAGTCTCGAAGAGGCCGGTGACCGGCTGTTCACCTTCACCCGGTTGCCCGTCAGCCAATGGAAGAGTGCGCGCACAACCAACGCCATCGAACGGCTCCACGAGGAGTTCAAACGCCGCATAAAGACCCAAACAGTGCTGCCCTCAGCCGAGACCGCAGCCATGCTATTCTGGGCGCTGCTCGCCGCTGGTCAGATCACCATGCGCAAAGTCGACGGATGGCAGACATTGACACACAAGCTAGTCAACGAGCCGATTGACCTCGCTGCCTGATCCAATATCCTCGTTCGACCGGAGACTGCGCTAAACAAATTCCAACACAAATAGCGACGGCACCCCAGCGGCTTCGACCGTCGCCTGATCGCCGACGTCGTCGCGCATTGCGGTTGGGTCGAGTTCCGTCGGCAAGTCGACCCTGAATGTCGAAAGCCCGCGCCGCCCGGCGCCGGCACCGTCGCTGCCGCTCGGTTGCACTAGCGCCACCGCTGGCGGCTCTCAGGTGGTGAATTTATGCAATCGCCCGATTTTTCACCAAACCATTCAGCATCCTGCTAATGGCGAAATCATCCACTACCGACCAGCGGCCCCCCTCACGCCGAGCCCCAGCTTGGAAATGTGCGGCCACTACCCCTTTGTACCCGTGTCGCCGCCTCGATCAGCGTGAGAAGGATCTGCGATCGGACTTCGAGCGTAGTGGCTGCCAAAACGATTTTTTTCCGGCGACGCGGATCGTGATCGGCCATTTCCGCCGCGATCAGCGCCGCCATTTCCCCGTGCCGGCTGGTGGTTGCGGCGAGTTCATCCAGCATCTGCAAAATAAGGTCAGTGAAGTCAGTTGCGTTCTTAGAGCACGGTTGTGCGTCGCGTAGCTGACCCAATTCGGCGAGCCAAGCAGCCGGCTGCGCAGACGGAACATCCTTTCGCGGTCGGCCCGCTCCGGGTCGCCGCCCGCCGTGCCCGTTCGGAATTCGGGTTTTCTCACTCATAATCATTTAACTTGATTTTGGAGATTTCCAATTGGGACCAAATTTTTTGCGCGTGGCAGCTGGCGCGGTTGGCGCGCCCTTTGGTTGCCGAACAATCAATTCCCCCCCCGGCCTAATGGATGATGGGATCATTAGGTTCGAATTGTATAGGCGCCGACACATTTGAGCCTTGGCCTCGGCATTGCGTTTCCAGGGTAACCAGATTTGCCGCCACCAATTGCGCCAATGGGTCGACGATCCGCGAGATTTCATGCCCCTCAAGGCCGGCAGCCCGCTTGCGTTCAACGAACGCGCCGATAATCGTCGACCAACGTTCATTCCGTTGCGACGCCGACATCGGCAGTAGCCGCTCGGCCAATTCCGCAACCCTCACTTCAGTTGACCGCGTAGACGTGAGCCGGACGCGAGCCAGCTCGGCGAGAAAGAAGCCGTCCGTCATTCCCGTGCCCCGGATGTGGAATGGGCGCGATTGGTTGAATGGGTTGCCCCACCCTCGTTTCCATTAAAATTGGCTGCCAAATTTGTCACGCGTGGCGGGGGGCAACCCATCCAACCCACCCACGCCATTCATGCTGGCCGCGACGAGATTGCCGGTGGCGGGGGTCATTGAGGCCTTCCATTCAGTTCGAGGTACCATCGAGGCCTAGCTTTGTTGGATCGATCGACCATCAGCTTGCCGCCGGCAGCGATATTCTTCTCTTGTGCGCTGAGCCACTTGCCGAGAGCTTTCGGGTCGATCCGGCCTTCTCCGAAGCGTTGCTGCGCGACGGCGAGCAAGGCCTCGCGCAAGGCGGATGAGTGGGCAGCTTTCTCGATAACATCCGCAGTCAAGGTGGCGCGATCTTTTCCGACGCCGATCGCAGATTTCCATGCGTCAAACACAGCGTGCCGCTCGGCTCCAGCAGGGTCCTCGCTACGCAATGTTTCCATCGTCGCGACCGGGTCGGGACAGTCGAGCCATATCAGCGCGTCCCGAACGACAGCCGACCATTCCTCATAGCTCGGCAATGGCGTGCTCGGATTGGGACGGCCGACTGAGACATAGGCGCGGGCGATGGTGAGACAGGCGGCCACGTATTTGGCGCGGTTGGCGTGGATTACCGCCATCGGGTTGGACTTGAACTCGCGTTGTTCAGGGCTCTCGCAATTGGCATCAAGGGCGCACCTGATTGTGCGGCGCACCATGTCGTTGGCGACGCTGACATTGTTGCCGTTTGCGAAGAAGCTGAACGCGTTTGGGATCAGATGCGGGGGACTCTTGCCGAGGGCTCGCAGCTTGAGCAGTGGGCGTTCGGTGATTTGGCAAAGGAAATCGCCCTGTAAGATGTCTCGACAGTTGTCGAGCGCAATGATGGGATGACCTGTCAGCGCGGCGCCGATGAGCCTCTTTTCGGTCTCCTCAGGGTTCGGGCTTGCGGCCTGGACGCCGCAGCGTTCGCCGGTTGAAATCTTCGACGCCACATCCGCGATGTAGCTCTTGCCGCTTCCGGGGCGTGGTGCCGTAACAAGATGCATGGGCGGCACCTCCATCGCTCCCCGCAGCACCGGGGTAAGGATCATAGACAACCCCACCGACCTGCTGGTCTCGTCGACAAACGGGAACTCCGCCAGTAAGTCTATGAGCAGTGCGAGCGCAGCCTTAGCTTCACCGCGGCTTGGCTCTGCCGAAATCGGCGGCAACGCGAGACTGTTGACGAGCACCAATCCGGTCGCTTCGTCATATCCCTGGGTGTCGAGCAGACTGCCGTCGCGCCGCAGTGTCGGGCATTGAATGATGCCTTGCAGCGGCGGAAAGGGCCACTCGCCAGCCATGTCCATGATCTGGAGCACGACGGGCGATGGCGGATCGATAGGAACATCCTTGTTCGCACGGCGTTCGTAACGCAACCAACTGGCCGATTGCCCGAGCGCTCGGTGCAAGATTGCCCCACTCACCGCTACGATTGCAGGTACGAGAAAAATATCGCCCCTTGAGTCCTTGGCCTTTACTTGGGCCACCCGGACGATCTTCATGTCCCGCTGGTAAAATGGGACTTTCGCGTCCATTAACGCCTCTATTCCCTGATCCGCCGCGATGTGGCGCCGGCCCGCCTCGATTTTGATATTCCGCCCTGTTGGAGGAGTTGCTCCGTTGCCACTGGACGCGGCTCTTGCTTTTTTTAGCTCCTCGAAGATGTCATCCGCCACCGCTCCGGGATCATCATGCAGCATGGCGGGCTCCTAGTACGCCGATTTGCTTCCTGGCCGCCTCCGTCACGATCATCTCAATCTGATCAGGCGACAGAGGCGGGGTGCAGTGGACTGCATTCCAATCCGCGGTCAGCGCGGCAGCGAGCTTCGGGCTGTACAGCCGCCTGAGGAGATGTTCTGCAAGCATACGAACGGCGCGCTGCCGCTCTGCCCCAATCGGAACCTTGGCGGCAAGCCCGTCGAGCATGTCGCTGAAGGATTGCCTCGGCGCCGGGTTGGCGCGCTCCCGTGCCCGCACCCATCCGATGATGTCATTCAGATGCCGGTCGCTTCGATATCGGGCAATGTCGGCGTCGGTTCGCCCGCCAAGCGGCGCGGCGGCTATCGCTTCGCGCACCCGGCGCGTTATCGCCTCGGGCTCCGCGTTGGCGCCGTTGGCGGAAAAATATGCAGCAATGGCGCTGACCATCGGCGCTCGGAAGCCGCGGTCGCCGCCGATCTGGGCGAGATACCCTTCGATGCCGATGCCGACATATCCGGTACCACCGACGTAAGGATCATCGGCGGACGGCTTGGGGATGACGAGCGAAACAGCCTCGTCGAGCCCCTTTCGAATCCCATGCCGGCGTGGCAGCGGGTCGCGCATCCCATCCTCAAATATCGGTGCCGCTACGTAGTGCGGCTGCACGGCCCGATAAATGGACGGGTCTATGAGGGTTCCTTCACAACCCTTATTCGCGGACAGTGCCCAGCGCGTCAAAGACGCCCCGTCAAGAGGTTCGGCCAGCCAGAACCACAGCCGCGCCGACAGCTTGTCCTCCATGCCCGGCAGGCTTTGCGAGCATGTGAACTGCCACCAACACGACGCGTCGCCCAGCTCGGGCGGTAGCAACCCGATCAAGTGTTCGATCGCGTCATCGGGATCGTCGACCGGGCTGGTCAGGGGCGGGCATTTGATCCTGTCCATGTCGACGGCGAACCACCGCCGCGGCGCTTCCTCGAATGTCGCGCACTCGCCCGTCTCAGGGTCGGCATGCACCAGGCGCCGCGCCTTCGTCATATCGATGCCGGGCAGTGGCTCGCCACGAATGACAAACGCGAACGGGCGTTGCGTCAGGCGGTCGAGACATCTGGAGAGACGCTCGAATCCGCTCAAGCTGACGGGGGTCACACCGAAGTGTTTTTCGAGCCCGTAGAGGGTCTTGATGACCTTGCCGGTTTTGCGGTCCCGCCGGATTCGCTTCGTCGCGTACAGATTTGAGACGCTGGTGAGAACCGTCATTTCCGCGGGGTTCGTCATCGCCGCACCCCGGCTTCGGCTTGGCGCCCCCCGCGCACCGCCGGCTGCTCGGGAAACGCGGCAGCGAACCACGGGGGTCCCAGCGCAGCGTCCGAGCAGGACGGCGGGACGGCCTCCCGCGTCAGCGGCCGGAGGAACACATCGCCGCGTTTGGGGATCAGCCCGGTACCGATAGCGCTCGCACGCCCCCGGAAGCGCCGACGGGGGATGCGCATCGAACCATGCGTCGTCGTCGAGCGCATCAACGGCCGTTACCCGCCGGGCTGGGGCTCATCATCCAGCGCGCCGGATCTGCGCGGCGCACCAGGTGAGCGGCTTCGAGCGCGCTCACGGGGCGCCCCGTAGCTCTCCTGAAGCAGGCGCAGCACCTCTATCCGCACCCGCTCATGGTGGGGTGCCAAAACGGCGCGGTATCGGTGGGGCGCACCCTTAGGGAGGTATCGTAGGATGGCTTGCAGGCACAGCTCTCGGCCGGCTTGCGG
>JBJMQW010000203.1:0-11673 GCA_045802495.1 Allostellaceae bacterium | reverse complement strand
GAGCCGCCGTGGCGCGGGTCGAGGTCGATATTTTCGACGTTGCCCACCACATCATCGGCGGTGGCGAGGGCGACAAGACGCTTGTCCGCACCAAGGAAGCTGCCGATCACAGCCTGCCCTATATGCTGGCGGCGGCGCTCTGCGACGGTGAACTGAGCCCGGCCCAATACGCGCCGGAGCGCATCCAGGCGCCGGGCGTCCAACACCTGATCCACTGCATTACAGTCAGATCCGACCCGGCATTCTCATCGCGCTTCCCCGCAGAGATGGCGTGCCGCGTCACGGTGGCGTTGCATGACGGGCGACGGTTAGAGATCGAGAAGCGGGATTATGAGGGCTTTCACACCCGGCCGATGTCGCTGGAGCGTGTCGCAGCGACGTTTCACGATATCGCCGGCCCATTCATCGCAGCGGATATCCGCGAGGAAATTGTCGACGCTGTGGTGCGGCTCGATGATCTGACGGTGCGGCAGCTCACGACCCGGTTGGGGCGGCCAGCGAGTGAGGAAATCTGATGAGCGAGCGAGCCTTTTCGAGCATTCCGCTGAACGCGCGCTCGGTGAAGCCGCGTTCGCGAGGCCTCACCGAAATCCGCGGGCCCTATTATTCGGTGATGGGGCGGCGGTATCTGGAAGACATTCTCGACACGATGCACCCCTATGTCGACGGGCTGAAATTCGCCGGTGGCTCCTTCGCCTTGATGCCACGCGACAAGGTGAAGGAGATGATCGACCTCGCGCACCGCTACAACACCTATGTCTCGACCGGCGGGTGGATCGAGCATGTATTGCGCTATGGGGAAGAGGCCGTCGAGCGGTATTTCGGCGAGGCGCAGGCGCTGGGCTTCGACCTCATCGAACTCTCGACCGGCTTTATCAGCATTCCCGAGGACGACCTGCTGCGGCTGGTGCGGCGCGTCGCAAAGGCCGGGCTCAGACCCAAGCCCGAACTCGGCATCCAATTCGGTGCGGGCGGCGCCACCGCAGCCGCCGAACTCGCAGCCGAGGGGACGCGCGATGCGCAGTGGGTCATCAAGCGGGCGGCCGCCTGCCTCGATGCCGGCGCGCATTTGATCATGATCGAGTCGGAAGGCATCACCGAGAATGTCGCGCAATGGCGGACCGATGTCGTGGCGCAGATCATCGATGCCCTCGGCATTGAGAAGATCATGTTCGAGGCCGCCGAACCCGAGGTGTTCGAGTGGTATGTCAAGAACTACGGCGCCGAGGTCAATCTGTTCGTCGATCACAGCCAGATCGTGCAGCTCGAATGCCTGCGTTCCGGCCTCTGGGGAACAAAGAGCAGCTGGGGCCGGATCGTCACTTACAAACGCGACTGAACTCGCGAACGGTATTCGCGGCGGCCGGTCACCTGCGGCGTTCGTAAAACGCGTGCAGCTCGGCCGCGCCGAGGACGTGGCCGTCTATGGCCTTGTCGAACGCCTTCCGGTCAAGACCGGCGCGGGTTTCGATCGGGGCATCGAGGGCCAGCAGCCGGATCCGGTAACGAAAAATGCGGCCGACGGTGCCCTGTGGGCCATCATAGCCGACATTGCCCAGGGAATTGCTCCCCTGAAGCACCGGCACCGGCTCGTCCGGTCCCCGCATATGCTTGTAGCCGGCGGTCAAGCTGTCGGCCCTCGCAGGAATTTTATACACCAGCCAGTGGACCCATGGCTCGCGCGTCGCCGGCGTCACGCCCTCAAAGATCAGTGCCAGCTCGACGGCTCCCACCGGCAGGTCCGTCCAGCGAAACGGCGGAGAAGTATTCCAGCCGTCCTTGGTATACTCGACCGGGATTTCCCCTCTGTCCCGGAACGCATCGCTCCACAGGCGCATTGCACGCTCAATCAGCGGCTCAAGCCGCTTTCACCTCGATCTTCTTCTGCTGCCGCATTCCTTCCGGGGTTTTTGGCAGCGTGATCGACAGCACGCCGTTCCTGAAGTTCGCGGCGATCTTGTCCCGATCGATATGCGGCGGCAGCTGCATCGTGCGGCGAAACGAGCCGAACCGGCGCTCGGACCAGTGGTAGTTCTTTTCCTTCTCCTCCTTCTCTTCACGCTTCTCGCCAGTGATCGTCAGTATGTCGCCCGACAGGTTCACATGAATGTCCTTTTCGGACAGGCCGGGAAGCTCCGCGGTTAGGCGGAACGTGTTGTCGTCTTCGCTAAAGTCGACGGCCGGCGTAGTGAAGGCAAACTCCGACCCTGCGGGCCATGACGGCTCGGGCTCGAAGATCCGGCGAAAGGACGGTAACCCGAAACCGCGCCAGAACCGGTCGAACATCCGATCCATTTCCTGGCGGAAGGCGTGGAACGCGTCCATCGGTGCCGGACGGGTCTCCATTGGCCGCCCCGGCGCCGCTGTTGTGGTGGCCTGGTCCCGCTTCACGTCGATATTCGTGTCGGCCATTGTCACCTCCGGTGCTTAGTAAAGCTGCGGGCGGCACGCGGTTCGCGCTGAAACCCGACGCGCAGCACCTCCGGCGGCGTCCGCCCGCTTCCTTCTGGCTAGAACGAAGCGTCTATCCTGGGGTTCCTCCGATCGGCGGGCGCCCGCACAGGAGCAGGAACCGCGCCGCGATACGTCTCGTTGGACGACAGAGGCCACCCCTGGAGGATAGGGATGACGTCGGCCGTCGATCGCATGGTCGAAGCATTGCTCGATCGCCATGGCCGCACCTATTGCGAAGAGCTGGGGATCGCAATCGAACGGAATACCCCGGCTGCGCTGTTCTGTTGGCTTTGCGCCTCGCTGCTGTTTAGCGCCCGGATCAGCGCCGAACTGGCGCGGCGGGGAGCGCGCGCCCTGATCGAGGAGGGTTGGACAACGCCGCAGAAGATGGCTGCGGCAAGTTGGGCAGATCGCGCGCAAGTCCTTAATGGGGCCGGTTACGCCCGCTACGACGAGCGCACCTCGACAATGCTCGGTCAGACGGCCGAGCTGCTGTTGCGGGACTACGGGGGCGATCTCAGGCGGTTGCGCGAGCGCGCGGGCCGCAATCCGACCGAGGAACGCAAGCTCTTGAAGCAATTCAAGGGGATCGGCGATGTCGGTGCGGACATCTTCTGCCGCGAAGTCCAGGCGGTCTGGGACGAACTCTTTCCCTTTGCCGACAAGAAGGCGCTCGCGGCGGCACACCGCCTGGGTCTTGGAGATGATGCCGGCGCCCTTGCAAAGCTGGTCTCCCGGCGCGACTTTCCGCGCCTTCTCGCAGCACTGATCCGGACCGGCCTCTCTAAGGATTACGAGAGCGTTCTCGGACGGGCAGCGGGCGAGCGTTCCGCCGCAAACTGAAGCCGGACGCGGTCACCGCCACTCGCCCTGCAGTAGCGGTTCGATCGGATGCTCGCTGCGCGACATTTTCAGCCCGCGGAAGATATCGGCGTTCTGGGCTGTCTCGTGCTCGGTCTCGATCGCGATGTCATAGGCCCGTTCCGGATCGGTGCGCGCCCCAATCAGGATGAACTCGGCGCCCTCGTAATCGAGCAGATGCGGGTCGGCCGTCGCAAAGCGCCGGCCGAGGAATTCGCGCTGCAGCGGTTTCGGGTAGTGCACCTCCTCCCGTTCCGGCAACCCGGCGCCGGGCGGCGCCGGCTTTTCGGGATTGGCGATTGAGATGATGTAGGCAGCCTGGGGCGCAATATTGAACTCTTCCTGCACTTCGCCGGGCCGCTTGGGCAGTTCGAGTTCATAGGTCAGATGCAGGTTGCGACCGCGCTGCAGCAGCGCATACACGCCCTCACCTGCCGGTCGCGCCGCCGGCACGGTGCGCTCGCCCCGTGTTTTCGTCCCGTAATGGTGCTCCTTGAACTCGGCCTCGATCTCGCTGCCCGATTTGGCGACCTTGTCGATGAAGCCCCAAATGCGCTCGTGGCGGTCAGTCTCCGGCAGGCGCTTGCGGCCAAGCACGGCAAGACGGAAGGGCGCGCCGCCTTGCGGCTTCAGCACCATAAAGAAGCGCTGCACATCAGCCAGGCCGTCCGCCTCGGCCTCGCCGACCCGAGGGCGATAGGCAAAAAAGATGTCGCCCTGTTCGACGATTTCCTCGTCCTTGGCAGGCTTGCTCCGAGTCGGTTTCCGCCGCACCGTAGCCATCACCGGCCTCCCATGGCGATTTCGACAGATGCCTTCGAAACATCAGCCGAGATTGGCGGTTCCAAACGCCGGCCGGGTGGCTTTGGTGCGGAACCGCCCGGAGCGGCGTGCCGTTGGGCAGGCATCCGAGCGCGCGCCGGCTTTTATCGATCAGCAGGTGTTCGAGCGCGGCGCCGCGAAATCGCCAGCGTGACGGGAGGTCGCAGATGGCTGATACCACGATCAAGAAGGTTGAAGCGAAATCGTCGCCGGTCGGCGAGATGGGGCAGAAATACCTGGCATCGGGGAAGCGCGTGTCATTGCGCCTCTGGGAGGCGGAGCCGCGCGGTGAGACGATGCGCCCGACGCGGCGCGAGTATGAGACGGTCGGGTATGTCATCGACGGTCGAGCCGAACTGCACCTCGAAGGACAGCTGATCAAGCTCGCTCCCGGAGATTCCTGGCTGGTGCCGCAAGACGCCGAACACCATTACAGGATTCTCGAGCCCTTTACGGCGGTCGAGGCGACGGCGCCGCCGGCGCAGGTCCACGGGCGCGACGAGGGGTAGAGCCATGGCCGGCTCGCGCGCGCAAAAAAAGCCCGGGCGCCCCTGCGAGACGGAGGTCAACGCGCTGGCGCGGCCAAGCCCTTGGACAGAGCTGCTGGCTCGATGATTTGAGCCGCCGGATGATGGTAAGCGGTGAACTATCGCGGCTCGTCGATCAAGGCGTCCGCGGCGTTACCGCCAATCCCGCCACCGTCGCCAAGGCAATCACCTCAGGCAGCGATTACGATCGCGCCATCGAGCCCGCCGCAGTAGCCGGACAAAGCGCACCGCAAATCTATGAAGCCTTGGTCGTTGCCGACATTCGCCGGGCATGCGACATCGTGCAGCCCGTGTGTGACGAGGCCGATGGCCGCGACGGTTTTGTCAGTCTCGAAGTTTCGCCGCATCTGGCGCACGACAGCGAAGCGTCGGTCGCCGAAGCAATCTGTTCATCAAAATACCCGGAACCAAGGCCGGTGTCCCGGCGATCGAGCGGCTCCTGGTCGACGGCCTCAATGTTAATATCACGTTGCTTTTCTCGGGCGAGCGTTATGCAGCGGTGGCACAGGCCTATTTGAGGGCGTTGGAGCGCCGTGTGGGCGCCGGCAAGCCGATCGACAAGATTGCCTCGGTCGCGAGCTTCTTCCTGAGCCGGATCGACGTGCTGGTCGATCAACTGCTGCAGCATCGCATCGTTCCCGGTACGGCTGCACGGCGAGAACCCAATCCCGAGGGCCTGCTCGGCAAGGTTGCGGTCGCCAATGCTAAGCTCGCCTATCGGACCTGCAAGCACATCCTTGCCGGCTCGGAATGGCCGGCGTTGCGCGCGAAAGGGGCGCAGGTGCAACGCCTGTTGTGGGCGAGCACCGGGACCAAAAACCCGAGCTATCCCGAGCTGATGTATGTCGAACCGCTGATCGGCTCGATCGTGATCGTGACGCGATCGTCCCGGCCGAGGACGCGTTTCGCCAGCTCCTCGGCGGCCTTCCCGACGGTCGCTTCGATCACTTCACTTTCGGATGACATTGCCAGACTCCTTGCCCCGGAATCTAGGCTTCCCGACCCTCACGGTCAAATTTCGGGTCGGCACCGGCGACGGAAACAGGGCCGCCCTTAATCCGAAAAGTTGTGAAAATCCGACATGGGGGGTGTGGAGAATCGCGCCCCGTTGCTGTTTGCCATCGCAGCTATCGAATCCGCTCCGAAACCCCGGTGTCCCCCTCCGAGGTTATCTCTTTGGCGGAAAACCGCCGTGCATACCGCAGCTGGCAGCGTAGTGGGGCCCGAGTCTGCCGGGATGGACCGATCCGGTCGAGCCGCCGCAATACACATGCCGGCTGGACCGTTTCGTCCCATATAGGGTTCATCATCTTGCCCTGAACCTAACCGAGGGGATACGGAATGGCCCGCCGCAGCCCGCCCCGGAAAGTCACCTATTTCGAGCCGGTCCCGCCGCGCCTCGCACGCAACACCATCATCGAATCGACGTTCGAGGTCGGCCGCCGCTTCCGCTGCACAATGCGGGTCGATTGTGGCCAGCTCGATCCCGGCGCAGTGATCCCGCCTGTAATCGGCGAGTGGCAACCGCGGACGCCGGAGCGCCTCGATGAGGAGGAGCTTGCGGACTGGCGAGCCGGCCGCGATGCGGTCTATCAGCTCGCCGCATTGACCATCGGCGCGCGCCTCGCGGTAGCCGACGAGTAGCAAGAATTTCCGAAGTGCATGCGCCAACACCGTAATCGTCCCACGCTCCGGGCATGGCGCGGCCGGTAGCGGGCCGGCGCACCCCGGCGGCCGCACTGCCCGCATGGATCCGGCCACAGCTCACGCAGCTCGTCGAGGCGGCGCCGGATGGGCCCGAGTGGCTGCACGAAATCAAGTTCGACGGCTACCGCCTGCATGCGCGCCTCGACCGCGGCACGGTTCGGTTGCTGACCCGCACCGGGCTCGATTGGACGCATAAATATCCGCCGATCGCGACTGCCGTGGCGTCGCTCGGTGCGCTGCAAGCCTATCTCGACGGCGAATTGTGTGGCGTGTTTCCCGATGGCATCACCTCCTTTGGCATGACCCAGACGGCGTCGGACCCCGGCAACGCGGCCGGGCTGGTATATTTCATCTTCGACCTGCTGTATCTGGACGACCAAGATCTCTGCCCGCGGCCGCTGATCGAACGGAAGGCGCGGCTCGCGGCGCTATTGTCGGGTGTCGCCCCGCCCCTGCACTACAGCGACTATCACCGTGGCCGGGCCCAGCCTTCCATGAGCAAGCTTGCAAATTGGAGCTCGAAGGCATCGTCTCGAAACGCGCCGACGCAGCGTACACGCCCGGCAACCGCGGTCTATGGGTAAAAGTCAAATGCCTCTACCGCGAGGAATTTGTCGTCGTCGGCTGGACCGATCCGGAAGGCCGGCGGCCCCATCTCGGCGCATTATTGCTCGCCTATTACGATCCCGACGGGCGGCTGGTCTATGCCGGCCGCGTCGGCACCGGCATCAACACCGCCGAGCTTGAACGGCTATGGCGTCGCCTGCAGCCGCTGACGACCGACAAAATGCCACTCGATGTGCCGCCCACCGCGCGACAACCGCTTCGGCTCCCCGCTGGTGCTCAGCCGCGTGCGCTGGGCGCGCCCCGAGCTCGTCGCCGAGGTGAAGTTTCTGACCTGGACCGAAGACAATCTACTGCGCCAGGTGGTCTATCAAGGATTGCGCGAGGACAAGCCGGCGGCCGAGGTGCGCCGCCCGGTGCCCATTCGAACCCTACGGCGAACAGAGCGGGCAGCCGACGCTAAGCACAGCGCTACGACCGTCGCGGCGATCATTTCGACTGCCGGTCGCGCTAGCCCACTCCCGACTGATCGTCTCGAGCTCGAACCAGTGCTGGATGTCCTCGGCCGTCGCGCCGGTGGAATGAGGCGCTGAATTGTCCTCACCGAGCGGCACGGGCTCGGGCAGGATGATCGGGACGATGCCATCGTCGAGCGGCATCATCGTTGCCAGGGAGACCACGGAGTGCGGCCACAGCGGAAACCTGCCGGATCGCGGTGCTTATCGGTGAACCATGCATCGGCTGTTGTTGCGCCAGCTCAGGGCCTGCGCCCCCTCCCCTTCTGGTTCCTGATACCAGGCATTTGGTATTCGGGACAAGGGGTGTTATCCCGAATACAAGCCCACAACAGTCTTGGCTTTCTCATCGTGGGACGGCCTGCGGGCGCGAGGATGGAGGAGCTCCTACAACTTTAGGCGACCAGCCCGGCGAGGATTGACGACGCGCTCAGATCGGTATTAGTGGGACACTTGTTCCGAAAACGCCCGAGGAAACGGCGGAAGAATAAGTGTCCCACCTCCTCGCTACTACTTGATATTCCATAGAAGTGCGAGCTCGGTAGGGGACGCCAATCAATCAAATAGCTCAAAGCCAACCGCGCCGACCCGTTTGTGCCCTTTCGTCCGTTCATTGACGCGAGCTGTCACCTAGGGCTGCGATGGCCGAGAGCGCCGCCGTTCGCGCTACTCTTATCCCGGGTCATGCCGTTTCTCCCGTCGTGTTACGTGAGCGGGCGTGTTGCGGTTTTGGTTGCAGTTAGCGACTCCGTAGGGAAATCTGGGCTAAGGCAGGGCATGCTATTCTGCATGAAACAGGCGACACCACACTCTGAACTGGCAAGGAGACAAACATGTTCCGTTGGGCGCTTTGCGTGACATTGGCCCTGGCGCTGTGCCCGGTTGAGGCAGGCGCGGTCGTTTATTGCAAGGTCGCCGGCGTTCCAAAAGGCTGCGTCGCGCGTCCGATAGCCGGGGTCGGTGCGGGTGCTCGCGGGGTCGGCGTCGCTCCGGGTGTCGGGATTGGCTCGCCCGGCCTAGGGGTGTCGCCGCGCGTGGGGACGGCCAACCGGGGTGGCCCTGTGAACCGCATCGGCGTCCGATAAGGCAGCCTCGCAGACAAAACCTGTAACCAGGCGAATTACCCGAACGCAGGAAGCCGGGCATGTCAACCAAGAGTCAGGAGGAGACGATGCAGCAGACCGGTTGGGACCGGCGCGACGTGTTGTGGGGGCTTTCGGCAGTGGCGGGGGCGGGCATTCTCGGCGCCGGCGCGTCGCCTGCTGCCGCGCAACAGGTCAAGTATTCGTCGGGCACCGAGCCCGCGAAGCTCAAGGCGCCGGCGAATGCCTGCGACTGCCATCACCATATCTACGGCTCGCAGTACAAGGTTGACCCGCGCTCGACCCTGCGCCCCGGCGACGCCACGGTCGACGATTATCGCGCGTTACAGAAGCGCATCGGCACCAGCCGCAACGTCATCGTCCAGCCATCGACCTACGGCACCGAGAACGCCCCGACGCTAGACGCGCTTGTTGCGTTCGGCCCAAGCGCGCGTGCCGTTGTCGTGGTCGACACCACGGTCACCGATGCCGAGCTGAAGCGCATGCACGGGCTCGGAGCGCGCGGTATCCGCTTCAACCTCGCGCAGGCCGGTGCAACGACACCGGAAATGATCGAGCCGCTTTCAAAGCGGGTCAATGAACTTGGCTGGCATATCCAGATCAACGCCTCGGCAGCCAAGATCATGGAAATCATGCCAATCCTCGAAAAAGTGCCGTCGCCGATTGTGTTCGACCACCTTGCCCACATCCCCGAGCCGGATGGCGTCAACCATCCGCTGTTCGCCCAGGTCCGCGCACTGATCGACAAGGGGAAAACCTGGGTCAAGCTGTCCGGCGCCTATGCCGACACCAAGGTAGGGCCGCCAACCTATTCCGACTCGAGCGCGATCGCTCGAGCCTATGTAAAGGCAGCTCCGGAACGGCTCGTGTGGGGCAGCGACTGGCCTCACCCGGGCGTGCGAGATCCCGAACCCAAGCCGGACGATGCGATCCTGATCGATCTGATGCTCGATTGGGCGCCCGACGAGGCGGTACGCAACCGCATCCTCGTCGACAACGCCGCCAAGCTCTACGATTTTTCGAAAAGCTGAGGGAGCCTCAACCCTGGATAAACGGGCCACGCAAGAGGTTGGCACCCAACTCTCCGGTGAACGATGCGGCAAGGCGCCGCAATTATTTTCGCATCCCTGCAATGGTTGGTGCGCATTGCTATTGAAATTGCGAATTGGTCGCATCTCGGCTATATGAATGCGATTAATGTCCGAGGGGCGCAGAATGTACATCTGCCTCTGCAACGCTATCACCGATCGCGAATTTCGCGCCCATGCTGCGGATGAGGACAGCACCGTGTCGACCGTTTACCGGTCTCTTGGAACCAAGCCGCAATGCGGCAAATGCGTTCCCTATGTAAGGCAGCTGCTCCGGCAAGTTGTCGAGTTCCCGCAGCCGCAGCCAATGGCAGCCAACGCAACTTGACGGTGCGCCGCCGACCTCGTCGCGGTCGGACAATATCGCCCTTGTGCAAATCCGGCCTCCTCCCGGCCATGTAATTCCATAGATCAGCTCAAAGCATACCCCGGCTGCTACGGTAAGCAGTCGCGGCCATCGTCAAAATTCACATCCAAACTCGGTTGTCGGTTACCCGAGATCGAAATTCGGCGGGCCGCAGAGCTTATGCTCAAGCGCTGCGGGCGATAAGGCGTTCCGGGAAAGCGCCGGTCGAGCCGATGAGCTCGCGGCCAACGGCATCGGCGCGGCGACGTGGCGCCGGTTTTACGCGTGCGATCGCGTCGCAGAGCGCAGCGCTCGGTCTTGGCCGCCCTTGGCCGCTTGCCACCTTGCGAGCGCTGCGTGCGGCTTCGAGATTGCAGGGTCCATGATTTCGCCGTGCGTACCCGTCGGGGTCGTCAATTCGATGACATAGCCGTTCGGGTCGCGGAAATAGATCGAGCGGACGAACTCATGGTCGACCGGGCCGCCGACCTCCCGCCCCTGCTTCCGCCCCTTTTCCAGCATGCGGTCGAACGTATCGGGTTCGACCCCGAGCGCGATGTGCAGATCGAGCGCACTTTGGCTCTTGAACTCGAAGGGCTGGCCGGGCACCTCAAAAAAGGCGAGGCAGGAGCCGTCATCCATCTCAAAAAAAGTATGCAAACCGCGACCCGCGTCGATTTCGAACGCGCTGACAAAGCGCAGACCGAGAAAATCCTCGTAAAACGCCCGCGTCTCCTCCGAGTCCCGGCAGCGATAAGCGTTATGATGCAATCCCTTAATCATCCGTGCCTCGCTTGTAAGCGCCACTCTTCAGTCCGAACCGAGCACCGGCTCCATCAGGAACTCAGCGCCGCTGGATCTTAGATCGTAATTCGCCTGACTTCATCCAGGGGTGCCAAGACGTGCGCGACGCAGCTCTGCGACCGCCGGCGCGATACCGCCTCACCGACCGGCACGAACCGCACGCAACGGCCTCTGCCGAGACTATTGGTAGTAGCCGTAATAACCATAATAAGCCGGATATCCGTAATAGCCGGGGTACCCGTAATAGCCAGGGTACCCGGAGTAGTATCCGTACGGTGGCGGCGTGGTCGCGAGGCCGCCAACGGCGCCCGTGGCGCCGCCGATCGCGGCACCAAGCGCCGCTCCGGGCCCGCCGCCAGCAGCAGCCCCGATCGCCGCTCCGGCACCGGCGCCAAGCAGACCGCCGCCGACAAAACGCTGCGCCGGATCGTAGGGGTTGGTGCAGGCCGACAGGCTCAAAATCAGGCCCAGGGAGGTCAAGCCGGGCGCAATCCTTCGCTTCACAACCTGCTCCTTCCCGATCGGTTCGGCGTCAAGCAAACGTCTTGGAGACCGGGCACATTCCGATCCCTCCAACGCTGAGCCTGCAAACAAGACCAGGCTGCGACACACCCGCTCGGGGCAGAACGTTTCGTTAGTGGTCCCTTAACCACGACGCAGGAGACTGAAGGTTCTGATGAGAGAGAAGCGCGCGCTTACAAGGCTCGCAACGGTCCGGCAGTGATGCAGGCCTTTGTGCAGGCAGGGCATTCGGCCAGTCTCCCGGTGACGGCGGCGATGACCGACTCTTACATCGCGAGCCTCGGCATGGTATCGACGCCGGGCGGTTCGCAGGCCTACAATAATTGCGGCTACTACCTG
>JBJMQW010000202.1:0-15739 GCA_045802495.1 Allostellaceae bacterium | reverse complement strand
GGTCGAGAAGGGCACCCCCGGCTTTTCGGTCACCGGCACCTACCACACGATGGGCGGCGAGAATTTGCACGAGATCCGCTTCGAGGATTGCGAATTGCCGCCCGAGAATTTGGTATTGCGCGAAGACGGGTTTCGCAAGCTGCTATCCGCCTTCAATACCCAGCGTTGCCTCAACCCCAGCATTTCGCTGGGGCTCGCCGAGGGCGGCCTCGAAGAGGCGGTGCGCTATGTCAAAGAACGCAAGGCGTTTGGCCGCGCGATCGGCGATTTCCAGGGGATGCGCTGGAAAATCGCGGAGATGTACAAGGACATCGAAGTCGGCCGCAGCATGCTCTACCGCGCCTGCGCCAGCGCCGACCCGTTCCCCGACCCGCTCCTCGCTGCCGTCGCCAAGACCTATTGCAACGAGATGGCGCTGCGGGTCACCAGCGAGGCGATCCAGGTGCATGGCGGCTACGGCTTCACCGACGAATTCCCGGTGTCGCGCTTCTGGCGCGGCGCCCGCTACGGCACTTTGGGCGGCGGCACCACCGAGACTTTACGCGACCTGATCGGCAAGCGTGTGCTCGCAGGAATGGATCCAGCCGACGGCATCTTGGGGCTGGGCATGTTCTGATCCGCCACATCCACATTTCTGGTCGCGCGCCTAGGCCCACGGAGGTACGGGCTTGGCTGGCCCAAATGAGTCACGAGTAGACTCTAGCGGGCGCGCGTGCACCCAACGTAGAGGAGGTGGCGCTCGCGCTCCGCAACGAGCCGCCGGGCGTCATCACTATCGGCGCCGACGAGCCCGTCGCGCAAGGGTGTTGCGCTTCCAGCGGATCGTCTTCGGCGGCGACCAGGCCTTCGAGCTCCGTCGTCGGGATATGCTTCCGTCGCGCCTCGCGGTGCTTGAGGCTTTTCAACATCCTTGGTCGTGGTCTTTGCCGCGTGTGCCATGTTTCTCTCGGGATTGGCAGCACCGAAGGATTATACGTTAGTGTGAAATATCGGATCAGCGGTTGATACGCAGATATGTATAACAATCTGAATGACGGCCAATGAATTGCTTCGGCGACTGCGACGGCGCAGCGATATCAGGATCATCCCGAGCCGAGGCAAGGGCGGCCATGTGAGGGTCGAGCGCGGCGATCTGGTCACGCATGTGCCGACCGGCAGCGGCGAACTGAAGACGGGCCTGCTGCACGGGATCCTGAGGCAACTTGGCTTGACGATCCGCGACCTGTGATAGGAGGAAGGGGTGAGACGGGTGTCCGATGCGGCGGCATGGCCTGTCGATTTGATTCCAGCCGAGGAAGGCGGGTTCATCGTCAATTTCCCCGATCTGGCGAACGGGTGGAGCCAGGGCGAGACCCGTGAAGAGGCTCTCGCCCAAGCCGAGGATCTGCTTGACGAGATGATCCTCGGGAAAATGGCGGACAATGAGGATGTCCCCCGCCCGTCGCTGGCGAAGGGCCGGCCAATCATCGCTCCGCCGGCCTTGACCGCGGCCAAGTTAGAGGCTTACCGCGCCATGCGCGCTGCTGGGCTCAACAAGCGCCAGCTGGCCGAGCGCCTTGGCTGGCAGCCCTCGCAAGTGACGCGCCTGTTCGACGGCCGTCATGCCTCGCGTCTCGACCAGATCGAGGCCGCCCTGAACGCGCTTGGGCGTCGTCTGGTGATTACGAGCGCTGGCGGCTGAGAGCTGGCAGAGAACGGTGCCCCGGCGCCTCGTTGCCCGGGTTGTCGGCCTCGTTACCGGCCCTCACTGCTCACGGATGGAGCGATGCTACGGCTGTCGCGCCGCCACCTCCTCGCTCCCGGATTCAAGGATGAATTGTTGTCTGATGACGTGGCTGAGTGAATTTGGGAAGGGCGGGGACGGCGGAAGCTCGTCCGTGCCGACGAGATCGAAGGGTGTTGTTGACCGTTGATTGTGCCCCGGCCCGCGAACCGAGCCAATTGGGGGAGAGGCGGCGCGGCGCGGGGCGCCCACGGTCGCAAAAGCGTGGAACCTGCGGCTGACGTGTCCCAGCCCAGCAGTTCCTTAGTAGGTATCAAAAGCCAAGCCGAGGTCGACGTACACGGGCCTCAGCTCGTCGGGAGTAAGAGGCCACTTCCTCTTGGTATCGGTAGGGCGTTCCGACGCGAGCAGATACACGAGCAGGATCGACGGTTGCCGATAAGCAGCCTTGTCTCCGCCTTCGCCTGTATCTGGATCGTTAGGTAAGCTTTGCGATCGAGAAATTCGATAAGCGGTTCTATTTCGAATTTTTTAGCATCATCTCAAAGGCTTCCAAAATCAGCCCCTCCGTGCGAGCCAGATCGGGTTGGCGTTTTACTCGATCTCTGTAAACAGCGATAAGTCTTTCAGTAAGTGCTTTGGTGGGACCGATCATCTCGGAACTTCATCGATAACCCTCTGAAAGTAATCATTCGTCGATTCGATGAGTGCCATACTTTTTGCAGCCGTTCTTAACATTAGCGGAGTGGATAGCTGTGAGCCTATCAGCGAAACGTTGCGACTGCCTCACAAAGTCATCCTCCTCAGGGGACAGAAGAACACCTTCCGCGATGTTGATGGCGCCGTCCGGGCCGGCTTGGGCAATCGCCAACTCCATTGGTTAATCTCGTTTGGCGCGGACTTGTGTTGTTCTAATTTTGTTCTGCGCGCTCTTCGTCAACACCTGCATCCGCGACTTGAATCACAAAACCGAACCCCTGGGAATCTCTTTTTAATTCAATTCCTTAGAATCTTGCTCTAGGGTTGGGCATGTTCTCACGGTCTGGAGGCTTTTCGATACCGGCAGAGCTTATTTGTTGGTGTTCCAGATGTCGGTCGCGAGCTTCCAATCGGCGCCGACCTTGAGCCAGACGACGGCATACTTTCCGACGATCTCCTGCGGCGGCTGGCTCTTGGTCTTGAGGGTGACGTTGCCGATTTCGCGCGCCGCTCCGGGGCCCAATTGCAGCACGTCGACGGTCGTCAGCTTTGCGTCGCCCATCCCCTGGGCCGCCTGCCGCCAGAAGCCCTCGATCGCGGCGCGTCCCTTTATCAACTCGGCGCCCGGCGGCAGCACATAGGCATCCTCGGTATACATCGCAGCGACCGCTGCGGCGTCGCCCTTGTTGAAGGCCACCGTCCAGGCATCATTGAGCTTCTCGATCGTCGCCTTGTCCTGACCGAACGCAGGCGCAGCGCCGAGCACGAGACAACAGAGTATTGTTGTCAGCCCCCGCATCTTCTCCCTCCCATTTTGATAGCGGCGATCTTCTCTTCGATTTTCGCCTTGCGCAATCCTCAGGGCGCGATCGTCGTGCCGCCATCGACGATGATCGTCTGCCCGGTGATGAAGGCGCCAGCGCGCGAGGCGAGCAGCAATGCGACGCCGGCGATGTCTTCGGGCTCGCCAAGGCGCCGCAATGGCGTTGCGGCCTCCCGCGCGGCGCGGCGTTGCGGATCTTCGTAGAGGACGCGGGCGAACTCGGTCTTGACGAGGCCCGGCGCAATACAGTTGACCCGCACGTTGTCGGGACCCCATTCCGCCGCCAGGTTCCGGCAGAGGGCGTAGTCGGCGGCCTTGGTCACCCCATACATGCCAAGCACTGTCGTTGCGCGCACTGCGGCGACCGAAATGATGTAGATGATCGAGCCGTCGCGCCGCTCGCGCATCTCGGGCGCCACCATGCGCGACAGCCAGAGATTGCTCAGCACGTTGTTGACCATCATGCGCTCGAAGACCTCGTCAGTCAGCTTTTCGAGCGAGCCGTAATGCGGGTTGATCGCGGCATTGCAAACGAGAATGTCGACACGGCCCCACGCCTCGCGGGTCCTGGCAGCCAGGTTTTCGAGCTGGGCCTTATCCGAGATGCGCGCAGTAACCGCCAGCGCCTCGCCGCCTTTGGCTCGGATCGCGGCCGCCGCCTCTTCGCAAGGCGCCAAGTTGCGGGCCGAGATCACAACCCTGCCGCCGGCCTCGGCGAACGCCTCGGCGATCGCCCGGCCGATCCCGCGGGAGGAGCCGGTTACGATCGCCACTTTTCCGGACAAATCAAAAAGCTTCATGTCTGCCTCTAAAGCAATGGTTCATCCAGCCCGATCATGCGGGATCTATCGATTTTTCGAAAGATGTCTCGCCCATCTTGCTGATGCTGGCGCGCCCCAATCATTCCTTTAGACTTTCCCTTGCTTGTTGAAAGAATGGCGCTTGCAAAGTTGGGAGCCGAGAGTATTTTTGTTAATTCGGGCCTGATGTGCGGACACAGAATTGAAAATTGGGTGAGAGAAAGAGCAACAGTCATGAATACCGAAAATACGAAGAAAGACATTGATCTACGGCCGGTGACGAAGATCATTGCAAGCTATGTAGGCCATCACACCTTGACGCCGGATCAGCTGTCGGCGCTGATCGTCTCGGTCCAGCAGGCGCTCCAAGAGCTCGGAAAGCCGGTGCCAATGCCGGAGCCCCGCACCCCGGCGGTGCCGATCCGGCGATCGGTGCAGCATGACCACGTAATCTGCCTCGAATGCGGCTTTAGAGGCAAGACGTTGCGGCGCCACCTCGGCACGCGGCATGGGCTGCAAACCGCCGAATATCTACGGCGGTGGGAGTTGCCGAGCGACCACGCATTGACGGCGCCGGCCTATTCCGAGCAGCGATCGAGCATGGCGAAAGAGCTGGGTTTAGGCCGAAAGCGCAGCCGGCCGCGGGGAAGGCCACGGCGCGCCAAGGGCTGACGGCGCCGCTCTCGGCGAGGACGCTCAGTCGAGGGCGGCCAGCATATCGGCGCTGACCAGGATCACCCCGCCATCGCTGCGGTAGAAGCGTTTTGCATCCAGTTCGGGATCTTCGCCGATCACCAGGCCCTCTTGTATGCGGCAACCGCGATCGACGACCACTTTGTTGAGCCGCGCGTACCGACCGACCTGCACGTCGGGAAGCAATACCGCCTCGCATGTGCGGGCATGCGAATTGGTGCGGCAATTCGAAAATAACAGCGAGCGGCGCACCGTCGCCCCGGAGATGATGCAGCCTCCGGACACCATCGAATCGACTGCCATGCCACGCCGATCATCGTCGTCGAACACGAATTTTGCTGGCGGCAGCTGCTGCTGGTAAGTCCAGATCGGCCAGTTCGGGTCGTAAATGTCGAGCGAGGGCGTGGGCATAACGAGATCGATATTGGCCGCCCAATAAGCGTCGATGGTGCCGACGTCGCGCCAATAAGCCTCGGCCTCCGGTGTGGTTTTGACGCAGCTCTCTTCGAAGGAATGAGCGACAGCTAGGCCGCGGCTCACCAGGTTCGGGATAATGTCCTTGCCAAAATCGTGGCTCGATGCCGCGTCCCGGTGATCGCGCTCCAGTTCGGCATAAAGGAACTCGGCAGTGAAGATGTAGACCCCCATGCTGGCCAGCGCACGGTCCGCCCTGCCGGTCATTGCGGGCGGATTTTTCGGCTTTTCCAGAAAGTCGACGATCGCCATCGATTCATCGACCGCCATGATGCCGAAATCCGAAGCCTGTTCTAGCGGAATCTCGATGCAAGCCACCGTACAATCGGCGCCCTTGTCTATGTGATCTGCCAGCATATTCGAGTAATCCATCTTATAAATGTGATCACCGGCCAATACGATAAAGTATTGCGGCCCAGCTGCGCGAAAGATGTCGAAGTTCTGGTATACGGCGTCCGCCGTGCCCCGGTACCAGGTCGCCTCGTCGAGGCGCTGCTGGGCTGGGAGAAGGTCTAGAAATTCGTTCATTTCCGGCCGCAGAAACGACCATCCCATCTGCAGATGCCGAAGCAGGCTGTGCGCCTTGTATTGGCTCAGGATACCAATTCGTCGAACCCCAGAATTCAAGCAGTTCGACAATGCAAAATCGATGATCCTGAATTTGCCGCCAAAGAACACCGCCGGTTTCGCCCGGCGGTCCGTCAGTTGCTTTAGTCGACTGCCGCGGCCGCCAGCGAGGACCAGAGCAATGGACCGCTGTGTCAGCCGTTGTTGGATGCGAGCACTCGACAGCATCGGCGCGTCCTTTCTTCACCCGTGCCTTCCGACAACGGGACGAACGGTGCGCGAGCCGGCGACCCGCGTCAACTTCCACCGAAGGAGCGACAGGGCGCCTTCTACCAGGAGCTCTCAGCGAGCGATTTCGGCCAGGGCGCGCAATTCGGCTTGCAGGACGTTTTGCCGGCGTTCGAGGCGGCGGAGCTCGACCAGCAGAGTGTCGCGTTCGGAGCCGGTTGCGCGCCCGGCATGCTCGCGCAGGCTCGAGAGGTTACCGTCGACCGTCTGCAGTTCGGCCTCGATGCCGCCGCGATCGACCTCGTCCGGGGCCATGGCTTCGTCGGCGAGAACGGTGCAGAGGTCGGGGGTCACCTCGGCGATGCCGCTGACGACAAAGATACGACGGGTGATCGTCTGGCCTTCATAAATGTCGATCGTTCCCGGCCGGATAGAGGAGATCAGCGGCGCGTGGCCCGGCAGGACGCCAAAATTGCCCTCTGTCCCCGGGATCACCACCATCTCGACCATCTCCGAGAGCAAGAGGCGCTCTGGCGTAACCAACTCGAACTGCACGCGGTCGGGCATCAATAAGCAACCGAGAAGGCCGGATAGAAATCGTCATGTCCGGGTTTAACCCGGGCATCCAAGACGCCGCACCGATCTTGGAAATAGATGGCCGGATCAAGTCCGGCCATGACCGTGGAGGAGGGCATCAGGCGGCCTCGGCGGCCATTTTGCGGGCCTTATCGACCGCTTCTTCGATCTTGCCCACCATGTAAAACGAGCTCTCCGGCAGATCGTCATAATCGCCCGCGACGATGCCCTGGAAGCCCTTGATCGTATCCTCCAGGTTCACGAAAGCACCGGGTGTACCGGTGAACACTTCAGCTACGTGAAACGGCTGCGACAAGAACCGCTGGATCTTACGCGCTCGGGCAACGGTCAATTTGTCCTCTTCGGAGAGCTCGTCCATCCCGAGAATCGCGATGATGTCTTGCAGCGACTTATACGTCTGCAGCACCCGCTGCACCTCGCGCGCCACCTGGTAATGTTCATCACCGATGATCCTTGCGTCGAGCATCCGGGACGTCGAGTCGAGCGGATCGACGGCCGGGTAAATGCCGAGCTCGGCAATCTGCCGCGAGAGCACCGTGGTCGCGTCGAGATGCGAGAACGTCGTGGCGGGTGCCGGGTCGGTCAGATCATCTGCCGGCACGTAGATCGCCTGAACCGACGTGATCGAACCCTTCTTCGTACTGGTGATGCGCTCCTCAAGGGTCCCCAGATCCGTCGCCAGGGTCGGCTGGTAGCCGACCGCGGAAGGGATGCGGCCGAGCAGCGCCGATACCTCGGAGCCCGCCTGCGTGAATCGGAATATGTTGTCAACAAAGAACAGAACGTCCTGGCCTTCCTCGTCGCGGAAATACTCGGCCAAGGTAAGGCCCGAAAGGCCGACACGGGCGCGCGCGCCCGGCGGTTCGTTCATCTGGCCATAGACGAGCGCCGCCTTGGAACCCGGTCCGTCGATGTTGATGACGCCCGACTCCATCATCTCGTGATAGAGATCATTGCCTTCGCGCGTTCGTTCGCCGACCCCGGCAAAGACCGAATAGCCGCCATGCGCCTTGGCGATGTTGTTGATCAGCTCCATGATGATGACGGTCTTGCCGACCCCGGCGCCGCCGAACAGCCCGATCTTGCCTCCTTTGGCGTAAGGCGTCAGGAGATCGACGACTTTGATCCCGGTAACCAGGATCTCGGCCTCAGTCGACTGGTCGACGAATTCGGGGGCCGACCTGTGGATCGGTGAGCGGCGATTGGTCTGCACAGGGCCGCGTTCGTCGACCGGCTCGCCGACGACGTTGAGGATGCGGCCCAAGGTTTCGGGACCCACCGGCATCGTGATCGGCCCGCCGCTATCGATGACCTGCGTGCCGCGTACCAACCCGTCGGTGGTGTCCATCGCAACCGTGCGCACGGTGTTTTCGCCAAGCTGCTGCGCCACTTCGAGCACCAGGGTCTGGCCGCTCCGATCGACGTGCAGCGCGGTCAGGATCTCCGGGAGCTCACCGCCGTCGAAGCGGACGTCGACGACCGCTCCAATGACCTGAGTGATCGTGCCGATGCTGTTTCTGGCCATGTCTGAGAAATTCCTGTGTGAGCGCTTACAGCGCCTCGGCGCCGGAGATGATCTCGATCAGCTCCTTGGTGATCGCCGCCTGGCGCGTGCGGTTGTAGTTGAGTGTCAGGCGGTCGATCATATCGCCGGCATTGCGGGTCGCATTGTCCATCGCAGTCATGCGCGCGCCTTGCTCGCTCGCTGCGTTCTCGAGAAGCGCGGTATAGATCTGGACCGCGACGTGTTTTGGCAGCAGCTCGGTGAGGATCTCCTCCTCGGACGGCTCGAACTCGTAGACCGCACCCGCTCGTACGCCAATTTCAGGCTCTGGTCCGGCCCTATCCGAGGTCGCAGCTACAAAGGGGATCAGCTGCTGCACCGTCACGGTCTGGGTCATAACGGATCGGAAGCGGTTGTAAATGACCGTACAGACGTCGAAGCCGCCCTCTTGGTAAAGGACGAGAACGCGGTCGGCGATGTCGCGCGCCTCGTCGAATGACACACGGCGCCGCCCGATGTCGGTCAGGCTGTCTCTTATCAGCTGACCGTAATCGCGACGCAACCCGTCGCGGCCCTTGCGCCCGATCATCAAGATCAAGACTTTCTTGCCGGCCGCGTCGAGTTCGCGAATTCGCCGCCGGGCCTCCCGCAGGATCGACGAGTTGAAACCTCCGGCGAGGCCGCGATCCGAGGTGGCGACAACCAGGAGATGCGTATCATCCCGGCCGGTGCCGACAAGCAGCGGCGGCGCTCCGGGCAGACCCGTCATACGGCCGGCGAGCGAGCCGAGCACGCGGTCCATGCGCTGCGCGTAGGGACGCGCGGCCTCGACCTGCTCCACGGCACGGCGCAGCCGAGAGGCGGCGACCACCTTCATTGCCGAGGTGATCTTCTGGGTAGACCTGACGCTGCGGATGCGGTTGCGCAGGTCCTTTAAGCTGGGCACTGGCGGCTTCCGCCCGTATCAGGCAAAGGTCCTGACAAAACCGTCGAGAAACTCCACCAGCGCCTTATCGACCTCTGGCGAAATCTCACCCGAGGTGCGGATCGCCTCGAGCAGCTCCGGCCGCGTGGACCTCAGTTCGCTCAACATCGACGCTTCGAAGCGGCCGACATCGGATACTTGAACCGTGTCGAGATAGCCGCGGGTGCCGGCGAAAATCGCCATCACCTGCTCCTCGACCGGAACCGGCGCGAATTGCGGCTGCTTCAAAAGCTCGGTCAGCCGGCTGCCGCGGGCCAAGAGGCGCTGTGTCGCTGCGTCCAGATCTGAGGCGAACTGGGAAAAAGCGGCCATCTCGCGATATTGGGCCAATTCCAATTTGATGCGGCCGGCAACCTGCTTCATCGCCTTGATCTGCGCCGCCGAGCCGACTCGGCTGACCGACAGGCCGACATTGATGGCCGGGCGGATACCCTGATAGAAAAGCTCCGTCTCGAGAAAGATCTGGCCGTCGGTGATCGAGATGACGTTGGTCGGAATGTAGGCCGACACGTCGCCGGCCTGGGTCTCGATGACAGGCAGCGCGGTCAACGAGCCGGCGCCGTGCTCGTCGTTCATCTTCGCCGCCCGTTCGAGCAGGCGCGAATGCAGATAAAACACGTCGCCGGGAAAGGCTTCGCGGCCGGGCGGCCGGCGCAGCAGCAGCGACATTTGGCGATACGCAACAGCGTGCTTCGACAGATCGTCGTAGATCATCAGCGCGTGCATGCCGCTGTCGCGGAAATATTCCCCCATCACGCAGCCTGCATAGGGGGCGATATATTGCAGCGGCGCGGGCTCCGAAGCGGTTGCGGCCACGACGATCGAATATTCGAGCGCGCCGTAATCCTGCAATGTCTTGACGATCTGGGCGACGGTCGAGCGCTTCTGGCCGATGGCGACATAGATGCAATACAGCTTGAGCTTTTCGTCGGCGCCGGCGTTGATCTGCTTTTGATTGAGAATGGCGTCGATGATGAGGGCGGTCTTGCCGGTTTGGCGATCACCGATGATCAGCTCGCGCTGCCCGCGCCCGATCGGCACCAGCGAGTCGATGGCCTTGAGCCCGGTCTGCACCGGCTCGTGCACCGAGCGGCGCGGCACGATGCCCGGTGCCTTGACCTCGACACGAGCCCGCGTCACGTTGGTGAGAGGGCCCTTGCCGTCGATCGGCTCGCCGAGCGCATCGACGACGCGGCCCAGGAGGCCGCGGCCGACCGGCACATCGACGATCGCCCCGGTGCGCTTGACGATGTCGCCCTCGTGAATGCCGCTGTCCTCTCCGAACACGACGACGCCGACATTGTCGGTCTCGAGGTTGAGCGCCATGCCCCGCATGCCGTTCGGGAACTCGACCATCTCACCGGCCTGGACCGTGTCGAGGCCGTAGACGCGAGCGATGCCGTCCCCGATCGACAGCACCTGGCCGACCTCTGCGACATCCGCCTCGCTGCCGAAATTGGCGATCTGCTGTTTTAGGATCGCCGAAATCTCTGCCGCGCGAATTTCCATAAAAGCCCCTTCAGCCAGTGCTCTTCATGGCAAGCTGCAACCGCTGCAGCTTGCTTCTGACGGACCCGTCGACCATGCGGGAGCCCACTTTGACGATCATACCGCCGATCAGCCCCGGGTCGACCTGGACATCGACCGAGACCCTGCTGCCGATACTACGGCGAAGTTGCTCGTTCAGTGCCGCGAGCTGGGCTTCCGTCAAGGACTGCGCTGCAGTCACCTGGGCGTTGACCTCGCCGCGCCGCGCCGCAAGCTTCGTCAGGAATGCCTCGATCATCGCCGGGACGGCGAAGAGACGGCGGTTGCGGGCCACGACGGCAAGGAAATCACGAACCAGCGGCGATAGCTCGGCGCGCTCGGCAACGACACCCATTGCCGCGCCTTGCTGATCGCGCGACAGGACGGGGCTGCGGATCAACCGCGTTAGATCGCTGCTTGCCTGAAGCATTGCGCGTAATTGGCGGAGATCGGAAGCAACCTCGTCGAGCATCCTGCGCTCGTCGGCGAGGTCGAACAACGCTACCGCGTAACGCTCAGCCAAGCCGGAAACGCCTGTCGCTTCGGAAGCCAATGAAAAGCCGTCCTCGGTGCCGCTCCGGCGAGACCCCCGCAGCAGCCCTTCTCCTGCCGTTTTCGGATCGCGGCACAGGCGTGCCGCCCGCGTCAGACCGCGCCCCGCCAAATCCGCGCGGTTCCTAACATAGATCCCAATGCCAAGCAACAATCGAGGTATGAGCAATCCGCGCGACCGTTTGCCATAGTATCTCACGGGGATTGGGGTCGCCTTGTTTCTTTTGTCGACGGTTTGACGCATCAAGGCAATCATTGAAAATGACATCAGATGATGATATGATTGATGCCCACCCGGTGGCGGAACGGACGTGCGCACGACTCTTGCTCTTGACGATGAGCTACTGGCGAAGGCTGAAGCCTACACCGGAATACGGGAGCGATCAGCGCTGGTACGCGAGGCGCTTCGAGCGTTGATCGAACGCGAGGCGGCGCGACGGCTGGCGCGTCTCGGCGGCAGTGAACCCGATCTCGCCGCGATCCCGCGGCGGCGGATCAAACGCGAGTGATCCTCGTCGACACGTCGGTCTGGATCCAACATCTGCGCAGCGGCGACGAGAGGCTCGCAGCCCTGCTCAATGGCGGCGAAGTTCTCGGGCATCCGTTCGTCATCGGCGAGCTTGCGCTCGGCAATTTGCGACAGCGGGAGGCGGTGCTGAGCGATCTGCGGGATTTGCCTCGGGCAGTCGCGGCCTCGGACGCCGAGGTGCTCGGCTTGATCGATCGTCAAACATTGTTTGGACGCGGCATCGGATATGTCGACGCCCATTTGCTGGCGGCGGTGCGGCTGACCGCGGGCAGTAGATTGTGGACCCGCGATCGGCGCTTGCAGGCTGTCTCAACCCGGCTCGGTCTGGCCGCGGCATGGTCGCACTGACCCGCACCGGCCGGGTAATGGTTTTGACCTGCTGCTCGCCCAGATCCATCCCCATCAGCCGCCACATCGGTAGCGATGATTGCGGCAAGGCGGCGGATGACGGTTATCTTGAGCCAGCGTTTGGTTGACGCAACTAGATTAACTCAAATTCCTGGCTGTTGCCCCTCTGCTGTCGCGAATTCTCGGAGCCGTTACTATGCCGACCGTCCGACGACCCCGGCTGCGCAAAGGCGGGCAATCTCTTCCGGCGAATAGCCGAGTTCACACAGGATCGCGTCGGTATCGGCGCCGAGGTCGGGGGCGGGTCGGCGGAGCCGAGACGGCGCTCACTGAATTTGATCGGGAAGCCGAGCATCTTGACTTCGCCGTGGCCTGGGTGCTCGGCGCTGACGACCATTTCCTGGTCCTGGACCTGCGGGTCCGCGAAGACCTCCGGCAGGGTCATGACGCGGTCGCAAGGCACGCCGGCAGTGTTGAGCTTGTTGACCCAGTAAGCGCTGGTTCGATCCTTAAGGCATTCCTCGATTGTCGCATTCATCGCCTGCCGATTGTGGACGCGATCGTCATTGCTGCGGAAATCAGGGTGCCCGCGCAACTCGGGTGCGCCGATAGCGTCGAGCAGGCGCCTCGGTCGACGGTGCGATTGCAACCTCGCCGTCGGCAGTGCGGAACATCCCGTAGGGCGAGACGATCGCATGGTCATTGCCGGCGCGGCGCGGTGGCTCGCCGGTCGCGAGATAATTCGCGGCGAGAAAGCCCAGCATACTGATCATGCCATTCTTGAGGCTTGCACCCACGGTGTCGCAGCACCCGGTCCGGCCGCGGCGCACTAGCGCCGCGCAAATTCCGAGCGCCGCATAGAGGCCGGCGATCAGATCGCCGATCGGCGGGCCGGCGCGCAGCGGCGGGCCATCGGGTTCACCGGTCACACTCATGAATCCGCTCATCGCCTGCGCGATGAAATCGAAAGAGGGACGGTCGCGGTAGGGCCCGCTGTCACCGAAGCCGGTGATGTGGCAGCACACCAGGCGGGGATTGAGCGCTTTGAGCCGGGTCTCGTCGAACCCGATGCGTTGAAGAACTCCGGGCCGAAAATTCTCGACCAGGACATCGCTGCGGGCGATCAGTTTGGAAAGGATCCCGACTCCTGCCGTAGGTCGAGGGTGAGCGAGCGCTTGTTGCGGTTGAAGCCGGCGAAGTACCAGCTGAGCCCCTCGCGTATCGCTCCCTGCCGGCGCACCGGATCGCCTTCGCCAGGCGTCTCGATCTTGATTACCTCGGCCCCCATGTCGCCCAGCATCATCGAGCAAAACGGTCCGGCGAGGATGCGGGTCAGATCGACAACGCGCAGTCCCGACAGCGGCATTTTCGTTCTCCTTCAACATCAATTCCGATAAGACGTTCTATTATTGAGATATATTGACTTATTACATTAATACTTCACACTTTGCCGCAAAAATACACAAAAATACTAACATCAATTCTCGCCTCGTCATGCTTGGCAATGCTACCCCTGTCGCCGGCGACTATTGCCCCCCGCCCATAGGAGACCGCATGTTCGAAGCATATCATGGCGTCAACGGCGCCCAGCACCAGAGCAATTTCAATCACTTGTCGGCCCAGGGATACCGGATGATCTCGCTCAGCGTGTACGGGGATCCCTCCGATGCCCGGTATGCCGCCGTATGGGTCCAACGCCAGGGGCCCGGCTGGGTGGCGGTGCACGGTGTCGATGCCGCCGGATACCAGTCTTTCTTCAATACCTGGACCGCGAAAGGATTTGTCCCGGTGCTGGTTTCGGCGACGGGGCAAGCCGCGAACGCGCTGTTCGCGGCGGTTTTCGAGCAGGGGATCGCAGGCCCCTGGCTGGCGAGGCACGGCATGATTTCGGGGCTGCCCTCGCAGGCCGGCACGTTTCAGAACCTGAACGCGACCGCTCATGATCAGAAACTGGTTCTGCGCTCATGTGCCGTCTACGGCACCGCCGCGGATCGCCGGTATGCCGCGATCTGGCACGCCAACCCAAGCTTCGTAAAGTGGCACGTGCATCCCGGCGACGCGGCGGCCGACTATCAGACGACGTTCAACGCCGAGATCCAGCTGCCGGGCTATCGGCTCGCCGGCTACCGGCCCGCTTATGTCACGCTGTCGAGCGATCAAGTCTACTGCTCGGTGTTCAAGGACGATGTCGTCGGCCCTTGGGTGGCCCGGCACGGAATGACGTCGGCCGAGTACCAGACCGAGTTCGACGCGCAGAAAGCCAAGGGGTTTTACCCGATCTGCGTTCAGGGCGGTGGCTCGGGTGGAGGAACCAGGTACGCCGCGATTTTCGCGCAGCGCGACATTCCGCTGGCCCGCGAATGGACCGTTACCGGCACCCCGGTTCCGGCTCTCGCCGGCTTCGATCATTTGATGCAGACATTCATGCAGGCGAATGGTGTGCGCGCCGCTCAGCTGACCATCGCCAAAGCCGGTGTCGTCAAGCTGGCGCGCGCCTACAGCTGGGCCGAGTCGGGATATCGGGCCACCCAGACCTCCGACCGCTTCCTGTTGGCAAGCTGCAGCAAGATGTTTCTGGAAGCCGCCGTGCAGGCGCTCTATGACGGCAAGAAGCTGAGCCCGACGACCACGGTCTATCCGCTGCTCGGTTTTTCGCACCCGGCCGATCCGCGCAGCGACACGATTACGATCCAGCAATTGCTGGATCACATGGGCGGCTATGACGACAGACCCGTCAACCAGGGCGGATCAGGGTTCGACCCGACCTATGCGATGCGCAAGATCGCACTCGACGAGAGCCTGGCGCATCCCGTCACAAAGCTCGACGTCGCCTGCTATATGTATGCCCGGCCGCTCGACTTTGCCCCGGGCACGAAAAGCCAGTACTCGAATTACGGATACCTGCTCGCCAGTGCGGTCGTCGAGAAGGTCACCGGCATCCCGTTCTTCGACTACGTCAAGGAAGCGCTGTTGCAGCCTGCAGGGATCGCCGACGTCATCGTCTCTTCCACGACCGCAGCGCAGCGCGCCCCCAACGAAGCGATCTGCGAGGACGAGGGGCTCGGCCTCAGTCCGCTCCAGCTGAGCTCGAACCTGCTGGTCCCGGCTGTGTATGGCGGTGACGGGCAGATCAAGGAGATGGCGGCGGCATGCGCCGGTCTCGCCGCTTCCGCCACGGCGTTGACCCAGTTCATCCATCGTCACCGGGTCTGGGGTAATGGACCCCGGCCGGCCGATGGTGGATCGTGGTGGCTCGGCCGCACCGGCAGCACACCGGGCACTTCCTCGATGGCGGTGTCCCGCGGCAACGGCATCGACTGGGCTTATGTCGTCAACACCCGCGACTGGCCGCCGAATACCTCGCCGATCTTGGACGAACTCGGCCAATCGATAGACAAGCTGATCGATACGACCCCGATAGCTTAGTTCTTGGCGTTGCCTGCAAGGCTGCGCCTGCGTAGCCTCGCAGCATGCTCGCACCGATCACTCTTGACGATATCGAGGCGCTGGCTGTCGGCGCGTGGATCCTCGGCACGGGCGGCGGGCGGCAGCCCCTATCTCGGGCTGCTCAACATGCGGCGGCTCTATGCCGAGGGGCGCCGGGTCTCGCTGATGTCGCCGCTCGATCTCGCCGACGATGATTGGGTCGCGGTCGTCTCCAATATGGGGGCGCCGCTCGTCGGCCAGGAG
>JBJMQW010000201.1:0-7027 GCA_045802495.1 Allostellaceae bacterium | reverse complement strand
GGCCGTGCCTTTTTCAGTCGTTACCGTCCATGTATTCGTCTTGCTGTCGAAGGCCGCTTCCTTGACCCGAGTGTTGAACTCGATGTCGCGCCGGAGGTCGAAACGGTCAGCCACATGGTTGATATATCGCACAATCTCGGGTTGCGTGCCGTAGCGCTCGGGCCAGTGCCACTCCTGCTGCAGTTCGTCGGAGAAGGAGTACGAGTACTCCATGCTTTCGACGTCGCACCGGCATCCCGGGTAGCGGTTCCAGTACCAGGTGCCGCCGACCCCGTCGCCGGCTTCGAAGGCACGCACTCTGAGGCCGAGCTTACGCAGGCGATAGATCGCGTAGAGGCCGCCGACTCCGGCGCCGACGACAATCGCATCAAATGTCGCGGTTTCTGAGGTGCTTGCCGACATGTCGGATCTCCAATTTGGCGCAGCAATGTGGTGGCGACTCATCGTTTCCTTTGGCGATGCCGCGCGCGGGGGCACGCCTTACTCGGCCGCCTCCCGGACTTTGGTGAATGATTGCGACTTGAGCACCGGGAGCACCTCCTTGGCAAAGAGCCTCAGGCCTCGCTCGGCGACGTCGTATGGTGTGCCGCCAAAGCGGAAGGCGACGTTGAGCTCGAAATCGCCGACGATTTTCCGGCGCTCTTCGAGCCCCCGCAGGATCTTGTCGGGCGTGCCCCAACTTGCGGCCTGCATGAAGCCGGACACGGCACCCTCAAGGCCGCCCTTGCGGGCGATCTCCGCTTTCTGCTGATAGGCGTCATAGCCCTTCACCGTCTCGAAGTGCTCACCGAAAAATTCATGACCTGCGGGGGCTCGGTTCCGTGATATTTGCGATGCAGCTGCCGTCCGCGCTCGATGACCGGCGCCCGCATCTCCCACGGCCGGTCGGCAAACATCACCATATGGGCGCCGAGCTTGGCTGCGGAATCGACCGATTCCTCGCTCGATGCCACCGCGTAGATGCGTCCGTCGAAAGAATGCTGCGGCCGCGGCCGGATCTCGGTGCGCGGCTGCTTGTAGAATTTGCCGTCGCCCTCGATAAACCCGGTCTTCAACGCATTGACGATCATCGGAGCCGCCTCATCGAAGCGTTCCCGGGACTCATCCATGCTCAGGCGGAAAGCGGCGAATTCCCGCCGCGCCAAGCCGCGCCCAAGACCGAGGCGGAGACGGCCCTTGCTCAGCATGTCGAGCACCACCGCTTGCTCGGCGACCCGCAGCGGGTCGTGCCAGGGCAGGATGACGGCCGCGGTGCCCAGATCGATATTGGGACAGAGCGCGGTCAGATAGGTCATCAGCTGTAGGTTGTCGGGTACGAACGAATAGTCGTTGAAATGGTGCTCGGCCGACCACAGGCAGTCGAACCCCAAATCGGCGGCCAGCCGAGCCAGCCGGATCTCCTCTTCCCACACGCGCGCATCGGAGCAGTCTTCCCAGCCATAGCTGGCAAACACCATCATCATGCCGACATCCATCGAGCGCTCCTTCCTCCGTTATGCCTAGCCCGGCCATAAAACGCTACGCAGGCGGCAAACATGGGCCGCCACTGTGGCAACTAAGCCAGCGCCAGTTCACGATATCCGTCTGCTGCGACCGCGTCGCAGTGCTCGCGATACGCCGGATGGCCGCCGCTGTAACGCATGATCTTGGGCCTCTGCTTGCCCTCGACGTTGCGGTTGACGCCGGTCATCCACGAGCCGATCTCGTTCATCAGCTGACCTTGACCCAGGGCCAGGACGTGGTCGGTCCATTCGGCGACCCCGGTGGCCGTGGCCTCGATCCGCGTCAGGCCACGTTCGGTGGCGAACCGGATCAAACCGGTGACCCACTCGACACTGTATTCGGCGGTGCGCGTAAAATTGCCGAGGCCGGCGTACGGACCCATAACCATCAGCATGTTGGGAAAGCCTTCCACCAATACGCCGAGATAGGTCTGTGGCCCGTCTTTCCACACATCCTTGAGCCGCACGCCGTCAACGCCGCGGATATCGATCCGGTCAAAGCTGCCCGTGATGGCGTCAAACCCGGTCGCATAAATGATGATGTCGAAAGCGTGCTCGCCGTCGCTGGTTTGAATGCCGCGTGGCGTGATGCGCTCGATCGGCGTTTCGTTCACGTCGACGAGTTCGACGTTGGTCTGGTTGTAGACTTCGTAGTAACCCGTTTCGAGCGGCACCCGGCGCGTGCCGAAGCCATGGTTCTTGGGTATCAGCTTTTCGGCGAGTACCGGGTCATGGACACGCTGACGGATTTTGCGCGCGACAAACTCGGAAGCGAGCGCGTTGGCTTCACGGTCGGTCAGCATGTCGCTGAAATTGCCCTGCCAGATGCCGAAACCCGGCTCGGCGTAGAGCTTCTCCCAGAAGGTTTCGCGTTCCTCGGGTATCACCTCGAGGGTCTTACGGGGGTCTGGGTTGTGAATATAGCAGCCCGGTGTCGTCCGGCAGAGCGCCAGGATTTCGGAATAGCGAGCGCGAATGTCCCGCATCTCCTCTTTGGAGATCTTTCCGTTGTGCAACGGCGCGCACCAGTTCGGGGTGCGCTGGAATACGGTCAAATGACCAACGGTCTTTGCGATCTCCTGGATCGTTTGCACCGCGGTCGCACCTGTGCCGATGATCCCGACGCGCTTGCCGGCAAAATCGACTCCCTCCTTGGGCCAGCTATGAGTGTGGCAGGACTGGCCAGTGAAACTGCCGACGCCGGTAATGTTCGGCATCGTCGGCGCTGAGAGAATGCCAATGGCAGTGATCAGAAAACGTGTCGAATACCGATCGCCATTCTCCAGCATGATCTCCCAGCTTCGCCTCTCTTCGCAGTAGCGCGCTGCAGCGACCCGGCTTTTGAATTGAATGTCCCGACGCAGGTCGAACTTATCGGCGACATAGTTGAGATACCGCTCGGTCTGGGGTTGGGCCGCAAAGCGCTCTTCCCAGTCCCACTCGCCGAGCAGCTCTTGCGAGAACGAGTAGCCGTACGTGTAGCTCTCCGAGTCGAAGCGGGCCCCAGGATAACGGTTCCAGTACCAAGTGCCGCCGATCCCGGTGCCGGCCTCGAATACTCGCACCCGCAGTCCAAGCTCGCGCAGCTTGTAGAGTTGGTAGAGCCCGGAAACGCCGGCGCCGATGATGGCGGCATCAAAATGCAGTCCGTTGTCGGTTGGCGTTCCATTGGGAACCGCTGGCGATCCGTCCATGCCATCTTCCCTCACCCAATCCATCGATCAAATCAACCAAGACGCAGCAGCCGCACGCTCTCCGAGAGCTGTGTCGCCGCCGATTGCATCGCCCGGCTAAGCGCCACCAGCGGCTCGGTATCGAGGTCATGTGAGTGTCCCGCCGCTGTCAGGATCAGCAGCAGCTCCCATGAAGACGACAGCACCGGCACGGAGACCAAGGTTATTCCCTGAAACATCGCGCCGCGATCAACCGCGAAACCGGACTCCTTCGCCTCCCTGACGCGCGCCAGGAAATCGGCGAAAGACGGCTTCTGGTACCACGCGACCTGCGAGAACAACGTTTCGAGCTCCGCCTCGCTGCTGCCGCCAAAAGCCGCCATGATGACGCCCGAGGCGCCGGCGGGAACAGGTGTCGGGCGCCCTATCGTGACATAGAGGTCGGTACGGAACGCGATGCCGATCCAATCCAGCAGCAGCAGAGACGCCGGACCCAGCACCTTCGACAAATAGACCGACACGCCGTGCGCATCGGAGATCGCATGCATTAGCGGCCGCGCCAAATCCATCAGTCCGCTGCGCCGCAAGACGCCATAGGCGAGTTCGAGAATATGAAGGCTGACCGAGTAGCTGCGGGTCGCCTCGTCGTAGCCGACAAATCCCTCTGCTTGCAGCGTCCGCAGATGTTGTAGGCGGTGCCGCGGTGGAGGCCGGCGGCGCGAGCGACCTCGCTTGCATTCAGCGGGCGCTCCGAGGCGTGCAAGGTGCGGAGCACATTGGCCGCCGCCACGACCGCGCCGACGGGTTTTCCCGGCTGGCTGTTACTGGCGATCTTGGAAAAGGTGTCGCGTGCGGCTTGCCGCGGCTCCGTGGTCGCGGAGACCCCCTCGAGTGCAACGATTGCCGTGCTCGCCGCTCCTCTCGATAGCTTCATGTCCCGCACGAACTCGACCGTTGACCGCCACTGCGACGATATGATACAGCTCACGCGAGAGCGCTTCAATCGAAATCTCATGTCTTCCATAAAAGACGAATAGCGAGGATACGCCATGTCGACGTTGGCGGTGCCTGCCGACGCTCTACCCTGGTGGAAGGAGCCTACCAAAAAGCAATGGTATGCTTATGCCGCTGCCGGTCTCGGCTGGACGCTCGATGCATTCGATTTCGCGATCGATCTGCTGATCATGCGATGATCAGCACGATCTTCTTCCTGGTAATCGTCACCATCGCCGTGCTGCCAGGGCCGAACACTCGCGGCGAGAACTGACCGCTGAGCGGGAAATCATCACGGCGGCGCGGGCGGCGCAGTAGCTCCGGCGCCCAAGGAGAACGCCATGCCGATCGATCCGCAGATCCAGGCGCTGCTGGCCAAGGCAGCCGGCGTCCCCGCCACCCATAGCTTGCCGGTCGATGTGGCGCGCGCGCAGTACGAGGCGCGCACCGCCTCGATGGCACCTCCGGCCGACATCGCGGGCGTCTTCGAACAGGCGATCGACGGGCAGGGCGGGCCGTTGCGCATCCGCACCTATACGCCGCAGGGTACAGGGCCGTTTCCGCTGCTCGTGTTCTTTCACGGCAGCGGCTTTGTGCTATGCAGCCTCGACACGCATGACGGCATGTGCCGCAATTTGTGCGCGGGTGCCGGATGCGTCGTCGCCTCGGTCGATTATCGCCTCGCGCCCGAGCACAAGTTTCCGGCGGGCAGCGAGGATTGCCTGCTGGCGACGCGATGGGCGGCGACGCATGCCCCCGCGCTCGGCGCGGATGCGAGCCGCATTGCGGTGGCTGGAGACAGCGCGGGCGGCAATATGGCGGCGGTCACCGCGCTCAGGCTGCGCGATGAAGGCGGACCGGGGCTGCGTGGTCAGCTGCTGCTCTACCCGGTGACCGACTACTACACGCCGGGCACGCCTTCCTATGAGGAAAATGCCGAGGGCTACGGGCTGACCCGCGACACGATGAAGTGGTTTTGGGATCATTATCTGCGCGATCCGTCGGAAGGCGCGCATCCGCATGCTTCACCGCTGCGCGCTCCGGATCTGTCGGGCTTGCCATCCACGCTTGTGATCACCGCCGAATACGACCCCCTGCGCGACGAGGGCGAGTTCTACGCCGAGAAGCTGAAGGCAGCAGGCGTACCCACGGCCGTGACCCGCTATAACGGGGTCAATCACGGGTTCATGTTCTGGGTTGGCGTCGTCGACAAGGCTGGCGCTGCAATGAGCGAAGCCTGCCGATGGCTGCGCGACACCTTCGCCAGCACGCGATAGCGGAGGGCGATCAACCAGCAAGGTCTGCGCCCCCGACCAGAGTTGGGGTTCGAGCGGATTAAACAGCGAACGCCAGTCGACGGACGTTGACGAACCCAGCTGGCGCTGCTCAGCCCGGTGTAAGCGGCGCGTGCAATCGAGCGCCCTCGCAGATGATGCCTCCGCGATCGCCTATCGTGACGCCGCCATAGCATTCTGCGAAAACCGATGGCAGCGGCCTCGCCCCGGGCGGAGAGAGCCACAAGCGCAACAAATGCCGTTTGCGCTCGGGCTCAGGCCAGTCCTCGTAAGCTGAGCGGGCGTGCAAAATTGTGTGATTGTGCAGGAACTGGATGTCGCCGGGCATGAAATTCATGTCGAGCCGCAATTCGGGGTCGCCCGCCAATTCAGCTAGCATATCGAGCGCCTCAATATCCTCAGCTGTGAGCCGCCGTGCCTCGGGAAAGCGCTGTGCCGAACCAATATGAAGCCGGGAATACAGTACCGAGACATGGCCGGCGTGCTCGTTGAACACGGGTGCTTCGTAGAACGGCGCTTTGCCTTCCGGAACCTCGCCACGCCGGTCGACAGGGAACGGCTGATAGAGCCGGTCCAGCAGATCCGGCCGTCGCGCCGCCATGAGATTGTGCACGCTCATCGAGCTGACGATCGAGGAAAGTCCGCCTGATTTCGCGCGCCGCAGGCACAACAGCGCGACGACATCGCAGCGGTCAATGTGAAAATTCTGACGTTCCGCCGTGGCATAGCTGCGCAGATTGGGGTTTGTCGCGCTGAGGCCTCGGCCGAGGTCGTAGACATGGCCCAACAAGTGTCCTTGGGCGTTCTGCGATCGGGCACTGCCGAAATAAGTGCCAATGCCCCAATAGGCCGTCGCGATCGCCGCGAGCGGCCGATCTTCGACGGGTAAGCCACGCAAAAGGGCAAAGCCGCGGCCGTCGAGCACTTCGGCACGTAGCCGTTCCAGCATCGGCCCAAGCGTCGGCAACGGGAAGTCCTTGCGGCGAATATCGGCGATATCGAGGCCACGCGCCTGCACGCGCTCAACCGCCATTTCGATCTCGGCAACCTCCAGCGGCGACAGCCGGTAAGTCCACTCCCCCTCACGTCCCCGCATATCCGCCCCGATCCAAGCGGATGGACCCTCGATCGGCGGTCGCGGCGGCAGGCGTCGCGCCGATACGGGTATCTCTGTTTCGGAAGCAGGCATCAGGCTCACCTCGCCGTCTAATCTCTCGTTTGCCCTAGGGTAATCCGGTAGGCCGGCTTGCGAAAGCACACAGCATCGACCCGTACGCCGTTTCTCCGGAGTGGCGTGATGGCGCGCTTAGCCGTCGGCTATTTGGGCGGTTGAGGATGGTGACTGACCGGCTCAAGCACTAGAGATCATTCAGTCCAATGTGCTTCAGGTGGAGTTTCTTGCGAAGCTTGGGGATAACTAGGCGCCACCAACGTTCGGCATCGTCAGATATCGTCAGCGGCGACCCGCACGGAGCCGTCGGCTCGAGTATTCCAGCATTCAGCTTCTGGGCGGCTCGGAGCTCGATCATCTGCTGATATGCATCGAATATTCGAGCGAGCGCGG
>JBJMQW010000003.1:0-5262 GCA_045802495.1 Allostellaceae bacterium | reverse complement strand
GTGGGGCTTCGACAGTAAGAAGTTCTCGGAAGCCGAGCCCATCGTGCTGGAGCGCGGCGAGCGGGTGCGCTTCGTGCTGATCAACGACACGATGATGGAGCACCCGATGCATCTGCACGGGCTGTGGAGCGAGCTCGAAAACGGGCACGGCGAACACCGGCCCTACAAGCACACGATCAACGTCAAGCCCGGCGAGCGGCTGAGCTTCCTGGTCAATGCCGACGAGCCGGGGCGGTGGGCGTTTCACTGCCACCTCCTCTACCACATGGAGTCGGGGATGTTCCGGGAGGTGCGCGTTGCATGAGCACGCTCCGGACAATCCTCCGCGCCTGCGGCACGGTCTTCGGCCTTGCCAATGCCGCCGCTGCGCAAGTTCCCGCGGCGCCCGTTCAACCGATGGTCCCGGGCGAGCACGAATTCGGCCAGCCGGTGAAGGATCGGGAGATCTTCGCTCATGTCATCTTCAACGAGCTCGAAGGCCGGTGGAACGGCACCAAGACCGAGTTCCGCTGGGAAGGACAGGGATGGGTCGGGACCGATTACGACAAGCTGTGGATCAAATCGGAAGGCACGCTGAGCAATGGCGCGCTCGAGGACGGCCAGGACCAATTCCTCTATAGCCGTGCGATCACGACATATTTCGATCTGCAGGGCGGGCTGCGCAGCGATCTCGACTCGCGCCCCACCCGCAACTGGGCGGCGCTCGGCATTCAGGGCCTTGCCCCTTACTTCTTCGACGTCGAACTCACCGGCTTTGTGAGCGGGCAGGGGCATCTCGCGGCCAAGCTCGAGGCCTCTTACGACCTTCTGCTGACGCAGCGGCTGATCCTGCAGCCGCAAATCGAGGTCAATCTCTACAGCAAGGCCGATCCTGCCCGCCTGGTTGGCGCCGGGTTCTCCGACATCGATACCGGCCTCCGGCTCCGCTACGAGCTCAGCCGCAAATTCGCGCCCTATCTCGGCGTCGTCTATGAGGGCAAGTTCGGCCAGACCGCCAGCTACGCGAAGCGGGCAGGCGAGAGCACCGGGGACTTCCGCTTCGTCTTCGGTGTCCGGCTCTGGCTTTAAGGGGGCGAGATTGCGCGCCATCTTAGCCTCGATCCTCGTCACCGGACTGGTCGTCCTTCTCGGCGGGCTCGCCTTGATATATTCCGGCCTTTACGATCTCGCCGCAACCAGTCCCCACTCATCGGTGACACGCTGGGTTATGGAGACGGTGCGAACCCGTTCGATTAAGGCGCACGCGACGGGCATCGAGGCGCCGCCGACGCTCGACGATCCGGCGCAAATCCTGATTGGCGTCGAGCATTTCGCGGCGCATTGCGCCGTCTGTCACGGTGCGCCCGGTGTGCCCAAGGGTGACATCGGGCGGGGTCTTTATCCCGCGCCTCCGGACCTTGCTACGGCAGCCCATATCTACAGCGCTACGGAGCTTTTCTGGATCATCAAACACGGCATCAAGATGACCGGCATGCCGGCCTGGATCGAGCACAGCGACGAAGAGCTTTGGGCAGTCGTTGCGTTCATCAAGAAGCTGCCGGGCATGAGCGAGCAGGACTACGCCCAACTCGTAGTGGCGAGCATGGGGCATGGCGCCCATCACGGCGGCCACCGGGATCAGACAAAGCCTGATGACCACAGCCACAACTGACATGCCCGGACGAAAGCCGGTTGGAGGCGATGAGCGTCATCAAACCAATTTTTCTGCGCATGTTTGGCCGCCCCCGAGGTGTCCTTGGGCGCTTGGGCGGCATCATCATGGCGCGCATGAATGCCGATTGCGGCGCTTGGGTCACCGAGCTTCTTGAAGTCGGACCGTGCGACTGCGTGTTGGAAGTGGGTTTCGGGCCGGGAGTAATTATTCACCGCCTGTCAAAGCTGGCATCGGAGGGGCACGTCGCCGGTATCGATCCATCGCAGGCGATGGTGGAGCAAGCTCGCGCGCGGAATGCGATCGCTATCAAGCGCGGTCTTGTCGACCTACGACGCGGCTCCGCAGAAAGCTTACCGTTCAGTGACAATACCTTTGATAGGGCGCTGGCAATTAACTCGATGCAAGTGTGGCAGGACGCTAACGCTGGATTAACAGAAATCCGGCGGGTTATGAAACCGGGTGCCAGTGTCGCACTTGGCTTTACGCCCTATTCAGGACAGCAGAACAAAGGATTGACTGAGATGCTTGGGGCGGCGGGCTTCACGAACGCGACCGTTGTTGACAGGGACAACTGGTTCTGCGCGTTGGCGCTAAAACCGTAAGCGAGCATAGGATGTGCAGGGCCAAAAGCGAGCCTGGTGGGCCTCTCTCCGCCGATCACCGGGCCGCCAGCAACGCCACCGGGCTACTGCACGCTTCTGGAGCAGAGGGTTGTTTGGCGGGCCAATGAATGGGCATTTCTCACCCTAGCGGTCTAGGTAACCGATGCAAATTGATGCGAATTAGAGCTGTCATCACAGTTCTGGCGGGATGTGCTCTGGCCGGCCAGGCGCTGGCAGCCGATATGAGCGAGACCGCCTATGCGGGTCAGCAGGGCCGAGCGATTAAGGCTCTTTCGGATGAAGAGATTGCCGCGCTTCGGAAGGGAGAGGGCATGGGCATGGCAAAGGCGGCAGAGCTCAACGGTTATCCCGGTCCCCTTCATGTGCTCGCGCTTATGCGGGATCTTCGTTTGACAGAAACCCAAATCAATCAAGTGACGGCGATCCGTGATCGGATGAGCGCTACGGCCTTCCCGCTCGGGGCCGAATTAATCGAACGCGAACGCCTCCTCGATGGGTTATTCGCGCAGGGCCGGATCACGCCCGAACGGTTGACGGCCGAGACGGCGGCGATCGGTGAAATTCAAGGAAGGTTGCGCGCGGCTCATCTCGGGGCGCACTTGGAAACGCGTGCGATCCTGAGCCCGGAACAAGTGCCGCGATACAACAAGCTCCGTGGCTATGACGGGACCAGCGGGTCGGACCATAGTCACCCCGTCGGGCACCGGCATTGACATCCTTGATCTGGATCCGCGCGAACTGCTTGCGGACCGTAACACGAGACAAGAGAGGTTGCGGGTGGCCTGTTCGTCTGCGTAGGCGGCCGGGCTTGACCTTAAACCTGCTTCAAGCCCCACCTGTGCGTCGCTAGCAACCTATAGGAGGTGAAAGCGATGGAAAAGATCACAGCGAGCCTTTGTCCTGAGTGCGGCGCTTGCCCCGAGGTCGTCATCGACGCACATGGTGTCAGCATCGGCGAAGCAGATAACATGGTCCGGTTGAGTCATGCCGAATGGAACCAGCTTGTCGAACTCATCCGCAGCGGCAAGCTCCCAGGCGCCGAGCAGTGAAAGCCCGAGCACACGACCGGTAGATTTGGTCACTGTCGGCACCTTGGCGCGGAAGGTCGGAGTTCGGCCTTCCGCGATCCGCTATTATGAGGCCCAGGGTCTTTTGCGCTCTCCGAACCGCTCGGCAAGCGGCTATCGGCTTTACGGCCCGGAGAACGTTGTGTTGCTTCAGTTCATCCGCCGGGCAAGAGAGCTCGGCTTCAGTCTCGATGAGATCCGGCGGCTTATCGAAGCATCAAGGCAAAGCCCACCTTGTGCGCTTAGCCGGCGGCTCATTGCACGCCACCTCGCAGCGGTCGAGAGCGAGATAATTCGCCTGAGTTCTTTGCGAGATCGTCTCAAACGCGCGATGGACCGGCCCGTTCCGCCGGAGGACGCCAACGGGGTGGTGTGTCCGTTGATAGAAAGCAGCCGGGAATGATCGCCGCCGAATCCCTCTCCGTCTCCGAAAGCCGACAGGCGCGCGATCCCGTTTGTGGCATGCCCGTCGCGCCTGCCTCCGCGAAGCACCGCAGCGAGCACGCGGGCCACACCTATTATTTTTGCAGCAGCCGGTGCCATGAGAAATTCGAGGCCGAGCCTGCACGCTATGTGACGCCGGCCGCGCCCGAGCGGCCGCGCCCGTCGGCTCAAGAAGGGGGCCTGTGGACTTGCCCGATGCATCCGCAGATCCAGCGGAAGGAGCCCGGCAGCTGCCCGATCTGCGGCATGGCGCTGGAGCCGATGACACCCGCGGGCAGCGAAGAAGCCAATCCCGAGCTGCGCGACATGAGCCGCCGTTTCTGGGTCGGCGTCGCGCTGTCGGTTCCGCTTGTCGTCCTCGCCATGGCTGAGGATTTCGGCGCCGCGCTGCTCGCGCCGCGGCTGGTGGTGTGGATCGAACTTGTCCTCGCCACCCCGGCGGTGTTGTGGGGCGGCTGGCGCTTCTTTCAGCGCGGCTGGAGGTCGATTATCGGCCGGCGTCTCAACATGTTCACGTTGATCGCGCTCGGCACCGGTATCGCCTACGCCTATAGCCTTGTTGCAGCGCTGACGCCGGGGGTGTTTCCGCCATCATTCCGCACAGCGGAGGGCTTGGTCCCGGTCTATTTCGAGGCGGCGGCGGTCATCACGACGCTGGTGCTGCTCGGCCAGGTGCTCGAATTGCGGGCCCGGTCGCAGACCAGCAGCGCGATCCGCGCGCTTTTGGATCTGGCGCCCAAGCGCGCGCGACTGCTGCACGACGATGGCTCCGAGGCCGATGTCGGCCTTGAGGAAGTGGTTCCCGGCAATCGCCTGCGCGTCCGGCCCGGTGAGAAAGTGCCGGTCGACGGCGTCGTGCTCGAAGGCCATAGCTCTGTGGATGAGTCGATGATCACCGGCGAGCCGCTGCCGGTCGAGAAATCGCCTCAAGACAAAGTCACCGGCGCTACGATCAATACGACAGGGAGCTTCGTGATGCGCGCCGAGCGGATCGGCAGCGACACGTTGTTGGCGCAGATCGTCCAGATGGTCGCCGAGGCGCAACGCTCGCGCGCGCCGATCCAGGCACTGGCGGATTCGGTTGCGTCGTGGTTCGTTCCTGGCGTCCTCGTCACCGCCCTGGTCACCTTCGTCGTGTGGTCGCTGACCGGCCCGCCGCCGGCGATGGGTTTCGCGCTGCTCAACGCCGTCGCCGTGCTGATCATTGCCTGCCCGTGCGCGCTCGGCTTGGCGACGCCGATGTCGATCATGGTCGGCACCGGGCGAGGCGCGCGCGCCGGAGTGCTGGCCAAGAGTGCCGAGGCGCTCGAAATCCTGGAGAAGGTCGACACCTTGGTGGTCGACAAGACGGGAACCCTGACCGAGGGCAAGCCGCGCCTCGTCGGCGTCGTGGCAAGCGGCGCGCTCGGCGAGAGCGAGCTGCTGCAGCTCGACCGCGAGCCTCGAACGAGGCAGCGAGCACCCGCTCGCCACT
>JBJMQW010000200.1:0-18488 GCA_045802495.1 Allostellaceae bacterium | reverse complement strand
GTCAGTATTGCCCAGGCGATCGAGTCCGGCTCCCTGCGTCTCCTGTCGGCGGCGAATTTTCTGGAAGCGTCGATCGTAATCGAAAGCCGAAAGGGAGAGACGGGCGGGCGCGAGCTTGATTTGCTGCTCTACCGTGCCGCCGTCGAGGTTGTCGCGGTGGACCAGGACCAAGCCGAGGTCGCTCGGCTCGCATGGCGGCGATTTGGCAAAGGTCGACATCCGGCTGGGCTCAATTATGGCGACTGCTTTGCCTATGCCCTCGCAAAGACCCGTCGGCTCCCGCTGCTGTTTGACGGCGATGATTTCTCGCAAACAGACATCGAGGCTGTTGTCCTGGGCGATGCAAGCAAGCCCAATAAGTAAGGGCATAGAGGCGCGCTTTGGAGGTCCGATTTAGAAGCTTTATACTCGCGACACCCTCACGCTTAGAAAAGGTTCAAACTTGAACTTGGGAGGGCCGCAGTGATCCGCCTTTTGGGTCTAAGCCGGATGATCGATTGGCTGAACGAGCGGGTTGGCCATGCGATTTACTGGCTGATCCTGGTGGCGGTGTTGGTCAGCGCCGGCAATGCGACAATCCGCTATGCCTTGGATATGAGTTCCAATGGCTGGCTCGAGCTGCAATGGTACTTGTTCTCGGCGGTGTTTCTGCTCGGGGCCGGATACACCTTGCTGCACAACAAGCATGTCCGCATCGACGTCCTCTTCAGCCACCTGTCGCCGCGCCAACGCGCTTGGATAGACCTCTCGGGCGGCATCTTCTTCCTACTGCCGATGGCGGTCGTGATCATGGTGCTGTCCTGGCCGGTCTTCACTGACTCCTTTATTCGCCATGAAGTGTCGGCCGATGCCGGGGGGCTGCTGCGCTGGCCGGTCAAGCTGCTGATCCCGGCGGGGTTTCTGCTGCTCACATTGCAGGGCCTCTCCGAGATCATCAAGCGCGTCGGGTTCTTGGCCGGCGTTATTGCAGACCCATCCGAAAAACACGAGCATCCGATAGCCGAGGAGCTGCGAGGCGCGCCGCAATGAGCGCATTCCTGATCGCCAATATGGCGCCGCTGATGTTTGGCGCCTTGGTGGTCTTCCTGCTGATCGGCTATCCGGTAGCTTTTTCGCTGGCCGCCAACGGCCTCTTCTTCGGCGTCATCGCGATCGATCTCGGCCTGCTGAAGCCGGAGCTGCTGCAAGCCCTGCCCGAGCGGGTGTTCGGCATCATGCGCAACGACACCCTGCTCGCCATCCCGTTCTTCACCTTCATGGGCCTGATCCTCGAGCGCAGCGGCATGGCAGAGGATCTGCTCGAGACGACCGGACAGATGTTCGGCCGGGTGCGCGGCGGCCTCGCCTTTGCGGTCGTCTTCGTCGGCGCGCTGCTGGCGGCGACGACCGGGGTCGTTGCCGCCTCAGTCATCTCGATGGGGCTGATCTCGCTGCCGATCATGCTGCGCTACGGCTATGACCGCCGCCTCGCCGCCGGCGTCATCACCTCGTCCGGCACCTTGGCGCAGATCATTCCGCCGAGCCTCGTGCTGATCGTCATGGCCGACCAGCTCGGCCGCTCGGTCGGGGACATGTATCAGGGCGCGTTCATTCCCGGCCTGTCGCTCGCCGCTCTCTACGCCGTCTTTGTTGCCGCAGTGACGATCCTGCGGCCGCAAGCCGCCCCGGCCCTCCCGCCCGAAGCGCTGACGATCCGCGAGGACAGCGGCAAGGCCGGATACCGGTCCTTGATTGCGCTGGTCGGGCTGACTTTTGCGGCCGGCTATGCCCTGACAGGATACATGCACCCGATCTGGGCGTCTTCGGCAGCGGGCCTTGCCGCCTATCTCGTTGCCCTCGGCGACAAGTTCCTGCGCCTCGGGCTGTTGAGCCGGCTCGCGCAGCAGGTGGTCATCGTCATGATGCCGCCTCTCGCGCTGATCTTCCTCGTTCTCGGCACGATCTTTGTCGGCATTGCAACCCCGACCGAAGGCGGCGCGATGGGCGCGAGCGGCGCGCTGGTCCTCGCCCTCGCCAAGCGCCGCCTCAATTGGTCGCTGTTGCGCCAGGCGATGGATTCGACCGCCAAGCTGTCGTCCTTTGTCATCTTCATCCTGATCGGCTCGTCGGTGTTCAGCCTGGTGTTTCGCGGCGTCAACGGCGACCTCTGGGTGGAAAGCCTGCTGACCGGCTTGCCCGGCGGCCAGGTCGGCTTTCTGATCGTCGTCAATCTGGCAGTTTTTGTTCTGGCCTTCTTTCTCGATTTTTTCGAACTCTCCTTCATCATCGTGCCGCTGCTGCGGCCGGTGGCCGAGCACCTCGGCATCGATCTGATCTGGTTCGGCGTGCTGCTCGCGGTCAATATGCAGACCTCCTTCCTGCATCCGCCCTTCGGTTTTGCGCTGTTCTATTTCCGCAGCGTCGCGCCGAGCCGGGAGCAGATCGACCGGATCACCGGCAAGGTCGTAGCCCCGGTGACGACCGGGCAGATCTACTGGGGCAGCATTCCGTTTGTGATCATCCAGCTGCTGATGGTCGGCGTCATCATCGGATTTCCGGAATTGGTCCTCGCCTCGCTCGACCAGGGCCACAAAATCGACCTGAACAAGATCCAGATCCAGGTGCCCGAGCCGGCCCCCGGCGAAATCCCGATGATCCAGATAAAATGAGAAATGCGGCCGTTCGGAGCTTGCGGCTCCCCCCACCTCACCCCGACCCTCTCCGCCCCCAGGGGCAGAGAGGGAGACGCTCTCTGTCCCCTCTCCGTCCTTCAGGGGGGAGAGGGAGGGGCCCAGGTGCGTCAGCGCCTGGGAAGGTGAGGTGCGCTGCGCCGCAGACCGGAACCCCGGCCTTCTTTCCGGAAACGGCCCCGCAGGGAGAGTATCAAGCGTTCTTCTTGGACAGCATGTAATTGTCGAATTGCTGCTCTTCGACGCGGAACCATTGGTGCTCGTCATCGAGGAATTTTTTCCAAGGGTCGTAGACCTTCTTGAAATTCTCGTTTTTGGCGGCGGTCTCGGCATAGAATTCCTGGGTCGCCTTGTAGCAGGCGTCGAGGATCTCGCGGCTGAACGGGCGCAGCTCGGTGCCGCTGGCGACCAGCCGCTTCAATGCCGCGACATTGTCGGTGTCGTATTTCGCCAATACCCACATATCAGCCTCGGCGCAGGCCGCCGTCAGGATCGCCTGGTAGGATTTCGGCAGCCCCTGCCACTGCCCCATATTGACGTAGAGCGAGAGCTGGGCGGTGCCCTCCCACCACCCGGGGTAATAGTAATATTTGGCCACCTTGTAGAAGCCGAGCTTCTCGTCGTCGTAGGGGCCGACCCATTCCGCCGCGTCGATCGTGCCTTTCTCCAGGGAGGGATAAATGTCGCCGCCCGCGATCACCTGCGGGACGACGCCGAGCTTCGACAGGATGGCCCCGGCCAATCCGGCAATGCGGAATTTGAGGCCATTGAGATCGGCGACCGTTTTGATCTCCTTGCGGAACCAGCCGCCCATCTGCGCCCCGGTATTGCCCGCCGGAATGTTGTAGACATTGTAGTCCTTGAACAGCGCCCGCATCATCTCCAGACCGCCGCCCTGCATGAACCAGGCGTTCATCTGGCGGGTATTCATCCCGAATGGTACGGTGCAGTCGAAGCTGAAGGTCGGGTCCTTGCCGACATAGTAATAGCTTGCAGTGTGGCCGAGCTCGACCGTGTTGTTCTGCACCGCGTCGAGCACCTGCAAGGCAGGGACGATCTCGCCGCCGGCGAAGACGCGGATCTGGAACTTGTTGTCGGTCGCTTCGGCGACCCGCTTGGCGAGGTGTTCCGCGCCGCCGTAGAGAGTATCGAGGCTTTTGGGCCAACTCGCGGCCATACGCCACTTGATCTCGGGTTGCGACTGCGCAATCGCCGGCGCGGCGAGCGACACGGCGGCGAGCCCGACCCCGCTTGCGGCAATGAATGAACGGCGCTTCATCTAGGGTTCCTCCTGCTCGGTATTATTCGTCGCGGTTATCAGAGATAACGCAGCCAGAGATAAAGGTTGCTGATCGCGACGCTGATCAGCATCACCCCTAAGCCGTATTTGGTGAAGGTCAGAAAGCTGAACCGGTGGCCACTGCGCTCGGCGATGCCAGCGACGGCGAGATTGGCCGAGGCCCCGATCAGGGTGCCGTTGCCGCCGAGACAGGCGCCCAGCGACAGCGCCCACCACAGCGGCATGACCTGCGCGGCGCCGCCGAGATGCGGCGCCAATCCCTTGATCAACGGAATCATCGCCGCAACGAACGGGATGTTGTCGACAATCGCCGAGATGAAGGCCGAGCCCCAAAGGACGACCACGGCGGTTATCGCCAGGTCTTCTCCGGTTACCGCCAGCAGGCCGCGCGCGGCGAGGTCGAGGATGCCCGCGGCGTCGACCCCGTGCACAATGATGAACAGCCCGATAAAAAAGAAGATCGTGATCCAATCGATGTCGCTGAAGGTGGCGGTGACTTTGATGGTCTGCTGCTCCATTTGCCGGTGGTGCTCGATATTGTGACACAGCAGCAATACCGCGGCGCCGAACAGCGCTATCGTGCCGGGCTCGAGGTGCAGCGGCCGGGCGAGGACAAAGCCGATGGTGACGGCGCCGAGGACTGCCAGCGAGACCTTCATCAGCGGCGGGTCAATGATCAAGCTGCGCTCGTCGAGCGCCATGACCCGGTCGCGCGCCTGCGCGGTCGCATGAAAGCGCGTACCCCAGATCAGGTGAGTCACCAGGACCTGGACGGCCATGGCGATGACGACGACCGGCGCGACATGGACGATGAAGTCGTTGAAGCTGAGATTGGCGGCCGAGCCGATCATGATGTTCGGCGGATCGCCGATCAGGGTTGCCGTGCCGCCGATATTCGAAGCGAACACCTCCGCGAACAGAAACGGATAGGCCGGTACGTCGAGTTCGCGGGTGACCCCGAGCGTTACCGGGGCGATCAGCAGCACAGTGGTCACATTGTCGAGAAACGCCGACAGCACCGCGGTCACGACCGACAGCATTGCCAGGATAGCCCAGGGCTGCGCTCTCCCCTGCTTCGCGGACCAGACGGCGAGAAATTCGAACATGCCGCAGCGCCGCGAGATCGACACCAGCATCATCATGCCGGTCAGAAGCGCGATCGTGTTGAAATCGATGCCTCGGACCGCCTCCTCCTGGGTCAGAACACCTGTGATGACCATCAGTCCGGCGCCGAGCAGCGCGATGATCGAACGGTTGATCCGCTCGGCAATAACTAGGGCATAGGTCAAAGCGAATATGGTTGTCGCCACCCAGGCCGTGCTCATTCCAAGGATCGTGGGAGAGGCATTAGTCATTTGGTCCATATAGGGCCGCTGTTTACCGCTAGCTTTGCCAAGGCTGCCATGACGACGCCGTTGCCGGCGTGTATCCGGAGCTTCGCACGTTATGCGGAGCCGATCCCGATACCAAGGTGTTGTCTCTCCGCAGAGGTGAGTTCCTTGCCTCATTGCTGAAGGTTCGGAACATAGATGTTTGTAATCCCTGGTCTACTTCGAAAACATCGCTCGAAACAAATGTTGGGCGCGGCCGAAATTGTAATTGCGATTGACATGACGATCGTGCTGGCCGTGATCGGCTTTATGCTATTGCGAGGCCGGTTATTGTGACAGAGATTAGCCACTCGAGCGCAAAACCTAGCTCCAGCAGCAAGAGAGCCGAAATCGGCCGTGCGCTCGGTCTCGGTCTCATAACAGGTGCGGCAGACGACGATCCGTCTGCTATCGGCACTTACGCCAGCGCGGGAGCGAAACTCGGCCCCTCCTTCTTGTGGACGGCGCCGGGCACGCTGCCGATGATGTACGCCGTCGTTTACCTGTCAGCGAAGCTAGGGCAGGTATCGGGGCGCGGGCTCTTCCAGGCGATCAAGGATTATTACCCGCGCTGGGTACTTTACCCCACGTTGGTCGGGGTTCTTATCGGGAACACGATCGAGGCCGGCGCCGATCTCGGCGGCATGGCAGCCGCGCTCAACTTGTTTATCCCTGTCCCGGTCCCTTGGCTGGTGGTTGCGATCGCGATCGTTATCCTCGCTCTCCAACTATTTGGCTCTTATATCCTGATCCGAAATATTTTCAGGTGGCTGGCGCTGGTGCTCCTCGCCTATGGCGGTGCCGCGGTGCTGGCGCAGCCCGACACTAGCGAAGTTTTGCGCGGGACTTTCATACCGACGATCGAGTTGAACCGCGACTTTCTGACTATGACCGTTGCAGTGATCGGCACCACCCTTTCCGCCTACATTTACAGTTGGCAGTCGAATGAAGAAGTAGAAGAGGAGATCGCCGCGGGTCGAACAAGATTGTCCCAGCGAAGGGGCGCAACAAATGCCGAATTGGCAAGCACCCAACGTGATATCTTGATAGGGATGATCTTCTCGAATGTCGTCATGTACTTTATTATCTTGTCCACAGCGGCCACCCTCCACAAGGCAGGCATCACCGAGGTAGAAACCGCCGCGGATGCGGCGCAGGCCCTCCAGCCATTGGCGGGTAGCGGAGCTGGGCTGCTCTTCCTTCTCGGAGTGATCGGCGTCGGGTTTCTCGCAGTACCGGTCATGACTACCGGTGCCGCCTACGATATTGCACAAGCATTCGGCTGGAGACACAGCCTCCACGCGAAGCCCAACCAGGCTAAGAAATTCTACGCGGCCGTGATCGGTTTAACCCTGATCGGCGTCGCAATGAACTTTCTCGGGTTCAACCCAATGAAAGCGCTCGTCTGGGCTGGCGTCGTGCAGGGCTTTTCAACACCGCCGCTTCTCCTATTGATCATGTTGATGACCAATAACCGGGCAATCATGGGCGACAAGGTTAACAGCCTGGCGATCAATGTACTCGGCTGGATCACCACCGCCGTGATCTTCGCGGCGAGCGCCGGACTGATCATCAGCTGGTTCATCTAGCGACCGGTAAACTGGGTGCGAAGGGCATAACCGGTAGTGGCTTCTCCTTCAAAGCCCTTATAGTGTCGGTTCGCTCGCGACCGATCCGCATCTCTGCGAGGAAGGGGCTTGTAGGTGGAAAAACGCAATCTCGGGAGATCCGGGCTCCGGGTTTCGGTGGTCGGGCTCGGCTGCAACAATTTCGGCGGCCGCATCGATCGCGACGCGACCCGCAAGGTGGTGCACAAGGCGCTCGATCTCGGGATCACCTTCTTTGACGAGGCCGACACCTACGGCGACCCGCGCGGCAGCTCCGAGAGCGTGCTCGGCGAGATCCTCGGCGACCGGCGCAAGGACATCGTGCTGGCCACCAAATTCGCCCGCCCGATGGACGCGGCGGGGCGGTATCAGGGCGCCTCGCGGCGCTACATCATGGCCGAGGTCGAAGCGAGCCTCCGCCGCCTCAAGACCGACTGGATCGATCTCTACCAGCAGCACCAGCCCGACCCGCTGACCCCGATCGAGGAGACCTTGCGGGCGCTTGATGACCTCGTCCGCCAGGGTAAGGTCCGCTATATCGGCTGCTCGACCCTGCCGGCCTGGCAGATCGTCGAGGCGCAGTGGACCGCGAAGCATCTCGGCCTCCATCATTTCGTCTCGTGCCAGGAGGAGTACAGCCTGCTGGCGCGCGATCTCGACCGCGACATGATGCCGGTGCTGGAGGCGTACGGCCTCGGGCTGATCCCGTTCCGGCCACTGGCGGATGGGCTGCTCACCGGCAAATATCGGCGCGGCGCGCCGCTCCCGCATGGCAGCCGGCTCGCGACGATGACGAGAGCGGCCGAGCGCAACCTAACGGACGAGAATTGGCGTCGGGTTGAGCGCCTTGAGAGTTTCGCGGTGGAACGAGGCCATACGCTGCTGGAACTCTGCCTGAGCTGGCTCGCGCACCGCCCGGCCGTGGCGAGCGTCATCGCCGGCGCGACCAGGCCCGAGCAGGTCGAGGACAATGTCCGCGCGATGGGCTGGCGCTTGACGCAGGAAGACATGGACGAAATAGACCGACTGACAGTCAAGTAATCGCAGCTGCCGATATCAATAACCCCAAAGGAGGATCGACATGGAAATTCGCTTGGACGGCAAGAGCGCGGTGATCACCGGCGGCAGCAAGGGGCTGGGCTTGGCGATTGCCGAGGAATACGCCAAATCGGGAGCCGACGTTGCAATCCTTGCACGCGACCAGGGTACGCTCGCCGAGGCCAAGGCCAAGATCCAAGCCGTCGCCCCGGGCCGCAAAGTCGCGGCGATCAGCTGCGACGTATCCAAGGCGGCAGATATCCGCAGGACCTACGACCAGATCATGTCGGAGTTCGGCAGGATCGACATCTACGTCAACAATGCCGGCCAGTCGACGCGCGGACCCTCCGAGACACTGACCGACGAGATGTGGCAGGCCGATCTGGACCTCAAACTGTTCGCGCAGATCCGCTTTTGCCGCCTTGTCTTCCCGCAAATGAAGCAGCGCCGCTGGGGACGCATCATCAGCGTGCTCAACATCGGCGCCAAGGCGCCGGGCGCCGACAGCGCACCCACTTCGGTCAGCCGTGCCGCCCAGATGGCGTTTACCAAAGCGCTGTCCCAAGAGGGCGCGCCGCACAATGTGCTCGTCAACTCGCTGCATGTCGGCGTCATCGTCAGCGACCAGATCGTCCGCCGCCACCAGCGCGAGGGCGCCAATGTCTCGCTTGACGATTTTATCGCCCAGGCGGGGAGGGCGGTGCCGCTGGGCCGTATGGGCCGCGCCGAGGAATTCGCCAGTGTCGCGACGTTCCTCGCCTCCGATGCTGCCTCCTATGTGACCGGCTGCGCGATCAACGTCGACGGCGGCCGCTCACCTGTGGTGTAGACTTCTGCTGATTGTACCCTCCTCCACCCAGGTGGGTTACGGGAGGCGGAGGGTACAGATCGGCTGCGACATTGGGGTTAATCATATCTCGACAAATTTCCGGCGGTTTCGGGCATCAGGACCACGAGCGCCGCAAGAGCTATGCCAGCGGCTACGGCTGATTCCACGAAGGCAGCCGAATACCCAAGATGATCGACGAGCAGCCCGGCGATCAGCCCGCTCGTGGATGCGCCAATACCTTGGACCATCGCGACACCTCCCTGAGCGAGGTTGTATCGTCCGGTGCCTCGCGTCAGGTCGGCCAACACCAGCGGCGTGATTGCGCCAAAAATCCCGGCTCCAATCCCATCGAGCAACTGGACGCCAAGCAGCCAAGCGCTATCGTCAGAGAGGGTGTAGAGCGCAGCGCGCAACGGAAGTATGGCAAAGCCGATCAGCAGGACCGGTTTGCGCCCCCAGGTGTCTGCGGTGCGCCCCACGAACAAGGCGATTGGGAGCATGATGGTTTGTGCTGCGATGATGCAGGAGGACATCATCGCCGTTGCCCACGCAGGATGGGCCAGGGCGAGCTTCTGGCCGACGAGCGGCAGTAATGGCGCATTCGCGAAATGGAACAGCATCGCGCATCCCGCATAAACGAGCAGAGGCGGGCAGGTGAACAGCACGGAGAATCCCGAGACGGATCTATCATGCTGCACGTCGATACCGGGCTCTGCACCCCGCGCGCGGGCATGGTTGATCAAATTGGCCGGGATCGCGAGAACGGCAATCGACGCGAGCGCTGCAAACACCGGTACCGCCAGGAACACCGAGCGCTGCGTAAACGCCCATCCGATCGCCCCGGCGACAGCCGCAATAAAGACGTTGCCGGCGTGGTCGAACGCCGCGTTGCGCCCTATCCGCCGCGCCAATTGTTGGCGCTGATAGAGCCCGAGCGTGATCGCGGCGACAGCGGGGCCGAAGACGTCGCCAACCATTGCTATCAAGCTGTTCGCAATCAAGACAGTCCAGAACGCAGGGACTGCAAAGATCGCGACCGCCCCAATAGAAAGCACGATCGAAGCGGCTACGATGAGGGTGCGCTTGGCCCAAGTCGCGTCGATCAGCGCTCCGACCGGAGCCTGAACCGCAAGGCCAAGCCAGCCGGCGATAGTCGTCACCACGCCGACCGAAGATTGGCTCCAATGCTGCTGCGTAATAAGGAAGACGTTGAGGAACGGCCCGAGCGCGCCGCGAACATCGGCCAGCAGGAAGTTCAGTGCGTCGAGCGAGATCGGGTAGAAGCCGCGGGCGGTTGCCCCTCGGTCCGACGCTGGTCGAGCAATTACAGCCATAGCCACAGCGTGCCAAGTGTCAGAGTGAGGATTGTCAGCGGCGCGCCGACCTTGAAGTAATCCCAAAACCCGATCTCGACGCCGCCTGCCCGCGCGCGCTGGATCACGATCAGGTTGGCGATCGAGCCGATCACAGTGAAATTGCCGGCGAGAGTCGATGCCATCGCGACCGTGAGCCATGCAGGTTGTTGATCGGTGAGCGCCTGAACAAATGGCTTGAGGACCAGCACCGCTGGTACATTGCTGACGAGGTTGGAGAGGATTGCGGTCGCCGCGCTCAAAATCGGCATACTGTCGAGATGCAGGCGCGCCACGGTCGCGAGGAAATCGTTCGTCAGCAGCGCGCGCTCCGCAGCGGCAACGATGATGAACAGGCCGGCGAACATCAGCAGTAGCGGCCAGTCGATCTCCGCATAGACTCGCTCGGTCTTGGCTCGCCCGGTCACCAGCAACAGTGCGCCGATCACGATCGTCACCTTGGCCGGCGGCTGCCCGGCAAACAACAACACGATCAGCGTCAACGCTCCGGCAAGTGCCCGAAGCATCAGTGCGCGATGGACACGGGTTGGCAGGGGTTCGGTCACGAAGCGCGCGCCGGTTCCAAACTCGTTGCGATGAAACAGCGCGATCAGCACCACGGTCACCACAAGCCCGATCAGCGCAATGGGGGCAAGCGCGACGGTGAAGTCGGTGTACGCTATGCGCGACACGCTGCCGATCATCATGTTTTGCGGGTTTCCGGTGATTGTTGCGGTCGAGCCGATGTTCGATCCCATCGCGACCGCAAGAAGGTAGGGAATGGGGTTGCGCCGTGCGGACCGCGCCAGATCAAGGACTAGCGGCGTCAGCACAAGGCAGATCGTGTCGTTGACCAGGAAGGCCGAGAAGGCGCCCGCGATGATCGTTATTGCCCCGAGCAGCATCATCGGGGTGCGCGCTCGCCGGATGATCCACGTGCTCGCCAGCGTGAAGAAGCCCGACAGACGAAGGTGGGCGACCACGATCATCATGCCGAGCAGCAACGTCAGCGTGTCGAGATCGACGGCCTTGTAGGCGTCGTCGAGCGGGAGCGCGCCGCAGGCAACCATCAGGGCGGCGCCTACCAAAGCGACACCGGCGCGATCGAGCGCCAAGCCGGGAACGCGGCCGATCGCGAGGGCCACATAGCTCGACACGAAGACCGCTGACGCCCCAAGCCAACCCGCATCGCGTTGGAAAGGCGTCTCGGGCCGCAACCAAGCCAACACACCGGCGGCGAGCGCCACCAGCACGACCGTACCAACCAGGGCGCGGCTCAGCCATGTCAGCCGGAACGGCCGCCGCCTTGGCGAGGATTCGAGGTTGAGCAACATCCCACTCAGCCGGCTATCGTCAGCGCGGCGGGGGCGGTGGTGGTGGCGGCTCACGCCGGGCACGGCCGGGGCCCCGCGGTGGTGGGCGCGTTTGGATCTGCGCTAGCTGGGACTGGCTCGGCCCGATCTGCTGCGCTGCGATGACCTTGCCGAGCGGGCTGGCAATCCCGTCCCCAATGACGTAGAGCGGCTGGCCGACGGCAAGCTGTACAGCCAAGCGATCGGCCTCGTCGGGCGGTAGACGGACGATGGTGGCGTCCTCGAGCAGTACGCCATTCAGTTCGCCGCGCCGGCCGTGCAATTGCGCCTTGATGTGACCGTTCGCCTCTAAAACCTGTCCTGCGCCGTTTGGTCTAGGGGGGCCGTAATCGGCCACACTCTGGCGGTTGGCGTCGTTGGTGATCGATACCGCTTCAACCATCGGGATGTCGCGCGCCTTCAGCCCGCGTACCGTGACTTGATCGCCCGGCTTGACCGCGAAGACCAATTGCGCGCCGAGATGCGGCGGTGAGTGGACTTCGGTGCCGTCCTCCAGGATTAGACCATCCACGTCGCCGCGCGGCGTCAGGCTATATTGCGAGACCTTCCCGCGAATTGCCGGAAATTGATCCGGGTCATAGCCCCCGACTCCTTGACCCAGCGCAGCCCCCGATAACCCGGCCAACAACAGCGCCGCGAACAAAACTCTCTCTGGTCTCATTTCGCCCTCCGTTGGATGCCGCCACCAACCGAGCGCAAAAGGTGTGCCAGATATTAAGCCGCTGTATTCATTGGGGTCTGCTCAGCCTATCGGCAGGCGGTCGTCCCCTTCGGGGACACGCCCCGTCCGCTTATCGGACCCCGTATCGCGCGATCTTGTCATAGAGCAACTGTCGCCGAATGCCGAGCCGTTCGGCGGTCTGCGCACGATTACCCGCGGCTGCGGTGAGGGCGCGCGCGATCATTTCCCGCTCCAGCCGCGCAACCGCCTCGGGCAAGGTGCCCGAGAGCCAATCCGTATCGCGCGATGCCCCACCCTGACCGAGAAAATCGAGATGGGTCGCCATCACGCTCGGCTGCCGTACGAGCGCCGCGACCCGTTCCATAGCATTGCGTAATTCGCGCACGTTGCCCGGCCAGTCATGCGCGAGCAGACGCCCGGCCGCATCGGCAGTCGGGCGCTTCGGTTCGTTCCTCCCGGCGGCGAGGGTCAGGAAATATTCCGCCAGCGGCACGATATCGGCGAGACGCGCACGCAATGGCGGCAGCGGCAGGGGCACCACTCCAACTCGATAGAACAGATCCTCTCGGAACTGTCCGGCCCGCACGAGCCGTGGCAAGTCCCGGTGAGTCGCCGCTATGACGCGGACATCTACCGGGACTGGCTTGCCCCCGACCGGTGTTATCACGCGTTCCTGTAAGGCGCGCAGTAATTTCGACTGCATCGCCTTGTCCATGTCGCCGATTTCGTCGAGGAACAGGCTACCGCCATCGGCTTCACGGAATGAGCCGGCGCGATCGGCTATCGCGCCCGTGAAGGCCCCGCGAACATGACCGAACAAAAGGCTCTCCAGAAGCTCGACGGGTATCGCGGCGCAGTTGACCGCAACGAAGGGGGCCTTTGCGCGCTTGCCATGGCTGTGGATCGCGCGGGCCGCGACTTCCTTGCCGGTGCCGGTTTCGCCCGTGATCAGCACCGTGGCGTCGCTATCGGCGAGAAGCCCAATTGTTTTTTGAACTTCGCGCATCGGCGCGCTGAGGCCGATAAGTTCGTCCCCCTTCTCCGCCAGCGTGGCTGATGGCTGAATTACTGCCGTAGTCGATAAGACGCGGTTCAGCAGAGCGCTCAGATCCTTTCGTCCGATCGGCTTGGCAAGATGATCCGCGGCGCCGAGCCGGATCGCCTCGATAGTGTTGCTGCTGGTTGGCACGGCGGTCAGAATCACCACGGGTGGCGGCGCCGGTTTCGCGCGGATACGCCGCAACACTTCCATCCCGTCCAGTCCGGGCATTCGCAAATCGAGCAGCACCAAATCGGCGCTGTGTTGTTCAAGCCAGGAAAGCGCTGTGGTTCCTTCCGCTGCAGACGCCGGCCTATGGCCCAGATCCGTCATAGCTTCGGACAGCGCCTCCCGGATTGCCGGGTCGTCATCGACGATCAGGACGGTTGACATGACATGGCTCCCGGCAAATCGAGGGCAAACACCGCACCCTGGCCCGGCGTCTCGCCGCCGGGATGAAGCAGAACCAAGCTGCCCCCGTGCGCGTCGGCGAGTTCGCGTGCGATTGCCAGGCCCAAGCCGGTTCCATCGAGCCGTCCGGTGACAAAAGGCTCGAACAATCGGTCGCGCAGTTCAGAATCCACGCCGGCCCCCGTATCGGCGACGGTGAAACGAACGTCTCGGCCCGATGGTTTCGCCTGGATGATCACCTTTCCGTCGACCGGTGTATGCCATATCGCGTTCGACATCAGATTGTCCAAGATACGCCCGATCATCTCCGGGTCGATCCTGACTCGGCCTATAGCGGTCTCGGTCACGACGGCGATGTTGCGCAGCGCCGCTTCGTCACGATGAACTCGAACGCGGTCAGCCAAGAACTGTTGCAGCTCAACGACGATCGGATGCGGCTCACGCCGCTGCGTCATTGCCAGAAGTTCGGCGACAAGGGCATCGAGCCGACTAACCTGTTCCAGGACATCAGCGAGCGCTTGGCGACGGCGGGCGTCATCGCCGGCCAGCGCGTTCTCGGCGCGCAGCCGCATTACTGCGATCGGATTACGGATCTCATGTGCCACACCGGCGGCGACTCGGCCCAACCCGGCGAGGCGCTCTGCCAAAGCAACCTCGGCGGCGAGGCTCTCAGACTCCCGGCGGGCGGCGGAAAGCCTCGCCAAAGCCTCGTTTAGCGCATCGATGATACGGTCCAATTCCCGCTCGCCGGTCCGGGTGAGCGGCGGCATCGTGTCTCCATCCCCTCTTGCGAGTGCGCTTTCGATCTCCCTGACGTGTCGCGTCCAAAGCAAGATCAGCTTGGTCAGCCACGTGGACATCCCGAGCATCAGAGCGAGCAGGATGCCGAGGCCGACGCGAAGGGGATTATCGGCTGCCCCGATCTGAACGCGGCTCATTGTCCACGCGGTGAGCGCAGGAACTGGCCCGATGAGCGGACAGGCATGAAACAGTAAAGTCTGCGAGCGCAGGGGGACCCGGAGGTCGGTCGGCTGTTCTTCGCGGGCACTCCCTTCATTGACTAGCTGAATGCGCTCGCGCTCGGCTGCCGGCAGATCCGTTTTGGGGCCACTTCCTTCGTAGGTGGGAAAGGCATATGCAAGCGGTCCCGCGTCGGCCTGCCAGATGCCGCCTTCAACGCCGTCCTGCCGGGCTAAGGCCAATGCGACGGCCGCGGTCAGGTCGCGATGCAGGTCCTCATCGACGAGCGGCGGTGTCGGCCCGCGCCATCCCGTCGTGTAGTATCGATAGCGGTCCCGGATCAGGTCGCAGGCGTGCGCCAACACCGCCTCCGCGCGCCCGACCTGCGCATCGTTCGATTGTCGGTATAGTTGGACCAGCATTGCCCCGACGGCAATGCAGGCGTTGAGCGAGATCACCCAAAACGCGAATAATCGGGAGCGAAGGGAATGCAAAGGGTATAGCCCGCTTTGCTCGTCTACCGCCCAATTCTAACGCAACTGGCGGCGGCGTTCGAGCGGCGCCCCGGAAGCCGCCCCAGAGACAGCTCACCCCGCCTTGCCCAAGCGGGCTACCAGAGCACATACTGGGAGCCGCATTCTGGTATCCGGCTTCTAACCTGGGAGGTACGGGAATGAGCATTTTCGGAAACATCATGTCGGCGATATTCGGCCACTCGTCATCCGCGGCGGCTACCGCCGCTCCGGCTCCCGCCGCTGCGCAGCCGGCCTCTCCAGCCGCGCCGGCTTCGGCACCCGCGGCGCCGGCGGCGTCGCCATCCTCTCCGGTCGATGTTGCAGCCATCATGGACAATCTGGCGGGAAGAGCGTCGCAACAGCTCAATTGGCGAACATCGATCGTCGACCTGATGTAGCTGATCAACCTGGACAGCAGCCTCGCGGCGCGCAAAGAGCTGGCGCAGGAGCTGCACTATACCGGCGACATGAACGACTCGGCGTCGATGAACATCTGGCTGCACAAGCAGGTCATGACCAAGCTGGCCGAGAACGGCGGTAATGTCCCGGCTGAGCTAAGGCACTAATCGGCCCGCATATATTTGTCCTCGAGGGCGCGCCAGCGGGCGGTGCCGACCGCGTCCTCGCGCTCCTGGAAGGTGGCGAGCTCGCCCTCGATGCGACGGGTATCGCCGTCTTCCTTTAGCGCCGACAACACCTTTTGCGCGGCGCGGATGGCGGCGCGATGGGTCTGCGAGGGGTAGATTCCAAGGCGGAAACCCATCGCCTCCAATTCGCTGGCCGGCACCATCGGCGTCTTGCCGCCCTCGAAGACGTTGACCAGCGCCGGACCCCGGACCTGCCGGCCGACGAGGCGCAATTCCTCGACATTCTGCGGAGCCTCGACAAAGCCGACATCCGCGCCTGCTTCGAGAAAGGCGTTGACCCGGTCGATCGAGGCCTGCAACCCCTCGATTGCCCGCGCATCCGAGCGGGCGATGATGATCAGATCGGGGTCTTGCCTCGTGTCGACGGCGGCGTGAATCTTGCCGACCATCTCGGCGAGGCTGATCACTTCCTTGCCCTCGTAGTGGCCGCATTTCTTGGGGCTCACCTGGTCTTCGATATGGAAGCCGGCGACGCCCGATTTCTCGTATTCCCGAACCGTGCGGATCACATTGATCGCGTTGCCGTAGCCGGTGTCGGCATCGGCGATGACCGGAATACCGACCGCCTCGACCGTGAGCCCAATGAAGCGCACGTTCTCGGACAAGGTCAGCAAGCCCAGATCAGGATAGCCGTTCGCCCGTGAGTAGCCGCCGCCGGTCAGGTAGACCGCCTCGAACCCGGCCTGCTCGACCAGCCGCGCCGTCAAGGTGTCGTAGGCTCCGGGGGCCATCGTATAGCCGCGGCGATCGATCAGCGCCCGCAGCTTTTGTCGTGGTGTCATCCGGCCCTCCGTTATTTCGGCGCGGCGGCCGAGGGGTGGAACAATTGCTCGCTCTTGACCTTATAGGCGCCAATCGCGGCTTGGCCGTCGGGCGAGGCGAGCCAGTCGGCGAAGCGGCGGGCAGGCTGGTGCTTGGCCTCAGGGTGCTTCTTTGGGTCGAGCAGGATCACATCATAGCGGTTCAGCAAACGCGGGTCGCCCTCGACGAGCACGGTCAAATCGCCTTTGTTGCCAAAGCTGAGCCAAGTGCCTCGATCGGACAATGTATAGGCGCCCATCGCCGAGGCTGTGTTGAGCGCCGCGCCCATCCCCCCGCCGATATCGCGATACCACGCGCCGCCGCCGGCTTTGGCCGGATCGGTTTCGGCCGCGCGCCAAAGCCGCTTTTCAAGGGCGTCGGTGCCGCTCTTGTCACCGCGTGAGACGAATGGCGCACGAGCTTCGGCGATAGCCGAAAACGCCGCGACCGCGTCGCGGCCGCCGCCGACATGCGCCGGGTCCGAGCGCGGGCCGACCACGATGAAATCGTTCCACGCGATCTGTCGGCGATCAACGCCATGGCCTTCGGCAATAAATTTCTCTTCGGCCTCGGGATCGTGCACCAGCACAAGATCGGCATCGCCACGCGCCGCCGTCGCCAGGGCTTGGCCGGTGCCTTGCGCGAGGACATGCACCTCGATGCCGGTCTCTTTTGTAAAGTTTGGAAGAATCTGGCCGAGAAGCCCCGAATTCTCGACCGACGTGGTCGAAGCCAGCCTAATCGAACGCGTGTCGTCCGCCTGGGTGACGGCGCCGAAGAAGGCGATGGCCAGCGCGCCGACCAGGGCAGCCCCTCTTCTCACCATCCTCGATCTCCTCTCATGCCGAGTGCGAACATCATCGCGCTGACCGTGATGCTGACGCCAAGCAGGACACAGCCTAGGCCGAGCGCGAGCTGCAAATTTCCCTTGCTCGTCTCGAGCACGATCGCCGTGGTCATCGTGCGCGTATAACCGGCAATATTGCCGCCGACTATCAAGATCGCGCCGACTTCGGAAACAGTGCGGCCGAACCCGGCGAGGATGGCGGTCAGAATTTGCACCCGTTCCGCAGCCAGGAGATGGGGAACCGCGCAACCGCGACGCGCCATCGACCATCAGGGCGCCGCCATACTGCACCCATGCCGTCTCGACGGCCCGGTGCACGAAAGCCGTCACGATCGGCGTCGCGAGGACGAATTGGGCCAGCACCATGGCTCCGGGAGTGAAAAGCAACCCCAACAAGCCAAGCGGCCCGGAGCGCGACAACAACAGGTAGAGGGCAAGGCCAACGACAACCGGCGGCAGCCCGAGAGACGCATTGGTCAAAATGACCAGGGCGTGACGGCCGGGGAAGGAGCATATCGCAAGCGCTGCGCCGAGCGATGCGCCTGCCAGACTTGCCAGAAGCGTGGCAGACAGGCTGACGCCCAGCGACAGGGCGACGATGGGCCACAGTCCCGCCGTGTCGAAGATAGAAGCGGGCACGGATCACCAAGCCCTACGCGACAGCCGCCGATGACATCGAGACTGTGCGGTACCGGCAGGGTTGTCCACCACCTGCCGCAGTGCATCGGAAAGGGCCCTGCTATCGCCCCGATCCGTAACGCCGGGCCGATGATCCTGCAGGCCCGCGTTCTTGTTCGAGGCGTTGGCGGACTTCGGTCGCCCTCAGCAGGCTACGGCCTCCCGAAGTGTTCTCCCCGGTGTCGCGCGGATCCTTGGTAGAGATCTGCGCGCGCTCGCGGCGCAGTTCTTCCATGCGGGCGCGGATCGTCGCAAAATCGTCGGCAGCGCGGGGTCGAGCCACGTTTCCTCCTTGAGTCTGCCGAACCTCGGCGAGGTTCGGACCCATATTTTGAAAGGATTTGTCGACCATGCTGACGCATGGGCGGGG
>JBJMQW010000199.1:0-23045 GCA_045802495.1 Allostellaceae bacterium | reverse complement strand
GTGTCATGCGCTGCCTGCCACAGAATTGGGCTGACCGTTCTGCCAGTCTCAGGCCCGGGCTGCTTGACCGATTCCTTTTCTGCAAGGCCGAGAACCGTCAGGATATTGGCTTCGGTATCGATCTCCTCGGGCGCGCTCGCCGCGGCGTGTTGCGCCTGCCCCGGCTGCTGGGCCTGCTCGGGTTGCCGCGCCGGGGGGCTCGCGGTACACGCCGCGAGGATTACGGAAAAGCTTGCAGCAAACGCGGTCGAGGCGCGGTAATGAACAGGCACCATCCTCGATGTTTGCCAGGAATGGAGCAGCTATGGAAGGGGTTATCGCGGCCAATCTGGCCGCCGTCCGACGAAAAATCGCAGCTGCGGCAGACGCGGCGGGCCGGTCGCCGGAGAGTGTGGAGCTCGTCGCGGTCAGCAAGACCCACTCCGCCCTGGCCGTATCCGAGGCGCTGCTCGCGGGCCACCGTATCTTTGGCGAGAATCGCGTCCAGGAAGCGCAAGGCAAATATCCGGAACTGCGCGTCAGATTTCCCGACCTAACTCTGCACTTGATCGGGCCGCTGCAGACCAACAAGGTGCGCGACGCCTTAGCCATGTTCAATGTGATCGAGAGCGTCGACCGGCCGCGGCTTGCCGAGGCCCTGGCGAAGGAAATGGAGCACAGCGGCCGCCGGCCACCATGCCTGATCGAGGTCAATACCGGAGAGGAACCACAAAAGGCCGGAATCATGCCGGCCGAGGCGGATCGGTTCATCGCGGAATGCCGTGATCGCCTTGGCCTGCCGATCATCGGCCTGATGTGCGTTCCGCCGCTGGATGATGAACCGGCGCTGCATTTCGCTCTGCTGCGCGAAATCGCGCGGCGCAATGGCTTAACTACCCTCAGCATGGGGATGAGCGCCGATTTCGAAAAGGCGATCCGCTTCGGCGCGACTCATGTGCGTGTCGGCACCGCTATCTTTGGCGCGCGCGGCGTCGAACACTAAACGCCGCGCCCAAAAGAGGGCGTAGGCGCTCGATCAGAGGAAATGGCCGCTGCGCGTGGCCTTTGTCATCAGATAACGCGCGTTGTGGCCGTTGGAAGGAAAAACGTGGGGCACGCGTTCGGCGACGCGGATGCCATAGCGCTCGAGCGCGGCAACTTTTTCGGGGTTGTTGGTCAGCAGGCGCACGATCCCGAACCCCAGCTGGCGCAACATCTCTGCCGCCGGTGAATATACCCGCTCGTCCACGTCGAAGCCGAGCTGCTCATTCGCGTCAAGCGTATCGAACCCGGCATCCTGCAACCGATAGGCCCTGAGCTTGTTGACGAGGCCGATGCCCCGCCCCTCCTGCGCGAGATAGAGCAAAACCCCGCCGCCGGCCTGCGCGATGGCGGCGATGCCACCGCGCAATTGGTCGCCGCAGTCGCAACGCAGGCTGGCAAGCAAATCCCCGGTGAAGCATTCCGAATGAAGGCGCGCCAGAACCGGCGCCGTCGGATCGGGCCGGCCGATCAGGATCGCGAGATGTTCGAGCCCGCCGTCCCGCGGGCGGAATGCGATCAGGCGGGCATTTTCGGTATCCGCGAGCGGGACTCTCGCCTCTGCGACCCGCTCCAACCCCGCCGTCGCTGCGTCGCGCCTGAAGACCGCGGTTGCATCGACCAGGGCAACGTCGCCGCGGTTCATGGCGAGGGAGACTTCATCCGGGCCGGCGCGAAGAACAAGCGCAGCCGGCAGCAGCGAGGCGAGCTTCGCCAGCGCGACCGCGGCAAGCGCGCCGCTTCTGGCGGCCACCGGCTTGGGCCCGAAGCCGGGCGGGTCGGCGCCAAGCGATGCCGCGGGGTCGGCCAGGTTGCGAATTACCGCGGCCGGCAATTCCGAAGAGACGGAGATTGTCAGAGCCCCCGACAATTCGTCGCGCGGCGCAAGTCCGAGCGCTACGGCGCGGCGGCGGGTCAGGACAACGCGCGCCGGCGCCTGAGAAATCTCGCGCAGCCGCAGCAGGTTTTCTTCGGTGGCAAGCTCGGCGGCGACGGCAAAGACGCTGATGCGATCATCCCGGATCAGTACTGGTTCCCCGCGGCGCAATGCCGTGATGGCCTGCCCAAGGTCGTGCACGGTGTCCTGCTGCGCTCGCGCGGGTTGGTCGCGCTTCGCGTCACTGGTCGTAGACTCGAGCACACTCTATCTCCTTCGCGCCGCTCACCATATGGTGCGCGAACCGCTTCTTCGGCAACCCTATTTGCACTGACTTACGCGCGCCCGTCGACAGCAGCAACACAATATCGGCCGCAAAGGAATAGGCGAGGAGGCCGAGCGCGACAGCGCAAAAGCCCGCAGCCCAGCTCGAAGAGGTGGCAGGAACGAGCGCGATGATCAGGGCGACGCTCTGGATGACGGCGATCGTCTTGCGGCGCCGATCCGCAAAGGGGCGAACCGGCATAGCCCTCCGCAGGAGAGGAAAAACCCGTCCCGCGGCGAAATAGAGATAGCGCATTGCGCCGATTGCGAGCACCCACCAAGGTGCCGCTCCCGCCTTTGCGACTGTCGCCGCCAGAACCAAGATGGCGAAGGCGTCGACCTCCATATCGAAACGCGCACCAAAGACGGACGCCATTTGCTGACGGCGGGCCGCCCAGCCGTCCGCGGCGTCGAGCAGCAGGGCCCCCCCGGCAATCGCTGAGAGCAGCCAGCGTTCCGGAGGGCCGAGTGGGTTCGGATCAATGGCCCGAGCAGCAATCAGACAGGCGATCCCTGCCCGAAACAGCGTGATCCGATTGGCCGCACCCAGCCGGGGATGCGGATGGTCCGCCGCGAGCCCGCGCTCTACGGCGAACAGCAAAGCGGCAAATAGGAGCAGACCGCCTAGAGCGCCGAGGGTCCCCACGGCGCCGCCGAGAACCGGGACGGCGGCGGCCGCCACGGCGAAGCCGAGCGAGCGAGTGGAGACCGAACGCGCCTCGCGCATCAAGGAAGCGGGGGATGAGAGAAGCGGCGCAGTCCGGGTCGACATTGCACGGCGTTCGGTGTATCTCGCAATCGTGCCGTGGCGGAACTCGACGGCGAAGCAACCGCCTATCAGACGTTTCCCCCGTGGCAAAAATTCCATGCGACGGGCAGAAGCAGCGCTCGATCTTGATTTCTATGCGAGAAGCTCAGGCGTATTGGATTGTGGCGCCCGGCCGCAGCGAGATTAGGTCGCAGCCTTTGCGCTCCCCGCAAGCGGGTGAGTTGCTGGTCCGGACACTCTTCAGCGCAGTCAGCAGGGGTACGGAGAGTCTCGTGTTTCGCGGGGAGGTGCCCGAAGGGGAATGGCAGCGGATGCGCTGCCCATTCCAGGAGGGGGATTTTGCCGGGCCGGTCAAATACGGCTATTCCGCGATAGGCGTTGTCGAAGACGGCTCCCCCGGAAATCTCGGGCGCCGCGTGTTTTGCTTGCATCCGCATCAAGATCGCTTTGTGGTGGCCGAAGACGCTGTGATCGACGTGCCTGAGGCTGTTTCGGACCGGCGCGCGACCCTTGCCGCGAATATGGAGACGGCGGTTAATGGGTTGTGGGACGGCTTGCCGGGTCCGGGAGACCGGATCTCCGTCGTTGGTGCCGGCGTGGTCGGCTGCTTGATGGGCGCCCTCGCGGCGAAGCTCCCCGGCGCCGAGGTCGAGCTGATCGACATCGATCGAAGCCGCGAAGGCGTCGCAATGGCTTTGGGTTGCCGGTTTGCGGCCCCGCAGCAGGCGCGCGCCGAAGCGGATATCGTCTTTCATGCAAGCGGCACCGCGGAAGGGCTCGCCACGGCGCTCGCGGTTGCCGGATTGGAGGCTACTATCGTCGAGATGAGCTGGTATGGCGGTCGGATCGTGCCGGTTGCCCTTGGCGGCGCTTTTCATTCACGACGTCTGACGTTGCGGTCTTCCCAGGTCGGCACAGTACCCGCCGGAAGGCATCATCGGTGGTCGCGCCGGCGCCGGTTGGGGCTCGCGCTGTCGCTGCTGCGCGACCCGATGTTCGAGGTTCTTCTTTCCGGGGAAAGCCGCTTTTGCGATCTGCCGGCGCTGATGCCTCGTATTGCGGGCTCGCCCGCCGGCACGCTGTGTCATACGATCCGCTATGATTGAAGACCATCGCGAAACTCGAATATGGCGAGCGCCATGTACAGCCTCACAGTCAGTCATCATTTCATGGCCGCCCACAGTCTCGTCGGACAGGTTTTCGGACCGGCGCAGGGTCTTCACGGCGCCACCTATGTGGTCGAAGCCACGCTGCGGCGCGCGACGCTCGACGCCGACGGTATCATCTGCGACATCGGCCGGGCTCTTGATCTGCTGAAGGGCGTAGTTGCGGATTTCGATTATCAAAATCTCGACGATATAGCGGAATTCCGCGGACGAAACACAACGACTGAATTTCTCGCTGGCGAGATCCATCGGCGGCTGTCGCGGCGGATCAAGGAGGGTGCGCTTGGGTCGGCCGACATTATCAGCCTCAAGATCGTGCTGCGGGAGACACCGACGGCTTGGGCCGCCTATGATGCCCCGCTTGGATGACGGGGCTCGTTTTCGTCGTCCCGGGCCGCCTCGATCAGCTTACCGGCGGGTATCTTTACGACCGCCACGTCGTCGACGGATTACGAAGCCGAGGGCGCGACGTCGAGGTAATCGAGCTCGGGTTTGAGGCGGACGGGCGGACCCTCGCATCGGTTGCCGATGGCACGCCGACGGTTGTCGATGCCCTCGCTTTCCCCGGGGTTGAACAGGCGATCGCCGACCAAGAACGACGCCTAAAGCTTCTCGCCCTGGTGCATCACCCCCTGGCGGAAGAGACCGGCCTTTCTCGGCGGGATGCGGAGCGGCTTGCGGCCTTGGAGGCTGCGTTGTTGCCGCGGTTTCGCGGCGTGCTCTGCCCAAGCCGGCGAACGGCCGCGGCAGTCGAGCGATATGGCGTGTCGCCGGAGCGGATCGCCGTTATCCCCCCCGGCATTGCCAAGCCCGCAGCATATCGGCAGCAGCTTCGTCGCCCGGCCGGAGCCTTGCTGTGCGTCGCCAGCCTGATCCCGCGCAAAGGCCATCGCGTGCTCGTTGAGGCGCTGCGGCGACTCCACACCCTCGACTGGAGCCTCCTTTGCGTCGGCGCGCTCGATCGCGATCCGCCGACGACGCGAACAGTCCGGCGAATGATATCGGCGGCGGGCTTGAACCGGCGCATCACACTCGCCGGCGAATGGTCGCCTGAACGGATGACCCACGCCTACCGGGCGGCGGATATATTCGTCTTGCCGTCGTTTCACGAGGGCTATGGCATGGCCTATGCCGAGGCGATGGCACACGGATTGCCGATAATCGCGACGACCGCGGGGGCCATACCGGAAACCGTCCCCCGCACCGCCGGACTGCTCGTGCCTCCCGGGAACGTGGCCGCCTTGGCGCGGGCTCTGCGGCAGGTTCTCGTCGATCGCGCGCTCGCCGCGCGACTGGCTGCAGGCTCGCGCATCGCCGGGGCGCATCTACGCGGATGGCCGTGCGCTACCGAGCAATGGGAAAGGGCGGTGGACCGGCTGGTTAACAGCGAACCCCAGCCTTAGGGCGGCTAAAGCTGGCAGCACTGCGCCAAATCGTGTAGCTTGCAGGTCCCGCTGTCGGGGATAAAACCAGCGGATTTTGCGGATAATCACCGGTTTCCGGCGACTCCGCCCGAGCGCGAGTAGCAGTGTTGCGCTGCCCTCGCAGGCGGCAGGAATGGCGATGAGGGCTGCTCGCAAGATCCTGATAGTTGACGACGACAGCGCGTTGCGACAGTCGCTCGCCGAACAGCTCGAACTTAATGAAGAGTTTGTCAGCACCGAGTGTGACACCGCTGCGCGGGCGCTGGAAATCGCTAGAGCGGAACGTTTCGACGCGATTTTACTCGATATCGGCTTGCCCGATATGGACGGGCGAGAGCTCTGCCGCTCGCTGCGTCGCGCGGGGGTGCAGGTGCCGATCGTCATGCTGACGGGTGCCGACAGCGATGCCGATACCGTCCTCGGGCTCGATTCGGGTGCCGACGACTATGTGACGAAGCCGTTCCGGCTGAGCGTCCTCTTGGCGAGGCTACGCGCGCATTTGCGCCAGAGCGAGCACAGCGATGATGCGGTGCTGACGATCGGCCCCTACACGTTCCGCCCCAGCGCCAAGCTGTTGCTGGATGCGCGCGGCCGCAAGAAGGTCAGATTGACCGAAAAGGAGACAGCCATCCTCAAATACCTCTATCGTGCCGGCGACCAGGCGATCGGCCGCGACACGCTGTTGGGAGAAGTGTGGGGCTACAATGCGGGGGTGACGACCCATACCCTGGAGACCCATGTCTACCGACTTCGCCAAAAGATCGAGCGAGATCCGGCGCGTGCCGAGATCCTGGTGACCGAGCCCGGCGGCTATCGTCTCGTACCTTGAGAGTTTTGTAAGAACCGCCCCGGCGCTCGTTGTCCGAACAACCAAATTCCGCCCGGCTGTTAATCGCGAGCGGCGCCGATCGCCATTACTTTCCGCTGTTGCGGGACACCATTCTATCGGTTCGCGCCCAGCGCCGCGAATTGGCGATCGGGGTTCTCGATTTCGGCCTCCAGCCGGAACATCGCGAATGGTTGTCCCTGCGGGTCGACCATATCGTGCGGCCGGCGTGGGATCTCGATTTTCCGGGTCGCGAGCGTACCCCTGAAACTCTGAAGGCGCAGGTTGCCCGCCCGTTCCTGCGGCGGCATTTTCCGGGATACGAGATGTATCTTTGGATCGATGCGGATGCTTGGCTTCAGGACAGCAGAGCAATTGATCTCTATGTGCAGGCGGCCGGACGGGACAAGCTGGCGATTACCCCGGAGATCGACCGAGCCTACAAGCGTCATTATAAACGGCCGAAGCTCTTTGGCTGGACATTGGCGTGGAAGAATTACCGCGAGGCTTTCGGTTGGCGTATCGCTGACAGGCTGGGCCGTAATCCAATGGTCAATTGCGGGGTCTTTGCTCTGCATCGCGACGCCCCTCACTGGGACGTCTGGGCTAGTATCTTGGCGAAGGTACTGCAGCGGACGCAGTTCTTTTTTGTCGAGCAGGTCGCTCTCAATTATGCGATCTTCGCCGAACACTTGCCCGTCAATTTCCTCCCGGCCTATTGCAATTGGATGCCCGGGGATGCGCCGCCCGCGTTTGATGCCGCGCGCGGCCTGTTTGTCGAACCATACGCGCCACATGAGGTGATCGGCGTGATGCACCTTGCCGGCCGGGAGCAAAAGACGCAGTTGTTCCGGCTGGATCGCCTCGATGGCGGGACAATCGAAACTTCCTTGCGCTTCAGCGAGAGCCGGGTGCTGTGTGGCCAGCCTCCGGCCGACGATAGCTTTTAGCGATACGGCGAAGCAATGTGGGGAATGATCGGCAGACTGATCGTCGCCCTCTGGCACGTCGTCGGATTGCTGTTGTTGTTGGTCATCATCGTCGAGTTCGGGTTCGAAGCCTGGCGCCGCGCGGGCCGATGGTTGCGTTATCGACAGCCGACCCGTCCCGATCGCAGTGCGGCGGCCGACGCATACGGCGGCGCTGACTGGTCGAAAGGATATTTCAGCGAGTTCCACCGCTCCGTACGGGTCGAGTGGAGACCTTATGTCGAATGGTGGCAGCGTCCGGTCACGGGCAAATACCTGACCATCGGCCACCAAGGGCTTCGGCACACCCCCGGCAGTGCTGCTCGCAACACAAAGGCAGTCCGCATTCTGTGCTTTGGCGGCTCGACGATGATGGGAATGGGCGCGCGCGACGGGCAGACGATCCCGGCGGTGCTTGCCCGCCGCCTTGAAGAACTAGGGCATCGCGCAGCAGTGACGAACTACGGTCAGCTAGGCCATAACAGTACGCAGGAGCTGATCACGCTGCTGCAATTGCTCAAATCAGGAGAGCAGTTTGACATCGCGGTTTTTTACCACGGCATCAATGAGATGGCCTGTGCTGAACAAACCGGCCGGGCGGACGCACTGTTCAACGAGGTGCGCCGGCGCGCCGAGTTCAACCTGTTGCATCCCGAGCGCCGCGTTGCGCTGATCACTGCGGCGATCATGTCAGCGGCGCCTCGTACCTTGCGCCGATTGCGGGCGCTGACGGCCCTCCCGCTGCGGGGCCCGATGCCCGCCGGTGACGTGGACCTCTCTCGCGTCGACCTGTTCCGCTTAGCTGCGGAGGTAATTTCGGTCTACGCGGCCAATCTGCGCCTGGTGCGCTTATTGGCCCGCGAATACCGTTTCCGTCCGATATTTTTCTGGCAGCCGGTGATTACCACCAAGCGATTCAGGACACCGGACGAGCAACGCTGGGAGAATGACTACACCACGGATCCCGCACGGCGCCGGACGCTGTACGAGGCAATCATCGCCGAGCGCCGTAATCGTCCCGAACTCGCCGGGGCGCTTGATACTTTCGATCTGTCGGCGCTTTTTGATGAACACAGGGAGCCTGTCTACATCGACCTCTATCACTTGTCCGAGACCGGAAACACGATGGTAGCCGAGGCAATGCTGCCTGCGGTCTGTGCGGCCGTGCAGGCGGTCGACAGGGTCTTCCAACCGATTATTGAGGAGGCATAAGCATGGAGTGGTGGATCTTGTTGGGGTTGGCGTCGGCCGTGCTGGGGATCGGAGCCGTCACGCGCATCAGAAGGCCGCGACGGCCCGAATCCGAGCGCGAAACCGAGAACATTTACCCGCTGTGGTAGATGCGGCTCTATGCTAGACCCTCTGTACAGCGGAGCAACGCGGATCCTCACGAAGCCTTAAGATTGATCCGTCTCGGTTTCGCGGTTTCTGCTTTGGGCAGCACGAGGTGCAAAACGCCGTCTTGGAGAGTCGCCTCGATCCGATCGCGATCAATGTTGTCCGACAGCGTGAAGACCCGTTCGTAATCGCCATCGGTATACTCACTGTAAACCCGCTGGTATTCGCGATGGTCGTTGCCGGCACCATGACCGCGGATCGTCAGCACCCGCCGCTCGAGCGTAATGTCGATGCCATCGGGGCCGACACCCGGCATCTCGGCGAGCACGACGATACTGTCGTTGGTCTCATAGATATCGCTCGGCGGAACAAACACTGGGCGATTTGCTGTCCGCTCTCCGCTTCCGGTCGGGGCTGGCGTGTGTTGATCGGTGGTTCTGACTTCCTGAGCCATGATTGTAATCCCTCTACTAGGATGAAACGCCGCGGATCTCGATTTTCCTGGGCCGGTCAGCCTCCAGCCTCTCCAACTCAACCTCGAGGACGCCGTTATTGAAGCGCGCTTGGACCTTGTCCGGGTCGATCCGGAAAGGCAGCTGAACGACCCGCGAGAAACTGCCATAGGAGCGCTCGCGCCGTTGCCAGTTCAGGTTTTCCTGCTGTTGTTTTGGTTGCCGCCTGCCCTCGAGAGTCAGCACATCATCCTGTAAATTGAGCGCCACATCGTCGCGTGTCACGCCCGGCAGTTCTGCCGTCACCACCACGCTATTGTCGCCGAGCCAGATGTTGATTGGCGGAAAATCGCGCGACGTCGCCATGCCGTACCCCGAAAACAAGCGATTCATCTCGCTCTGCATTCGCCGAAGCTCGAGGAACGGATCGAATCCCATACGGGGAAAATCTGAAAGCGCCATGGTTCACCTCTCTGCATGTTCGCCTTGTCGAAGTATCCGGAGGCGCGACCAGCGCGGCACGCGGGAACAAGGCTGGGGCGCCTTCGCGACGCTAACAGCGCCACGGCAAAATCGTTCGCAGGAGGCGAGATTTGGATGATCACGGATCACATCCTCACGCGAAGCGATATGATTGCGGGCCGACCATTTATAGTCCGACCACCATTCCCTGCCGTGACCCATTAATCGGCATCCGGCACGCTATCGATCTAGTCGCGCCACGGCGCGGTTCAAGGCTTGCCGCGGCGCGGTTGCCGACGTGTTCGCGCCTGTTTAAAAAACCGAATAGAAACAAAAGGTAAGCGTTCACCAATCACTTGATAGTTGGTTAAAAAGACCCCAGATTGAAAGGCACGGCTCTCTGGTCAGGAGAGCTGGCACGCGCCGCTTCGGTCCGGCGTGCCTTGTACCCATGTTGCTCGTTGGAGGATGTGGTTATGAGGAGCATTGATCTCGCACCTTGGCAATGGCGCCGTCTGGACGGCCTTTCAAAGAAAAGTGGGAGTAGGATAACGGCAGCAGCCGATTGCACTTCACTTGGCGCTGCTTCGCAAAGTTCATATCGGGCCATTTCTATCGAACGGAACTTCCAGCCCTTTAACTCGGTTTAAATCTCGGCCGCCGAAGAAGCGATCGTAGTCAAGAGGAGCACAAGCTCTTCGGGGTTGGAATTTATTCAAAAGGAAACAAGCTAGGATCTTTGAAAAATGCGGATCGCGCAGGTTGCACCGTTATTTGAGAGCTGCCCGCCTCAGCTGTACGGGGGTACGGAGCGTGTGGTTTCGTATCTGACCGAGGAGCTGGTACGGCTGGGCCATGAGGTGACGTTATTCGCCGCTGGCGATTCTCAGACCAATGCTGCCCTGCGGGCGCCCTGCGATCAGGCGCTCCGTCTTGATCCCAAGTGCAAGGACGGGCTTCCCCATCATTTGGTGCTGATCAACAGGGTGGCCCGCAGCGCGGATGCTTTCGACATCATCCATTTCCATTGTGATTTTCTGCATTTCCCGCTATTCGCGCCGCTCTGGAGCAAGACCCTGACGACCGCTCATGGCCGGCTGGATCTGCCCGACCTGCCGCCGCTATTTCGCGAGTTCCCGATGATGCCGCTCGTGTCGATCTCGGATGCTCAGCGCCGTCCCTTGTCCTTCGCCGACTGGCGGGCCACCGTTTATCATGGGCTGCCCGTCGGCCTATATCGTACCGGCCGGGGGAACGGCGGCTATCTGGCCTTTATTGGGCGAATCAGTCCGGAGAAGGGCGTTGAGCGCGCGATCGCGATCGCACAGCGAGCGGGCATCCCATTGAAAATCGCCGCCAAGGTCGACAACGCCGATCGCGAGTATTATAATTCAAATATAAAACGGTTGTTAAAGGCTCCAGGAATCGACTTTATCGGTGAGATTGGTGATCGAGAAAAGGGTATATTCTTAGGCGAAGCGATGGCATTGTTGTTCCCCATCGACTGGCCCGAACCATTTGGCCTGGTGATGATAGAGGCGATGGCAAATGGCACGCCGGTGATTGGTTTCAGGCGGGGGGCCGTACCTGAGGTGATCGACGAGGGCGTTACCGGCTTTCTTGTTGACAGCGCCGATGACGCGCTTGCGGCGCTTCCGCGTGCACTGGCGCTGGACCGCAAGAGAATTCGGGGTCGGTTCGAGGAACGCTTCTCGGCCCAGCGGATGGCGCGGGATTATGTCGCGCTTTATGAAGGCGCGCTGAACCACGCTACGGGCAATGCACTCGTGCTCGCCAGCACAATGGACCAGCCGGCGCGAGACGCGGCCTGATCGGCGACAATATCAGCGCCCGGGGTATGCCCGCGCCTCCGGATCGCGGCGGCGAGGAGGCTTCACCGTTCTATATCGAGTCGAACGTCTCCTTTCAGGAACGCCGACCGTGCACGCTCAAGTCGGGCTATACTTTTGGAGTGTTCGACCGGCGCGGCGACATCGTTGCTGGGGCGGGGAATTCCGATGGCATCTATCTTCATGATACGCGGTTCCTGTCACGTCTCGAACTGCGCGTAAACGGAGCCCCGCTCCTCCTGCTCAGTTCGAATGTGCAGGAGGACAACGCAGTGCTGACGGTTGATCTAACCAATCCTGAGTTGCGATCCCGCGCAGGAGTCGCGCTGCGTGGCGAGTTGATCCATGTAAATCGACTCAAATACATTTGGCAGAATGCGTACTTCGAACGATTTCTTATACATAACTTCGATGTCAGGGATCATTTTTTGACCCTGGAGATCGGGTTCGGCGCCGATTTTGCCGATCTGTTTGAAGTTAGGGGGGAAAGGCGAGGGCGGCGCGGCCAGATCTCGGCGGAACGCCGGTCGGCTTCAGCGGTCGCGCTGCGGTATCTCGGGCTTGACGGCGTCGCGAGGGTCACTAACCTCGAATTCGAACCGGTGCCGACAAACCTCGATACCGCGAGTGCCCTCTATGGGATCTCTCTCGGGCCGGGTCGGGCGCTGCGATCTGTCCTGCGGATTGCCTGCCGGGACGACGGCGAGCAGAAATCCGGTGTCGGCCGGCAGTTTTACAGCTCGCTTCGTGCCGCGCGCCGCGCACTCAGAGCGACGAGCGGAAGGGCGGCCAGCCTCGACAGCTCAAACTCGCTGTTCAACGAGTTCGCCCGCCGCTCGGTCGCCGATCTTTACATGCTGCTGACCGAAACTGCTTTCGGGCCTTACCCTTTTGCCGGGATCCCTTGGTTCAGCACGCCCTTTGGCCGCGACGGCATTCTGACTGCTCTGTTCACCCTTTGGGTGGATCCGTCGATCGCCAAGGGCGTGCTGCATTTTCTCGCGGCGACGCAAGCAACCGAATTCGATGCGGAGCGCGATGCCGAGCCGGGAAAAATCCTTCATGAAATGCGAGACGGCGAGATGGCGCGGTTGCGCGAGGTTCCATTCGCCCGGTATTACGGCAGCGTCGATGCGACGCCGCTTTTTGTTTTGTTGCTGGGAGAATACTTCAAACGTACTGGGGATATCGATACGGTCCGCGGGTTGTGGCCGAATGTCGAAGCTGCGCTCCGCTGGATTGACACCTTTGGTGATGGCGACGGCGACGGCTTTATCGAGTATCACCGCAAAAACGCCGACGGGTTGGTGAACCAGGGGTGGAAGGATTCACACGACGCAATCTTTCACGAGGATGGCCGAACCGCCGAAGGTCCGATCGCGCTATGCGAGGTTCAGGCCTATGTATATGGCGCGAAGCGGCATGCCGCCATTCTCGCTTCGGCGCTCGGCCATTCAGCGACCGCCGCTGCGCTCTCGATGCAAGCGGACAGGCTGCGTGAGCAGTTCGAAGCGTCGTTCTGGTGCGACGATCTTTCCATCTATGCGCTCGCGCTCGACGGCGCCAAGCGGCCGTGCCGAGTTATCTCATCCAACGCCGGGCACGCGTTGCTGACCGGGATCGCCGATCCGGCGCGCGCCCGGCGCGTCGCCGACACTCTTCTCGACAAGGCCTGCTTTTCGGGATGGGGAGTCCGAACGGTCGCGCGATCCGCCGCGCGCTACAACCCAGTCTCCTATCATAACGGCTCGGTCTGGCCGCATGACAATGCTGTGATCGCGTTGGGTCTTGCCCGCTACGGGCTGAAACCCGGCGTGCGGCGGATCTTCCAGGGTCTCTTCGAAGCCGCAAGCTACATGGATCTGCGGCGGCTTCCGGAATTGTTCTGCGGGTTCGCGTGGCGGCAGCTGACAGCGCCGACGCTTTATCCCGTCGCCTGCGCGCCGCAAGCTTGGGCGAGCGCTACGGTCTTCGCGCTGGTACAGGCAAGCCTTGGGTTGAGTTTTGATCACGATGGGGACGAGATCCGGTTCGACCAGCCGGCCTTGCCGGAGTTTCTGGACGAATTGCATCTGCGCGGGCTGAAGGCAAGGCTGGGTGGGGCGGACATCCTGTTGCGTCGCTCCGGCAGCGATGTGTCGGTCAATATCACCAAACGGCAAGGCAACGTTCCGATTGTTGTCCTCCATTGACCGCCAATGAACCTGCCACAATGCGTTAGAACCCAACCTTGAGACTGGTAACCCTCGAGCCGAAATAGGCCTGAGGCTCCGACGGCTGCACATCAAGCGCATGCTCCATTCGGCGCACGCATCGATTGGCCCCGTCGAACACTCGGTGCCAGTTTGTTGATTGCGGCAGCACTCCGAGCAAGCACTCGTCGAAGAAATTGTATGTGCGATGGGCATGACAGCCGAAGGATGGACGGTCTCCCCGGGCGGCGGTCAGGATGACGCGGTTGGGCTTTGCCATCCTTCCGGTAGCAAAGCTGCCGCTGTAGCACGCGGAGACGATGACAATAGTAGGGACCGCCGCGCATCCGCGTGACAATGCGCGGGCAAGCTCGTCAGGGTTCAGCGCTCGGTTTGACCGGGCGAGCCACAACCCCGCGCCGCGCTCGCCGTGCGAGGTCAGGAATATGAGGCACTGGTCGCCCGCTTGCGCCGGCAGATCGGCGATGCGGCGCAGCAGAACATCGGCATAGGCTGGCTCGACATCGCTGCCGAGCTCGGCGAGGTTGGCGCTGAAGCGGTGGATATCGTTAGCCGGCACGCCGCTTGCGATCAGGCGCTGGCTCATTTCACGAGCGGCATTGTCAAACACCGGTTCGCTGTCGTCGCCGGCCGCGAGCACGACCTGCAAGCTTCCGGTCGGCGCCGCGGCCACAACCCCGAAGCCCGCTAGCTTGACTATCGCCAAGAGGATCACAGCAAGGCGAAGATGATGAGACCAAACTGTCATCCGAGCGGTTCTCCAAGCGACGCATTCGCGGCATGGCAAGCCGCATCTCGTGATATCGTGGTCCAAATTGAGGAGCTCACAGCATGCCACTAACACTAGCCGAGAAGAGTTGCACGCCTTGCCGCGGCGGCATCCCGCCGCTGACCCGAGAGGAGGCCGACACCTATCGCACGCAAGCGCCGCAATGGGAACTACTCGACGACGCGAAACGGATTGAGCGGACGTACCGTTTCAAGAATTTCGGCGGCGCCTTCGAATTTGTGAGACAAGTCGCCGCGCTCGCCGAAACCGAAGGGCACCATCCCGACATCAGCTTCGGTTGGGGTTATGCGACGGTGTCGCTTCGTACCAAGAAGATTAAAGGTTTGCACGAGAATGATTTCATCATGGCGGCGAAGATTGATCGCCTCGCCGCCGACCAAGAAGCTTGAGACAACGAACCGAGGGAGGAGCGCGGTGCCTACCTATATCATGCTCGCTAATTGGACCGACCAGGGCGCCCAGAAGGTCAAAGACTCGCCCCGGCGCCTCGAGACGGCAAAAAAAGCGTTATTCGACATGGGAGGCGAGTTCAAGGCCGTCTTCATGACGCTGGGGGAATACGATCTCGTCGGCATTTACGAAGCCCCGGACGATGCCGTCGCCGCTCGCTTCAGCTTGATGCTGGGAATGCTTGGCAGCGTGCGGACGAAAACGCTGAAGGCTTTCCCGGAGGCGGCTTACCGCGAGATCGTCGCTTCGCTCAGCTAACGGGGCGGGGCCCGACACTTGGTGCCGGACATCCGCCGCGGTCGGCTCGTCCCCCTCTTCAGCGATGCGGGCGAGTCGCTGCAAGATGCGCAGCCTCAAAACCTTGTCTTGCGAGGCCCATCTCCGCGCGTCGATTTAGAGCGGCTGTGTTGGACAGCGCCTCACTCGGCGGCCAACGCTTGGGGGGTCGGACGCGGATTGCGCAACAACATCAGTAGCGGCAGAGAGACGACCACAAGAAGCATCATCAGCTGGAAATCGTTGATATAGGCAACCATCGCCGCCTGCCGCGTGGCCTCGGCGTTCAGCGCGGCGACGCCCGAAGGGTCCGTCAAGCTGAACTGCGGCGCCATGTAGGGCATGCGAGCCAGCGGATTGTCTGGGCGCAAGCCCTCGATCAGCCGCGAGTGGACGATCTGCGTGTTCTGGGCAAGCAGAGCAACGACTATAGAGATGCCGACGCTGCCGCCAATGTTGCGCATCAGGCTGAAGACCGCCGTGCCTTGGGTCAAGAGATGACGAGGCAAGGTCGAAAAAGTTACAATACTCAGCGGCGTGAAGACAAAGCCGAGGCCAAAGCCTTGCAGTATTCCAGTAGAGATGATCGGGCCCATTCCCATATAGAGCGAAAACCCGGTCATCTGCCACATTGCAACTGCCGTCAGCGCGAGTCCGATGAGGATGATCAGCCTGATATCCATGCGACCGGTCAAACGGGCAACGAGGAACATCGCTATCATCGTGCCGATGCCGCGCGGCGCCGTCATCAGCCCGGTTGTCATCACCGGGTAGTTCAGCAGATCCTGCAGCATCGTCGGCAATAAGGTCATTGTCCCGTAGAGCGGCATCCCGATCAGGAACATCAGGATGGTGCCGATGACGCAGTTGGCGTCTTTCAGCATTTCGCGGTTGAGAAATGAGCGGTCGGTGGCGGTCGCGGTGTGCACGACAAAGAGGTAAAGGCACAGCCCGGCGATTGTCGCCTCGATCCAGATCTCGGTCGAGCCGAACCAATCCTTGAGCTCGCCGCGGTCGAGCAGCATCTGCAAGGCGCCGATCGCCAGGCTCAGCGTCGCGAAGCCGAAAAAGTCGAACGCTTCCCTGTGGGCGTGTCGCGTCTCTTGGATGAAGATCAGGATCCCGAGGGAAGCAAGAATCCCGACCGGCAGATTAATGTAGAAAACCCAGCGCCAATTGTAGTCGTCAGTCAGCCAGCCGCCGAGGGCCGGGCCGATAATCGGGCCCAATATGACCCCCATGCCCCAGACCGCCATCGCGTGGGCGTGTCGGTGTGGTGGGTTGATCTGCAGAAGCACTGCTTGCGACAGCGGGACGAGTGCCGCGCCGCAGATCCCTTGCAGCAGGCGATAGATCACGAGCTGAGCGAGGCTCGTCGCCATCCCGCACAAAGCCGAAGCCAAGGTGAAGCCCGCGACCGAGAGCAGGAACACATGTTTGATGCCGAAGCGGCCGGCGAGCCAACCGGTCAGCGGCGTCATGATCGCCGCCGCGACAATGTAAGAGGTTATGACCCAGGCGATCTGGTCTTGCGAAGCTGAAAGGCTGCCCTGCATGTGCGGCAGCGCGACGTTTGCAATTGTGGTATCGACCCCCTGCATGAAGGTCGCCAACATGATCGATACAGTGATTGCGCCCCGGTTCGCGACCGGGGCGCGCGGCTCATCGGTCACCGCTCCGCGGCTCGCGTCGTCGGACCCGTAAGCCAAGCGAACATGCCCTCGACCCGATCGAGCCAAGGCCGGCGATGGCGCGTGTCGACCTCGACGGTCGCGCTGAGGCCGGCATGGAGCGGGGCGTTCACGTCCAACTTCTTGAGGCTGAGCCGCACCGGCAAACGTTGGACGACCTTGACCCAATTTCCAGTCGCGTTCTCCGCCGGCAACAGCGAGAAGGTCAAGCCGGTGCCCGGGCTGAGGCTCTCGACCTTGGCGTCGAAGACAATGTCGGGATAGGTGTCGACCTCGACGGTGGCCTGCTGGCCCGGTCGCATGTGGGTGAGCTCGGTTTCCTTGAAGTTGGCCTCGACCCAAACGTGGTCGGTCGACATCAGCGAGAACAACGGCGTTCCGGCGTTGACGTAGTCCCCGACCTGAAGCTGCTCGACCTTGGTGACGATCCCGTTCTCTGGCGCGTGGATTTCCGTATAGGAAAGATTGAGCTCGGCTCGGTCGAGGGCCGCTTGTGCGTGCTGCACCATCGGGTGCTGCTCAAGCGGAAGATCGGGGTCGCCACCGATATTGGCGAGGGCTACCGCGACATCTTGCTGCTTGGAGGCGAGTTGCTGGCGCCCGGTTTCATAGGCTTGCCTCGCCTGATCGTATTGCTGTTGGGAGGCGGTGCCGGAAGCGAGCAGGCGTTTCTGCCGTTCGAACTCGCGTTGCTGATAGTCTGATGTGGCCTCTGTTGCCCGCGCATCGGCCCGTTTCTGGTGGTACGTCGCCTTCAGCGCATGAATTTGATAGCGGACGGCGGCGAGCTGGGCCCTCGCTTCGTCGGCGGCGATGCGGAACGGGCGCGGATCCAGGCGAAAGAGCACCTCGCCGGCGGTGACCTTCTGATTATCCTTGACCTCGACGTCGACGACCCGGCCGGAAACATCGGTGCTGATCGCGACCCGAGCCGCCTGCACATACGCATTGTCGGTTGAAACGTATCGACCGCCGGTCAGATACCAGTATCCCGCCACGAGGAGCACGAGGACTGGGCCCGCGACCATCAGGGGCAGCCGCAACCTCTGACGCAGTGGGCGGCGCCTTGCGGCAATTGCCGGACGAACCTCGATCGGGGCCCGGCGCACGCCGATTGTTGCTGTGTCGTTTTCGGCGGAAGTGCTCACCGCGCGCCTCCAACCGACGACAGGTCTCTCTCGGCCCTCGCTTTGTCTTCCGGGGCCAGATCGCTAGTCTCGTCGAGGTCTGCGAGCTCCGCCGCGAGCGGTGGAACGCGCTCCGAAAGATTGGCATGAACGCGGCGCAGCAACTCTATCAAATGCCGTCCTTCTTCCCGGGAAAGCCCGGCAAACGCCTCGGTGCGGATCTCGTTTGAGAGATCCAAGATACGAGCCAGGATCGGGCGCGCCTTGTCGGTCAGAACGAGCCGTCGGGCGCGGCGGTCACCGGGCTGCGGCCGCCGCTCGATCCAACCGTCCTCCTCCATCCGGTCGATCTGCCGAACCAGCGTCATCGGCTTGATCTCGAGCAGATCGGCGAGGCCTGCCTGGTTAATGCCCTCGTTGCGGGCGAGATAACCGAGCACTTTGCATTGGGCTCGGGTAAGACCGAGAAACAGCAACGCCCGCTGATTGAAGCGGCGCCCAAAGAGCCGGGCGACATCGTGAACGAGAAATCCGAAGCTGCGATCCAGATCCATAATGCGCCAGGATAACTGCCATTAGTGATAATAAGCTATTATATCAAAATCTGCCGCAATTGGCGCAACTGAATTCGCGCGGCTGATAATCGAGAATTCGATGGCTCACGGGCTAGCCCGCCCGCGTGACCGCGCGCGGTGGTCGGACCAGCAACAACAGCGGGATCAGCAGGAGGACGATCAGCATCATCAATGCAAAATCGTTGATGTAAGCCACCATCGCCGCCTGCCGGGTGACCTCCACGTTGAGCGCGGCGATGCCCGACGGGGTTGTCAGGCTGAACGGGGCTGCCAGCAAGGGCGCGTGCGTCAGCGGGTTGTCGGGTCGCAATTGCTCGACGAGGCGGGAATGGACGATCTGCGTGTTCTGAATTAGCAGCGCCTCGAAGATCGAGATGCCGATGCTGCCTCCGAGATTGCGGGTCAGGCTGCGCATCGCTGTCCCTTGCGTCAGAATGTGTCGCGGCAGGCCGGACAAGGCGAGCGTGTTCAGCGGGACAAAGGTGCAGCCCAGCCCGAAACCCTGGATGACGCCGGACATGATGACCGGAGCCATTCCCATCTGTAGGGAAAATCCGGTCATTTGCCACAGAGAGAAGACGGTCAGCAGAAAACCGATCAGGATGATCAGGCGATTGTCGACGCGATTGATCATGCGCCCAACGACGAACATTGCGATCATGGTCCCGATCCCGCGCGGGGCGGTCACCAACCCGGTCGTAAAGACCGGATAGTTCATCAGCGACTGCAGCATCGTCGGCAGCAATGCCAAGGTGCCGCTGAGAATCCCGCCGACAAAGAACATCAGCACGGTGCCTGCCATGAAATTGGGGCTCTTCATCAAGTCGAGATTGATAAAGGACCGGTCACTGGCGGTAGCGGTATGAACGATGAACAGATAGAAACTGACCCCCGAGACGATTGCGGTGACCCAAATCTCGGTCGAGCTGAACCAATCCTTGAGCTGGCCGCGGTCGAGCATCATCTGCAGCGCGCCGACGGCGATGCTGAGGGTCACGAAGCCGAAGAAGTCGAAGGCTTCGCGATGAGTGTGTCGCGTCTCGCGGATGAAGATCAGGATCCCGAGGCTGGCGATGATCCCAACCGGCAGGTTGATGTAAAATATCCACCGCCAGCTGTAATCCTCGGTCAGCCAACCGCCGATCAGCGGGCCGAAGATTGGCCCGAGCATGACCCCGGTACCCCAGACCGCAACCGCCTGGCCGTGCCGCTCCGGCGGGTTTATCTGCATCAGCACCGACTGTGACAGCGGGACGAGCCCGGCGCCGAACGCTCCTTGCAGCAGGCGATATATCACCAGCTGGGTGAGGCTGGTGGCGCTGCCGCACAGCGCCGATGCCAACGTGAAGCCGGCGACCGAGATCAGAAAGACGTATTTGATGCCGAGCCGCCCGGCGAGCCAGCCGGTGAGCGGCGTCATGATCGCGACAGCAACGATATATGAGGTCAACACCCAGGCGACCTGGTCCTGCGCCGCCGAAAGGCTGCCCTGAATGTGCGGCAGGGCGACATTGGCGATCGTGTTGTCGACGCCCTGCATGATCGTCGCGAGCATGATCGACGCCGTGATCATTCCGCGGTTTGCAACCGGCCCGCGTGCCGCGCTCCTCACCGGCGGTATCCTGGCACCAAACAGCGCTGTTCAAACGTGATCATAAGGGGCGAGGGCCGGCGAAGTTACTGCGCGCTACTTTGCGGTCCCCTGCCGTGCAATGATCTTGTCCTTGATCTGATCGTACACATTCTGGGGAATGATTTTGCGATGCGTGAGATCGTCCTTTCCGTTGTACGGCCGGTGAGAAATGATCGCGTTGGCGCGCGCTGGCCCGACGCCCGGAAGCTTATCGAGCTCATCCACGGGGGCCGAGTTGATGTCGACTAACCCACTTGGCGCCTGAGGCCCGGCGGGCGGCTGGCCTGGGACAGCCGTCTTCGGTGCAGTGGTCGCGCCCGGTGGGGTCACGCCCGGTGGGGTCGCGCCCGGTCGGGTCGCGCCCGGTGGGGATGACGTGGTTGGCGGCGTCGATTGCGCAACGACAGGTGCGGCGACCAGCATACTCAACCACATCGCGGCGGCGTAAACTCCCGGTCTCATCGTCACTCCCTTTCTCATAGCCGCACGCATTTGAACACATCGTGCAACTTACGCAATTACTAAGGTACGCCCGACTTGACGGTGGACGCCGTTGACCCGCGCCTGCCACCGGGTTTCCGCAACAGCCAAGCTCTGCACAGTCCGGGCGTTGCGAATTGTCAGTTAATTTGTGCCTCTTAGCCATTTCTGTTAACCTAACATTGAGTGCACGCTAGGCGGCCTCTTCGCGATAGCGGAAGCACTAAAAAGAGGAGCGCGAAATGTGGGGCGGAATCGTCGGTTTGATTATCCAACTCATTGCAGGTGGCGTGGGCGGCAACATCGCCGGCTCGGCGCTGAAACAGTATGACTTGGGAACTGTCGGCAACACGATTGCCGGCGTTATCGGCGGGGGGGTCGGGGCCCAGATCATCGGTGCGCTGCTTGGCGGCGGCGGGGCGGAAGCCGCCGCCGCTGGCGCTAGCGGGCTCGATATCGGCTCCATAATCGGTCAGATTGCCTCCGGTGGAGTTGGCGGCGGCGTCCTGATGATCATCGTCGGCTTGATCAAACAGTTGATGGGCGGTCAACGGGCCACTTGAGACAAGTCGGCGGCTTGCCGATGGCTTGACGGCAGCCTGGGTGATGATCGCCTAGCGATTTGCCCATCAACGGTTCGTCAACGGCTGGCACAGAAAATGGTCCCACTGGCGCATCACGGACACTCGCCTTGGGTCGGGTTTCAATCTGGAGGCAGTGGCTCATCGTAGCCGTCGGCCTTATCCTGTCTCCGGTCTTTGCGCCGATGACCGCCTGCCTCGAGGCTTGGCTGCTCAGTCACCGTTTGTGGCTGCGCTTACGGGCAGCTCCCGGATTGATGGAATTGCCTTCCCGGCACTCTGCGCCGTCTCCTCGGCGGGCACGCACACGGCTCTCGATCCGCCGCGCGGGTTAGCGGCCGCCCGGAGGTTCCGGTCAAAGAAAGGCCGACGACTAGCTTAGATGCGGCGGCATTCCAACCATTGGGAAACCATCTTGTTCTAAAACGTGTGCATGAGAGATGAGCACGCGCTCAAGATGCGCCAGATCGACCACGTTCGTGGTGACCTTTACACTATCGCCGACGAGCTCGAAATCCTCAAGGCGCAGATAGCCCGGTTGCCGACCCGGGCTTTTGTCAGTCGCCTCGCTCTGATGGCGACGGGCACCCTATGGGCATTGGCCGTGGCTGTTGCTCTGTTGGTCACGTAGTGGCGGTTGCGCGAATACGATCCTGAGCTGCGCCGCGCTTGGCATGCCATGCAACGGCGCTGGCGGCTCGCCTTGACGCCGGTTCGGCCGGGGATGAGTATTACCCGGTCGGGCAAGCACGAACGTTCTTAACAACGGCGGCTGTCCGCCGGGGCGTCATGCAAGCATAGCGGAGGGAGGAGAAGCCATGGGTATCTTCCTGAGCAAGCGCGAACTCGCGCAGACCGAGCCGGCCGAAGGGCTGGACTTCAAATCTCCCGTTCCGACGCGAATGGTGTCGAACGGCGAGTTCAATCCGCTGCCGCAGACGAGACGGCAGCGACAATTCGAGGAACGGCTCAAAGACCTTTCCGAGGCCTGCGCCGGCAAGCTCGGGATGGACCGCCGCCAATTTCTGCGCAGCAGTTGCGGCATGGCGGCGGCCTTTGTCGCTCTGAATGACGTGTTTGGGCCGGTGTTCGATGTCTCGTCCGCCGAGGCCGCCCAGCCCGAAGCCGCGGCCCAGCGTGCCAGCGGGCTTGCGGGACAGTTTATCCTCGATGATCAGGTTCATTTTGTGCGCGACGACTACAAGGTCGAGGACATCCTCGGCCTCGCCAAATATGCCGGGCAGCACTGGAACCCGTCGCTGTTGAAAGATGCGCTCGGGGTCTCGCTTGATCGCTACAAGTTCGAGAATTTTCTCAAGGAAATATATCTCGACAGCGACACCAAGGTAGCCTTGTTGAGCGGCGCTCCGTTCGACAATCCCGCGGCATGGTTTCTGTCGAACGATCAAATCAAGCTTGCCAACCAGACCGTCACCAGTATCGCGGGCTCAAAGCGCCTGCTGTTCCACTCGCTGTTCACCCCGGGGCAGCCTGGCTGGATGGAAGAGGTCGACCGCTGTATCGCCGAGGTGAAGCCCAATAGCTGGAAGGGCTACACGATCGGCGACCCGCTGCAGCCCAAGACCACGAAATACCCGTGGCGGCTCGACGACGAGAAGCTCGTGTATCCCTTCTACGAAAAGGCAGTGAAGGCCGGGATCACCACAATCTGCATCCATAAAGGCTTATTGCCCAAAGACTATGAGACTGCGATCCCGGGTGGCGCATGGAAATACGCCAATGTGGACGACCT
>JBJMQW010000198.1:0-5275 GCA_045802495.1 Allostellaceae bacterium | reverse complement strand
TGGCGACAAGCGCGGATGACATCTGCTCTATGTCGACATTGGCCCCGTCCCGCATCGCTCGCCGCACCATGTTGACATATTGATTGTGCATGATCGTGAACAGCCAGGCGCGGATATCGGTGCCGGTCTGCCAAAGATGAACCTTGGCGATCGCGCGGAGCAGCGTTTCCTGCACGAGATCGTCCGCGCGGTCGGCGCTCCGCGTAAGCGCCCGCGCATAGCGCCGAAGCCGTGGAATTTCGCCCTCGATGAGACGATGAAATTCGGACATTTGGTTCTTCCCTCTGCGAACCCGGATCACCGAGTTGATGGAAAGAACCTAGTCTCTCGTTGTAATCCCCGTATGAACCGAGACGCGTCATTTGGTAAAGAGTTGTAATTGGTGTGTAACTTTTGCCTTGTTTCAGCGAGATAATTTTTATTACATATGATAATAGGTTCGTTCCTGCCGATTAACACAATGACACACCCGCTTGTTTTCGATCGTAGTTACGATCCGAAACAAATCTGTTAAGGCCGCAGCTCTTCCGCCCGCAGCCCGCCGTTTTTACGGGCTCGGATCGTAGCTGGTGCCCGGCTTAACGGCGGCGGTTTAGAGCAAATTCCGATCAGGTTGCATCTCAACTTCAATCGTCATGGCGAGCGACAGCTTCGTCTCGCAAGCACTCCTCGCAACGACAACGTCAACTTGGTCGAACTCTGTTCTAGTCAGCGGAGTTTTGAGCAGCCCCGGCGATGAGCGGCGGGACGGGCTCAGACTTTGAGAATTTCGGCGTTGGGTGCAGCTTCGAGCTCGCAAGCGTTCACGGTCATTGCCAGCATGGCGTAATACCCGATCGCGCCGGTCAGCTGGATGAAGCCGTCATTTCCGAACCGCTTCTGCAACGAGCTTGCGCTCGCCGCATCGACCCGGTGCCGGCGGAGCAGTTGGCGCGTAAAATCCACAATTTCGGCGTCTTCGGGCGGAATGCCGCGCGAGTGATTTTCTCGAATGGCGGTAATCGTCGCTTCCGGGACGCCGAGGCGACGGGCGCCGCCGGTCTGGGCGCCCCATACGTACACCGCCTCCAGCTCGCGCGCGACGGTCATCGCGGCAAGCACCCGGACGCGCATGTCGAGAGAGCCCTCGAAGCGCACAAACGCCCCGAGATGCGCGACCCGTCCTGCCAGTTCCGGAGAGTGGAGAAACATCGTAAACGGCCCTTGGATGGCGCCGCGGCTGGCGGCAATGGCGTCGACGACGGCGTGGTCCTTCGCGGGCACTTGTTCCTTGCTGGTGATCGGCGGCAGCCTTGCCATGATCGGTCCTTTCCTCCCGAGGGTAACCCGCCGGCAGGATACCGCCTCTCCGTATCAGTGCGGTAGTGCCGTCGGCCTCGGTTGCAGCTCGGCGATGGTGCGCCAGATGCGCGCCCAGATCAGCAACCCTGGCCGGTTGCTATATCCAAGCATCAGATCGGCGTACCTTGCAGCCTGCAGCTCGGCATGTTCGCCGAATGCATGCATCATCGCGTCCGCAGCTTGTCGGACATCGAATTCGGACAAGACGGCACCTCTCGCTTCTGCTGGATAGGTTCGCAATCGCAGCGTTATACTTTGCCGGTTACCGACAGTATTCGCGGCGACATTGCGATCCACATCGTCATTTCCAATTACCGCGCCGACAATTGTCAGGGCGCGACGACTTTAATCGAAAAAGTCGAAAATCCCAGCAATGTTGATGGTTAAACTCGGAAAATTCGAAGTTAATGTTTGACGAAAGCGAATTACTGCGACCCGGCAACAGCAATCTTCGGCCACCAAAAATTTCGCCATCTTGACGGTTTATTGACGTTGCCGCGGGTAAACGTGCGCCGACGCTGGCGGCGGTTTTCCGTGGCCGCCCGGTGCGCGAGCCTTTAGCGGAACTCAAAGGATTGACGAATGAAACAGCATCTTTTGCGCTTGCGTATTGCGCCTGCAGCGCTGCTGGTGACATTGACCATGCTGTTCGGGCCGGCAACGCACGCTCAAGAGCTGGCTCAAGTTCTTCGCGGTTACGAGATCACCCCCGTTAAGCTCGATCTAAGGGGCAAGGATTGGTGGTTGGTCGGTCTCGGGAGCTACATTGTGAACACTACCGGCTGCAATGACTGCCATACCCATCCAAATTGGGCGGACGGCGGCAATCCCTTCATGGGCCAACCGGAGCAGATCAATACAGCCCAGTACATGTCCGGCGGACGGCTGTTTGGGCCGACAACATCGGCCAATATTACCCCCAATAGAGCCGGGAAGCCTGCCGGATTGACCTTGGCCGGATTTTTTGAGGTCATGCGAAAGGGTCATGACCCAAGAGACCCTCCGGGCGACCTTCTCCAGGTCATGCCATGGCCGCTTTATCGCTGGAAGACCGACCTCGAGTTGAAGGCCATGTACGAGTACCTGCGCGCCATCCCCTCATTGCCGGACAACCCGAACCCCGGGCCGTAACAGTAGCTAGAACCGGATATCCTGGGGCGGCAGGCCGAATTCCGAGCGGCTGAAGACGAAGGCGGCGCGCTCCGGGTTGTTGCCGGCGTGGGCGCGCATCGCATGCACGTCGCGCCAGGCGCGTTGAATCGGATTGTCGAGGAAGATGCCGCGGCCGCCGCTCGCCTCGAACAGACGGTCGACGGCCTTGACGCTCCAGTCGATGGCCTTGCCCGAATCCCAGCGGTAACGGGCGCGCGCGGCAAGCGGTATCTCCTCGCCGGCACGAGCGAGGCGCATCATTTCGGCGAAATTGCCGAGCATACGGTCGCGTGCCGCACCGATCTCGGCGGCCGCCTCAGCCAGGCGATATTGCACAAACGGATCCTCGACGACGCGGGACTGGTCGCGCAGGTTGATCCGCCTCGCCGACTGCTCCCGGAACGCCTGAAGCGCGCCCAGCGCTGCGCCAATAGCGGGCGCCGTAATGCCGTATGGGAAAATCAGTCCAAAGGGCAGGCGGTAGAGCGGCGCGTCATTGACTGCGGCACCCGGGTGCCGCAACGCGAATGCGTCGCGGTAGGTGTGCGTGCGGTATTCCGGGACCAACGCGCCATTAACGACGAGATCCTTGCTGCCGGTGGCACAAAGCCCTACGACGCGCCAATTGTCGTCGATCTCGTAATCGCTGCGCGGCACCAGAAAGACGCGCGCGTCGGGCGGCTCCCCCTTCGCGGCCGGCGGCAAGATGCCGCCGAGCACCGCCCAGTGACAAAAGTCGCAGCCGCTGGAAAACGACCACCGGCCGCTGAGCCTATAGCCGCCTTCGACCCTCTCGACCGTTCCCGTCGGCGCCAAGGATGTGGAGAGCTGGACGCTCGTATCCTTGCCCCAGACGTCTTCTTGCGCCTGCGGCGGAAAGATCGCGAGGTGCCAATTGTGCACCCCGACGACCCCAAGGATCCAGGCGCTCGACCCGCAGACGGTGCCGACTTCGATGACGGCCTGGTAGAAGATGTCAGGATCAAGCTCGTAGCCGCCATAGCGTTTGGGCTGCAAGGCGCGAAACAGCCCGGCCTCCTGAAAATCCGCGAAGGTTTCGTCGGGTAAGCGCCGCAATTGCTCTGCGCGCGACGCGCGTTCACGCAGCACGGGAAGCAGCTCGCGTACACGACCGAGATAAGCATCAGGCGTCATGGCGGCACCCTAAAAGACAACGCTTTAACGCAGAGTACGCGGAGGATGCGCAAAGGACGCCGAGCATCAAACCCTTTGCGTCCTCTGCGCGACCTCTGCGTTGAAGCTTTTTAGCCCAGCGGGCCTTGGAACACCTGATCGACGTAGGTGTCGGAGAGCGGCTCCAGCGCCTCCGGCCAACCGCCGTTGATGCGGCGCCGCTCGGCGGCCGGGCGCGGTCGGCCATCCCAGCCGATCTGCTCCATGTAGTAATAGAGCTGGATGCAGTGGCCGTCAGGGTCGAGCGCGAAGGCCGAATAATCGACGCCGGGATAGAGCTCGGGCGGGATCGAATCGACAAAGGTGACGCCGTGCGCCTTGAGGAACGCGATTGCGTTGCGCAACTGCGCGTAGCTCCCGACCTCGACCCCGAACGACATGCAGCTCGTCCGCTCGCTCAGGCCCAGTGTGGGCCGAAGTTCCTTCGGGAAGAGGCCGATACTGTGGTGCTCGGCGCCGCAGCGCAGAAAGACGCAGCGGGCTCCTCTGTACTCCGCCTCTTCGGTCCTGAGAAAGCCCAGGCGCTCGGCATAAAAGCCTTCGGCCCGATCGACGTCGTCGACGAAAAGGCTGACCGGACCGATTTTGGTGATCTTGAAGGGCCGCGGCAGCAGCACCCCTTCGACATCGTAAGTGGCGGCGAGCGGCTCTTGCGGCCGGTGTCCCGAGAGCACATCGATCCCTTTCTCCCTTGCCTCCGCCAACTCGGCCGCTTCCGAGATCTGGGGCAAAGGCGGCTTCTCGTTGAAGCCGCGATAATACATGTCGCGCGGCTTGCTCAGCTGGTTCCAGCCGACCTGCTCGATGCCGTAGTAGAATTCGTTGGTGTGTCCGTCGGGGTCGTAGACATAGACATGCCAGTTGCTTCCTGGCATGTCGCGGCCGACGCGCTGAATGCGGACCTGCTGCTCCTCGAAATAGGAGTGCGCGTCGACGATCTCCTTGAGGCTGCCGCACTGCCAGGTGATCTGGTTGATCGTGACCTCGGGCGCAAATTTCCGGTCGGCCCGATGGTCCATCACCCGCTTGGGAAACAGGACGAAGGCGTGGTGGTCGGTTCCGTGGCGCATGAAATAACCGCGCGGGTCGCCCAGATCGGCATCCTTCGGAAACCACGGCGCCCGCGAAAAATCGAGCGTGTCGGAGGCCGTGAACCCGAGCAGGTCGCCATAGAATTCGCGCCCCTCCGGAAGCCTCTCGATATTGAACCCGAAATGGCCGAGCCGGCGGATCTTGAACGGCCGCGGCAGGAAGATCCCGCCGACATTGTAGCGCCTGTTGACCGATGACATGGTTCGCTCCTCCTTCTGCTCCCGCCCCTTGGATTATGGGATCGTCCACCCGCCGATGCCACCGGCGATCTTAGTCTCCCCCCTGTTTGCGGCGCAGGCGGGGAGCTTCAATTGGGCCGAGAGTCGAGGTCGAGCATCAGCCGCAAATTCTGCACCGCCGCACCCGACGCTCCTTTGCCGAGATTGTCGAGACGGGCGACGAGTACCGCATGGCGGCGCGGTTCGTTGGCCCAAACGTACAGATCGAGCCGGTCGGTCCCATTGAGCGCCTCCGGCTCAACCCTGTCCGCGCTGTT
>JBJMQW010000197.1:0-6624 GCA_045802495.1 Allostellaceae bacterium | reverse complement strand
GATGTACGATGAGCGGCCCGAGTCCTGACGACTTCCGCGCCAAGGTGTTCCGGGACCGCGAACATCCAGGTGATTGGCGTGTCGAAAAGCTGTGTGAGGACGGAGAGTCGATCGAGGTCGCGATCTTCAGCGGCGGAGACGAACGACAGCGCGCCATCCGGTACGCCGACCGTGAATACGGCGCCTTCGATGAGGTCGAGCTGGAGCCATACTCGGCGACGCCCTAGTGGTTCAAGATCTGATATTTAGTACCCTAACTTGAAGGTCGGCTGAGGGTGGAGGCTGTGTGAGAACGGGCGTGGGTCGAGGTCTGATGCACTCCGCCGTCTGGACAAAGAAGGCTGAACCCTACCTCACCCTCGGATTGCGGCCATCACTGCGGACGTGCCGAGGACAGCGACTGCTCGTTTGAGGTTGTAGGCGAGGACGTGGAGGCTCATCTCGGTCGCAACGTTGGCGAGCTTTCGTGTTAGGAAGTGGTCTCGCCCCATCCAATCCTTGATCGTGCCGAAGACGTGCTCGACGACGCTGCGCCGGACCCGCATGGCATTGGGCATCTCGTCCAGACGCCACTGCATGGCCTCGATCACCGCCTCGTGTTCCCAGCGGGTGATGCGGCGTTGCTTACTGGGAGTGCACATCCCCTTCATTGCGCAGGTGCCGCAGTTGCTAGACCAGTATCGGCTGAGCGTCAGCCCCTTCTCGGCAGTGGTGTAGCGCCAGATCAGCTGTTCGCCCGCCGGGCAGCGGTAGGTATCGGTTTCGGGCTGATAGATGAAGTCCTGCTTCCCGAAGCGCCCATCTGCCTTCGCGCCTGAGGTCAGAGGCTTGGGGACGATCGGTGTGATGCCGGCGGCCTCGCAGGCCACAACTTCCTCGCCGGAAAAATAACCGCGATCCGCCAGTACGGTCAGGCCATCCACTCCGGTCACCGCCTTCGCCTGCTGAGCCATGTTGGCCAACTGCGACCGGTCATGGCCGACGTTCGTAACCTCATGCGCGATGATCAGATGATGCTTGGCATCCACCACCGCCTGCACGTTGTAGCCGACCATTCCGGTGCCCTTGCCGTTTGTGGCCATGGCCCGCGCGTCCGCGTCGGTCAGTGAAACCTGATGGTCAGGCGCGTCCGCGACCACCCGCTCCATTGTCCGAAGCTGCCGCATTTGACGGCGCAACGCCTCCAGACGATGGCTCAACCGATTGACCCGCAGCTCCGCCACCTGATCCTCCTGACGGTCGGCCGTGTCGAGCATCGCCAGATACCGCGCAATGCTGGCATCCACCTGTTCCATCCGCAGACGGATTGCGCCAGGCGTGTAGTTCTTGTCGCGGGTATTCACCGCCTTGAAGCGGCTGCCATCCACCGCTACTGTCCCGCCGCCAATCAGGCCGATCTCGCGGCACACGCTCACGAACTGTCGGCAGACCGCCCGGATTGCCTCGCCATTGTCTCGACGGAAATCGGCAATCGTCTTAAAGTCAGGGACCAGCTTTCCCGTCAGCCACAGGCATTCGACATTGCGCCCCGCCTCACGCTCCAGTCGACGGCTGGACTGCACTTGGTTCAGATAGCCGTAGAGGTAGAGCTTGAGCATTGTCGCTGGGCTATACCCGGGTCGCCCGGTCGCGGCGGGACCGGCAAAACCAAGTGGCGGCAGATCCAACTCGTTGATGAACGCATCCACGACCCGAACCAGATTGTCCTCACCGATATAATCATCCAGGCAATCGGGAAGCAGGAGGCGTTCCCTCCGGTCCTCCCCCTCGATAAAGCCAGCCATACCAAATCCCCCGGGTAGCTCCGGCAATACTACCAAATCTTGGGGTTTTCACACAGCCTCCACCCGATCCCGTCGATCCTCAAGGCGAAGATGGACGGCCGCTAGCCCCGGTAGCGGACCCAGGCGGCCTCAAACGCGGCCGGCAGCAGTCGACGCTAAGCGGTCATCGTCCGTCTCGAATTGCGGCTGCCGATCAATACACCGAACCTCGACGGTCATGTCGCTGGCGCGTGCAATGGCACAATGCCATGCTGAGAGGTGTTGGCATCGGATGAGACGATCGGAGTATGCGACGGCCTAAAAGGAGACGGGTGTGAAAATGGTCTGGCCGGAAATTCCGTTAGAGGCGTGGCAAGAAACCTATTCTGCGCTTCACCTATATGCACAAGTGGTCGGAAAATATCGACTTGCACGGACGCCATGGATAAACCATTCCTGGCATGCGACCTTCTATGTCAATGCACGCGGGCTAACGACCTCACTGATACCTGACGCCGCGGGTATCGAGATCATCTTCGATTTGATAAGCCATGCGGTAATCGGCGAGGCAGGCGATGGGCGCAGAGCGGAAATCGCGCTTGAGCCGATGTCTGTTGCCGATTTTCATGCGCGGTTCTGCCAACTGATATCGCAGCTTGGCGGCAAACCGGAGTTCCATGGACAGCCCAACGAAGTCCCCGATCCGATCCCGTTCAAGCACGACCGTCAAATTCGCCCCTATGATGCAGAGGCCGTCGAGCGCTTCTTCCACGCTCTTGTGGCGATTAATCGCGTGTTTTACCAATTTCGCACAGGGTTTCTCGGCAAGGTCAGTCCCGTCCATCTCTTTTGGGGGGCTTTCGATCTTGCAGTGACCCGGTTTTCCGGGCGTCCGGCCCCGCTCCATCCCGGCGGCGTTCCCGGATTACCGGACGATGTGACACGCGAAGCGTATAGCCATCAGGTCTCGTCCGCCGGTTTCTGGCCCGGCGGTGGCGGCACAGATTTTCCAGCTTTCTACTCCTATGCCTATCCCACTCCGCATGGCTTTGCCGAAGCGGAGGTCGCACCGGAAGGTGCATATTTCGATCGGAAGCTCGGGGAATTTCTGCTGCCTTACGCGGTTGTGCAGACATCGACCGAACCGGAAACGGCTCTAATGGCCTTTCTTGAAAGCACGTATCGGGCTGCAGCCGATCTTGGCGGTTGGGATCGCGCCGCGCTCGAATGTCCCGTGGGCGAACCCCTCCGACCGCGACCCCTAACGAAACAGGCGTGACGCGATGACGACCATTATCGGGATTTCCGGGAGCCTGCGGCGCGGCTCCTACAATACATCGCTCCTGCGTGCCGCCGCGCAGTTGATGCCCGACAACGTACAGCTGCGGATCGAAACCATTGCGGGAATCCCTCTCTACGATGGCGATCTCGAAGCTGCCGAAGGCATCCCGCAACCGGTAGCAAACCTGAAGGAGGCCGTCGCTGCCGCCGATGGGCTGCTCCTCGTGACGCCGGAATACAACAACTCGCTCCCGGGCGTGTTCAAGAACGCCATTGACTGGCTGTCGAGGCCACCAGCAGACATTCCGCGCATCTTCGGCGGCAAGCCGGTCGCGCTCATCGGGGCTTCGCCCGGCGGCTTCGGAACGATCCTGAGCCAAAACGCGTGGCTCCCCGTGCTGCGCACGCTCGGTGCCGATCTCTGGTCTGAAGGCCGACTGCTCGTATCCCGCGCGCAGGGCGTGGTCGATCAATCCGGCACCCTGACCGACGCTGCCATAAAGGACCGTCTCCGTGGTTTCCTTCATGGCTTCGTCGCATTCGCCGGATCGCGCAAACATTGAGCCATCGGGCGGCAGCCCAGCGCATGAGTGCCGGAACAGGTATCTCGCATAGCGAGTTTAATGCCTCGGCGGTCGATCCGGTCCACTTCCTCCAAGTATGGATTATACCTGGCCAAAAGAGCCTCGAACCGAGTTATGAGCAGCGGCATTTTCCGGAAACTGATGGCAACAATGGGGGCCATCACGATCAACCAGGATGTTCGGCTTTATGCGTGCTGCCTCAACGAAGCTCACACCGTTGAGTACGTCATTGCCCCCAACCCCAGCGGGTGAGTGCAGCTTGCGCGGGGCGCGGTCTCGCTCAACGGGAACCCAATAAAGGAGGGCGACGGCGCCGCGCTGCACGACGAAGGCATCATCCGCGTCGCGGCGGAAGCAGAAAGCGAACTGTTGCTATTTGACTTGGCATGAATTGAGACCCGCCACTTCGCTGGTGGTCATCGCTCTTTATGCCCGAAGCGCCGGCCAAATCGAGACACGCACACCGGCCATCGGTTTCGAGCCAAAGCCCGTTGGGGTGTAATCCGCAGCATGCGGTCCCTTCTTCAAATGACAGCTTTCGGCGCTACCTCCCCGCTGGCGCTGGCAATAGCGAAGGACCGGTTTCCACCCGTCAGAGCCATTCGCCTTCAACGGTGAATTCGACCGGAGTCGACCCTAAGGAACCTCTGCAAAAGCGATCGGCCAATGATGGGGATATAATGTGCATTGGGGTGGATTGGCGCGCATGGGTTGGGGGATGAAGCAGCTGACGCTGGCGACGGTTGGGTTTGAGCGCTACGCCAAGACAACACGGCGGGCGGCGTTTCTGGCCGAGATGGAGCGGGTTGTGCCGTGGTCGGCGCTGTGCGGGCTGATCGAGCCGTTCTATCCGAAGCCGGGCAATGGCCGGCCGCCGGTCGGGGTCGAGCGGATGCTGCGCATCTATTTCTTGCAACACTGGTTCAATCTGTCGGACCCGGCGGTGGAAGAAGCGCTCTACGATTCGCAGGCGATGCGGCGTTTTGTCGGCATCGACCTCGGCCGCGAGCCGGTGCCAGACGAGACCACGGTGTGCCGCTTCCGCCATTTGCTCGAGGAGCACGATCTCGGCCGGCGGCTGTTCGACGAGGTGCAGCGGCACCTGGCGGCGAAAGGGCTGAAGGTGGCCACCGGCACGATTGTCGATGCCACGATCATCAATGCGCCGTCGTCGACCAAGAACGCCAAGAAGGCGCGCGATCCCGAGATGCATCAGACCAAGAAGGGCAACCAGTGGTATTTCGGGATGAAGGCGCATTTCGGGGTCGACAGCCGCACCAAGCTGATCCACGCGGTTGTCGCCACGCCGGCCAATGTCGCCGACGGCACGGTATTGCCCGAGCTGTTGCATGGCAACGAGACCCGCGTGTGGGGTGATCAGGCCTACCGCGGCCAGCGCGCGGTGATCCGGCAACACGCTCCCAAGGCCCGGGATTTCGTCAATCGCCGCTACCACCACCGCGGCGTCGTGGATGAGGTCGAGCGAGCGAAAAACCGCACCAAATCCAAAGTGCGGGCCAGGGTCGAGCATGCGATCGGGGTCGTCAAGCGGGTGTTCGGCTTTGCCAAGGTGCGCTACCGCGGGCTCAACAAGAACACCCATCGTCTGCTCGTGACCTGCGCGCTGGCCAATCTGTTCATGGCGCGCCGCCATCTATTGCGCTGCCAAGGGGCGTAATGTGTCCACAACCAGGCCAGCGAGCCTTGCAGACGCGCCAATCCGGCATCAACACGCCCCAATCACCCCATTTCGCCTCCAGTGAGCGAAGCGCCATGCCCAAATCCAAGCTTCCACCCGCTTATTCAGACGTTCCCTAGCATTGCATCAAGGCCGTCAATCTCGAATCGCACTCCGCCGTAACAGGCAGCTGGCGCGCAGCACCGTCATTTCGACGCATCCCTGGCCTGGTCATCGAATACGTTATAGGTCCGCGCCTGATAGCCGATCATGTAGTCAGTGTAATAGGTCGTCTCGTATCGGGGTGGCCGGAGGGGGCCGACACAGGTCGGTACGGCGGCGATCGGCCAGTCGATCTGCGCGTCGCAAAAAAACGCCAGCGCGTAGCGCTCGCCGCCAGTGCGGTTGACGGCGCGGTGCGGCGTTGCCAGAAAACAGTCGTTGGTCCAGCGCAACAACTGACCGCCATTGACGATAAACGCGTCGGGGACGGTTGGAACGTCGATCCAATCACCGGTCTGGGTGCGGAATGCTAGACCAGGAACGTCATTGGCTGCGAGCAGCGTCAGGAAACTCGTATCGGTATGCGGTGCGATGCCGAACTCGTCGTCGAGCGCCTTCGGCTGCGACGGGTAGTGGGTCGCGCGCAGTTTGTACTGGAAGTCGGTGAAGGGCCCATCGAAGTATGCAGCGGGCAGGTCGAGCGCGCGGGCATAAACGCGCACCAGGGGTTGCACCAGCCGCTCCAGCGCGTCGCAATATTCAACGAGCGGTTCGCGGAAGCCGGGCAGGCCCTTGGGCCACTGATTGGCGCTCCGGAAACGCCGGCCGGAGACGACGTCTGGATGGTCGGCGGCGAGGTCGCGTGCCATAAAGAACGCCTCGCTCATATTGGGCTTGGTGACTTGCGCCACGACCGAGGTGCGCAGAGTATCGCCCATCATCGGCAGATAGCCGACATTGTGCTTGTCCAGCTTGATTTTGAGCTTCTCGTCGAGCGGCCGGGCGTGGAAGCGGGCGACCTGGCGGTAGACCTCGTGCACCAGCGCTGGGGGCACGCCGTGATTGACGATCGAGTAGAAGCCGATATCAGTCAGCGCGTGACGCAGCTCGGCCGCGACGCGGTCAAGCGCGCCGGACTCGCCCGCGAGATAGGGTCCAAGATCGATCACCGGGATCGCGTCGGCGTCGGGCATGGTTTCAACTGGCATTCCCGATTTTTCGGCGGTTTCGAAGCTAAGATCGCGACTTTGAACGCCTTAGGCAACGCGAAATCGCGCATTTCTGCGCCGCAACCGGGCCGCCTCAAAGGTCACTG
>JBJMQW010000196.1:0-15594 GCA_045802495.1 Allostellaceae bacterium | reverse complement strand
TGTATTGCGTATGTGAGTGCCGCCGCAGGGCTGGAGGTCGACGCCCGATATTTCGATCAGCCTTACGCGTCCCGTGCCGCTTGGCGGCTTCACCGACATCGTGCGGACGAGGTCAGGCTGGGCGAGGAGCTCTTCATCGGTGATCCAGCGGGGGCCGACCGCGTGCGCCTCGCCGATCAGCGCGTTCAACCGGTCCGCGATGGCAGCTTTGTCGAGGCTCGACCCCGGCACGTCGAAATCGAGCCGGCCTCTGCCGTCCGCGACCTGGCCGCCGGTCACCGCTCCCGGAACGACGCTGCACAAGAGGTGCAAGCAGGTATGCATGCGCATCAATCTGTATCGCCGCTCCCAAACGATCTCGGCGATCACCTCGGTGCCCGGCCTCGGCAGCGCCGAGCCGGGCGCCGGTACATGAAAGACTGCGTCAGGCCCGTCACCCTTCAGCGTATCGAGGATCGCAATCTCTTGCCCTGAAGGCAGGCGAAGCACGCCCGTATCCCCGGGCTGACCGCCGCCCATCGGATAAAACATCGTGCGGTCGAGGCGGATGCCGCGCTCGTCGACGGCGACAATCCGCGCTCGGCAGGTGCTGACATAGGCATCGTCGCGAAATAGAAGCTCGGTCATCGGGTCAACCGTCCTGCCTGACTTCGATCGGCACCCCGATCTTCGACTTTCGCTCCAGCCAGGCCGGCACCGGGAACTCATGGGCGCGCAGAAATTCAGGGTTGAACAGCTTCGATTGATAGCGCGAGCCATAGTCGGCAAGGATGGTGACGATGACGTGGCCGGGCCCCATCTCCCTGGCGAGGCGTACCGCACCTGCCACATTGATGGCCGTGGATCCGCCGAGGCACAGACCCTCATGCTCGAGCAGGTCGAATATATAGGGTATCGCCTCGGAGTCGGGGATCACGTAGGCCTTGTCGACGTGGATATCGGCGATCATCGGTGTGACGCGCCCGAGGCTGATGCCTTCCGTGATCGAGCTACCCTCCGACGCCTTTGCCTCGCCACTGGTGAAAAAATTGTACATCGCGGCGCCCCGCGGGTCCGCAACGCCGATGACGATGTCCTTGTTCCGCTCGCGCAGGAAGGTGGAGACGCCGGCGATCGTGCCGCCGGTGCCGATCGAACAGATAAAACCGTCGATCCGCCCGTCCGTATCCTGCCAGATCTCCGGACCCGTCGTTTCGTAATGTGCCTTGCGGTTGTCGAGATTGTTCCATTGATCGGCGAAGATGACCCCGTTGGGTTCGCTGTTGCGCAAATGCTCGGCAAGGCGCCTGCCGACGTGCTGATATTGGTTCGGATTGCTGTAGGGGACCGCGGGCACTTCGATCAGCTCGGCGCCACAGAGACGCAGCGTATCCTTCTTCTCCTGGCTCTGGGTCTCCGGGATCACGATCACCGTGCGATATCCGCGGGCGCTGGCGACGAGCGCAAGTCCTATGCCGGTGTTGCCGGCGGTGCTTTCGACCACGACGCCGCCCGCCCGCAGCTCACCGCGCTTCTCAGCCTCCAGGACCATGTGCCGCGCTGGGCGGTCCTTGACCGAGCCTCCGGGGTTGAGGAACTCGGCCTTGCCCAGGATCGTGCACCCGGTCTCTTCGGAGGCGCGCCGCAGCTTGATCAGCGGCGTGTTTCCGACGGTCTCGACAAAGCCGTCGCGAATCTTCATGCCTCCCTCCTCATCTGGAGCCTTGGAACCAACGATATCGGCGGCGAGAGAGCGGACGCAACACCCCTCCTCCTGTTTCCGCAGCCGAGGCTTTTCGCTTAGAACTGCGCAGCCGATCTGAGTGGGTTTTAGCATGACCGAGTCCCGGGCCGACGGCCTGTTTCCCGCGCCGGATGCCAACGAGGCGGAGCGCCAGAGAGATGTGACGACCGGCCTCTTGCCATCGCAGCTGTTGCGCGACGCAGTCGCGCAGGGGCGGGAAATCCTGTCTCCCCAGCCGATCGGCGACGACCAGATTCAGCCGGCGAGCATTGATCTGCGGCTCGGCGAGGTGGCCTACCGGGTGCGGGCAAGCTTTTTACCCGGGATTCGGCACGGCGTGCGGGAGAAGCTCGATCTCCTCTCGACGCACCGGATCGATCTGACTGAGGGCGCGGTTCTGGAAAAGGACTGTGTCTATATCGTGCCGCTGCTCGAGTTCGTGTTGCTACGACGGCGCACTTCGGCAGCCGCCAATCCGAAAAGCTCGATCGGGCGGCTCGATGTCTTCGCCCGGGTCATCACCGATTACGGCACCGAGTTCGATCGAATACGCGAGGGCTATAAAGGTCCGCTCTTTGCCGAAATAGCGCCCCGGGCCTTCAGCGTCCTGGTGCGGACCGGCTCTCGCCTCGTTCAGTTGCGCATCCGCCGCGGCTCCCCGGGCTTCAGCGATGCCGCATTGCGGCGTCTGCACGAGGAGGTTGGTCTCGTCGAAGCTCCAACCGGATCGCCGGCGGGCCCGCAAGCCATCCGCAATGGGCTCGCCTTCACGGTCGATGTCGCCGGGGACAAGACGACCGGTATCGTCGGCTATAAGGCGCGTCGGCATACCGACGTAATCGACATCGACCGCATCGGCCATTACGACCCGCGCGACTTCTGGGAGCCGGTCTATCCGCTGCGCGGCCCAAGGGACCAGGGTGGGGTCGTGCTCGATCCCAACGATTTCTACATTCTGGCATCGCGCGAAGCGGTCATCGTGCCGCCCGACCACGCCGCCGAGATGTTGCCCTACGACGCCTTCGTCGGCGAGTTCCGGGTGCATTTTGCCGGGTTCTTCGACCCAGGCTTTGGCGCCGCCGAGACCGGCGGCGCCGGCAGCCGCGCCGTCCTCGAAGTCCGCTCGCACGAGGTGCCGTTCCTGATCGAGGACGGTCAGATGGTGGGCCGGCTCGTCTATGAGCGGTTGATTGCCAGACCCGACAAGCTGTACGGGACCGGGATCGGCTCCTCCTATCAGCGCCAGGGCCTGGCGCTCTCCAAGCATTTCAAAAGCTTCGTGCCGCACTGAGCCGATCCGGACGCGCGGACCGGTTGTCGCCTCGGGACAACGCCACGCCTTCGGTGCAGACGTAATATTTGGACAGCATGTTGGCCCGTTCCGAAGGCGGGAACAAACTGGGGTGGTCGACATAATGGAGAAACTGCCGAGTCAATTGGATGAACTGCGCGTCGTGTCCAAGACGCAGCGCTTCGGGGATGGTCGCCCGGAATTCTCCGTTGCGTTGCTCCAAGCCGATGCCGGGATGTGCGTCCTGTAACAGGGCAACGCGTCGCTCCAGCGCCGCCCCAATGTCAGCGACGGGCACGATATAGAGTTCCGGACGCCAATTTTCTGTTGCGCCTTGCCGGATTTCCAGCACCGCGCGGCTCCCGCGATACCTCGAATGGCTGGTGTCGCCCCCGGCTGGCGCCTGCCACTCCCACCGCGTCTCCAACGTCACGTGGATGCCGCGTACCTCATAGTGGAGGCGCGTGTTGCAGAAATATTCGAGCGCGTCTCCCTCAACGCAACGTTCGAGGTAATCGGGCCACTGCGGCTCACCGGTGACTTGGCAAAACTGCGCTCGGCTCAGCATGGTGGGCCATCGGTGGGCCGAATGAAGGCGAATGTCGGTGCGATGGTCGACCGCCTCTTCGGCAAACAACGTCCGATGCACCCGGTCCACCATATGCGTGCCGACATCGGCGATGCCCTCGCCTTGCTCGTCGATATCGAAATACCAAGCCGGCCGAAAGTTCGGGACGCCGGCTACTTCCTTGAAGATGTGGTGCGTGCCCGTCATCGCGGCGCCGGGCTCGTCGGCGCTCCCCGGCAGCGTTTCGCCGAATACCTCGGGGTCGGCGCGCAGAAGCCCCGCCAGCTTGGCAACAATGTCGTGCCGCCCGCCCATCATGTCGCCGAGGATCAGCCGGCGCTGCTGAGCCATCGCCAACACGCCCTCGAGTGCCGGCAGATCCTCGCGGCGGATGATCAGGGGCTTGTCGGCGAGAGCGTGGAGACCCGCCTCGATGGCGGTCCTGACGCGGTCGATCTTACCGCGGTTGCGGCCGGAGAAAATGGCGATGCTGCCGGGGCGCTCACGACTCATGCGATCGAGAAAATCGGGGGAGGTGTGGACCTCGAGATCCCAGCGCGTCGGGCGCTCGGGGCGCCCGTTGAAGCGCGCGATCCGGGTCAGGTAATCGATCAGGTCCGGCCCGAGCGGGGCGTGAACATGCGCGCGGGGTGAAACATTGGGATGCATCTCTTGCTGAACGAGAGCGACATGAAAATGGCCGGGATCGACGATCACAAGACCGATTTCGGGCATCGCATCATTCCCTGTTTATGGCGCCGGCGCGGCTGCGCATTTTCGATGGCTCTGAGCGCCGCCGCGTTCTCGACACGCCCGGCTTTACCGGCCTCCGGCGATCGCTTCTCCGGCGCTGCTAGAACACCGCGATCGCTTCGATTTCGATCAGAAACTCGGGCTGCGCCAGGGCCGAGACAGCCACAAGCGTGGAGGCCGGCATCTTCTTGCCGAAAAACTCCTCGCGAATGGCCGCGTAATCCGCGCGATGGCGGATATCGGTCAAATAGGTGTTCACCTTGACGATATTCGCCATCGTGCCGCCGCCGGCTTCCACCTGCGCCTTGAGCGCCTGCAGGGTAGCCCTTGCCTGGGCCTTGAAATCTCCGGCATGCGCGGCATTGCCGTTGTCGGCATAGTCCACCTGACCCGAGATGTAGAGGATCGTCTCGGCTCCGGTCACCTTGACCGCTTGCGAATAAGTCGGCGGATCCCAGACACCGCGCGCGGCATATTGCTCGATCTTGGCCATTCGATCCCTCCCGTGAATTAACAGCGCCCCAGGCTTAGAAGCGATAAGCCTCGCCGTCAACTCACCGATCCGGCCCTCGACAGCCCGATCCTCATCGTGTAGCTTGACCAGAACGAAAAGCGAACGGAAGATCCAAATGGCAAGAGCTCCGATGCACGCGCGACGCGAGGTGGAACGGCGGTTTCCGGTGCGGGTCCGGATTGCAGTACCGCTTGCGGGCCTTGGGCGGCAGCTTGAGGTTATGTGCGCTTGGCTCGACGCGACTTGCGGCGCAGAGGGATGGACGATGGCGCCCGCTGGAATGGCCGGCATCATCAATGACGCGCTGGCGCTTTATTTTGAAGACGCCGCCTTTGCTCATGCCTTCGTCGCGCGCTTCTGCTGCGGCTATCGGGTTGCAACGATCGACGATGCGTTAACCATCCGCTGCGGAGCCCGGCCCGACCGCCGCACCGCGGCCGTACGCAAGACCCCTGGATGATGCCGGCCTCTTCTACGATCGTCCCCGACGCCGCGCCATCGCGAACCCCTCACCTCATCCTGCGGATCATGCTAACGTTAGAGGCGGGATATCGACCAGCAGAGGCCAGGCGATGGATCTGAAGGTGGTGCGAGAGGAGGCGATCGAGGCGACAACCCGCGCATTTTGGGACAAGAGCGGGTTCGTTCCCGACCAGGACAGCGAGGAGTGGGAAACAGAATACCGCCGCCAATTCGAAGAGGTCAAAAGGCGGCACGCCAACGGGCAATCCGGGGCAGCCGTCCAGACCACGGCGGCGCCGCCCAGCACATCCGAGGAAGAGGCCGGTTGGGTGGCTTTGTCCGGCGTTCCGACACAGATCCGGTGGGCCGCGACGTTGCGCGCGGACCGGATCAGAGAGATCCGTGATCCGGGAATCCGCAACTGGCTCGCTACCACATGGAACAAGGCGAAGAGCTGGATCGATACGCGTGACCTGCCTACTCCGACCTTCCTTCAGCGGATCGCGCCTCACTACGCCGAATACCGCCGTCAATCCGATGAGCAGGCGCGGGCGCTCGCGGCGGAGCGGCAGGCTAAAGAAAATGCTGTCGAGGCGCTGCGCCGCGAGGTCGACGCCGCCGGCATCACGGTCGAAGGTTTGATCGAGCTTATCGACATCGCCGAGCGCCTGCCCTCGGTGCCAATCAAGACAAAGCTTGCGGAGCTCGATTTTGGCGGGCGCAACTTACGGGTCTTCGAGACGGGCGACCCGGCCGTTCTGATGGTCCTAGAAAAAAGTGAGGCGGGACGCAGCGACTACGGCATCGAGCGCGATAAAGGGCTGGTGGCCGATCTGCAATTGTTCTCCCGCGCAAGTCAGATGGCATAGCGCGAAAAGGCAGGGGGAGGTCGCAAATGACTACCGCGAATTTGGCCGCGTCCTCGACCGCACGGGAGGCCATGGAGCGGCTGAACAGCGAGGCGGGCAAGCTCCATATTTGGCTGCGAACCCAGGCCAACGCGCCGGCGCAGCGCCCGTGGTTTCGCGAGACCGGGCTCGACGCGGCGGGACGCGTCGCTGGCGGCCGGGTCGGTGCCGCGCAGATGAAACCGGTGGCGCATCGCTGGCGCTGGCGCGAGATCGCGCCATACCTCGACCGCATCGCCGAGATTGCGCGCGGCGCCGATGTCTCGCCGATCGAGTTTGCCGAGCGCCAACAGTTTCTGCTGACCAATCCCGGTCTCGGCGGGCGCCTGCAGGTCACCAGCACGATGCGTTGCGCGGTGTCGATCTACAATCCGGGCGATATCGCCCCGGTACATATCCATACCCCGAACGCCAGCCGGACGATTTTGTCGGACAAGGGTGGCTACACCACGATCGAAGGCGAACGTTGCGAGGCGGCGCGTGGAGACCTGATCCTGACGCCGAACGGCACCTGGCACGACCACGGCAACGACGGGTCCGAGCCGGTTGTGTGGGTCGATGTGCTTGACTTTCCGCTGATGGAGTTCCTCGACTGCGTGTGGCTGGACGAAGCTTTCCCCGAGGAGAAGCAAGGCAACTCACGAGCTCAGGCCGTCACGCTCACGGGCGCCTACTCGTATAAGCTCTATGGGCGGGGGGGCTTGGTGCCGCGCTTTGCGGCGCACACGCGCGGCTTTGGCCGCGGCACGACGCCGATGTTCCACTATCGCGGGAGCGATGTGCGGGAAGCGCTCGACGGCTTGCGACTGGAGGCAGGCGACCCTTACGACGGCGTCGGCTTGCGGTTTGTTAACCCGGCAACGGGGGCGTCTTTGTTTCCGACCCTGGATTATGCGGCGCAGCTGCTCAGACCGGGCGAGGCGACCTGGTTCAAGCGGGAAACGGCCAGCACGATCTACATCGCGATCGACGGAGAGGGCAGCAGCGAGATAGCCGGACAGCGCTTCGACTGGCAAGCAAACGACGTCTTCGTCGTGCCCGGTTTCGCGTGGCGGCGCCACATCAACGGCGGCGATCGCGACGCCATACTTTACACGGTGTCCGATGCTCCATTGGTCGAGAAGATCGGCCAATACAGGGCGCAGGGCCGACGGCCTGACGACTCGGTCGTCGAGCTCGTTCCCTAATGTCAACGGCAGGGATCGGTTCGATGAGCATTGTCCGCGAGCTTCTCGATGATGCAATTGCGCTGCAGAAGGACGGCCTCAGCCCCAACCGGATCGGGCTGGCGTTGACCGACCGCTGGGAAGCCGAAGAGCTGGGGGCCGCCGGCAAGGTCAAGCGCACCCGAGCCCCCTCGGGGGCGATCGAGCTGCTTTTTCCGGGCGGCGAGAGGATCATCTGGAACGGGGCGGCCTGGCGATATTTCCCGGCGTAACGGGCGCACAGACGCATCTGGAATTCGATCCGAACAACCGATTGCTGAGGGAGCATTTTCAGCGCCTCGCCGAGTTGACGCGTGACGGCCAATAGCGTCTCCGAGCAGCGCTGTCCCCCGGCGCCGCAGCCAACGACGTTGACGGCAGGAGCGGTCGCGATCCTGGCGACTGCCGATCCGGCCGCCAAAGCCTGTGCCAGTCGCCGCCTTGCCGAAGCCTGGCGAAGCGGGAAATTGTTGCTGGGTGACACCTTGCCCCCACCGCGCCCGGCGCGTCCCGCCCGGCCGCTGTTGCGCCCGCCCAAAGAAATGCCAAAGCGGCGTGCCTTCGGTTCCCACGGGGGACGCGTCGCGCTGCTGCACGCTCTCGCGCATATCGAGCTGAATGCGATAGACCTCGGCTGGGATATCCTCGTGCGATTCTCGGGCGAGGCGCTGCCGCGAGAATTCTTCGATGATTGGGTCGGCGTCGCTGCGGAGGAGGGGGTGCATTTTGGCCTGCTGGCCCGGCGGCTTGCCGATTTCGGCGCCCGTTACGGAGACCTGCCGGCGCATGACGGGCTTTGGGAAGCGGCCTCGGCGACCGCCGGCGACGTGCTCGGACGGCTGGCCGTCGTACCGCTGGCGCTCGAGGCGCGCGGGCTCGATGTGACACCTGAAATGATCGGTCGGCTGGAGCGTGTCGGTGACCCGCAGAGCGCCGACCTTCTGCGCCGCATCTATCGCGACGAGATCGGCCATGTCGCGACCGGTGTCCGCTGGTTCGATTATCTGTGCGGCGTTCGCGGCCTGGTCCCGGAGGAGGTCTTTCAGGATCGTATCCGTCGTTACTTCAGAGGCGGTTTGAAGCCGCCATTCAATGTGGCCGCTCGTACCGCTGCCGGATTTCCCGCGCGCTACTATGGCGCCTAGGCCGATACGGAATGATCCCGCCGGCGTTCCCGCAGCCTGCAATTCCTGGTATAGGGGCGGGACCTATCGGGGGATGGTGACAATTTTTCCGAATAACCGGCGAGCTGTCCTCGCCTTCGCGCACGACGTGGCGATGGCGGCACTGTCGATCATTGCCTCGCTCTATTTGCGGCTCGGCAATGACCTCGTCGCCTATGAACCGCGTTTGACTGCCGTCTATGTCGTCAGCTTCACCGCCATAGCGGCAGCGGTATTCCTGTTGACGGGGCTCTATCGCGGCATCTGGCGCTACGCCTCTCTCCCCGACCTCTTCAACATCGCCCGCGCGGTAACCCTCACGGTGGCGATTTTCCTGGCGGCGATGTTTGCGATGACCCGGCTGGAGGCGTGGCCCCGGTCGACGCTGCTGATTGACTGGTTTGTGCTGATTGCGCTCCTTGGAGGCCCTCGCCTCGCCTATCGGCTGTTCAAGGACCGCGGGCTCGACCACCTCCTCGAACGCGCCAGGCACCGCAACGTACCGGTGCTGCTGATCAGCGCCAAGGACGGGGCCGATACGTTCATACGCGAGATGCGGCGCGACCCGCGGGCGGTCTATCGGGTAGTCGGCGTTCTTTCCGATACACCCTCCCGCGTCGGCCGGGAGATCTACCGGGTGCCGGTACTTGGTACGATCGATAGGCTCGAAGCCGTCGTGGCGCGGCTCGACCAGCGCGGCAAGCGCCCGGAAAAACTGATCATCACCGCGCAAAACCTTTCCGGCGAGCAGGTCAGAAAGCTGCTCGACCGCGCCGACGCCTTGGCGATTCCCCTCGCGCGCCTGCCAAAGCTCACCGACTTCCGGCGCAACCTCGACAACCCCGAGCGCGCTCTCGAACCGATCGCGCTCGAAGATCTGCTCGGCCGCCCGCAGGCGGTCCTCGACCGCGACGGGATGGAGCGGCTGATTCGCGGGCGCCGGGTTCTCGTCACCGGCGCCGGCGGGTCGATCGGCGCCGAGCTTGCCCGTCAGATCGCCGCCTTCTCGCCCGGCCGCCTGGTGCTCCTCGACAACAGCGAGTTTGCGCTCTACGGCATCGAGATGGAGCTGCGCGAGCGTTTCCCGTCGCTGACGACGTTCCCGGTCCTACGCGATGTGCGGGAGCGCGCGCAGATCGACGAGATGATTGCCGCCACGAAACCCGAGATCGTGTTTCACGCGGCAGCGCTGAAGCACCTGCCGATGGTCGAGGCCAATCCGATCGAGGGCGTGCTGACCAATATCGTCGGCAGCCGCAATGTCGCCGAGGCGGCACGGGCCTTCGGCGCTTCGCTCGTCGTCGTGATTTCGACCGACAAGGCGGTCAACCCGACGAGCGTCATGGGCGCGACAAAGCGCGTCGCCGAGAGCTTTTGTCAGGCGCTCGATCTCTATGAGGCAAGACGTCGCGCTACACGTGGAGACGGGACCCGGTACGTAACGGTCCGCTTCGGCAACGTCCTGGGGTCGACCGGATCGGTCGTGCCTTTGTTTCAGCGCCAGCTCGCCGCGGGTGGTCCGCTGACTGTCACCGATCCCGAGGTCACCCGTTTCTTTATGACGGTGCGCGAGGCGGTCGAGCTGGTGTTGCAGGCTTCAGCGCTGTCGCCCGAAAATGGTGCAGCCGACGCCCGCGGCAAGATCTTCGTCCTCGACATGGGCGAGCCGATCAAAATCGTCGACCTCGCACACCAAATGATCCGCCTTGCCGGCCTGCGCCCAGGCCGCGACATCGCCATCGATTATATCGGGTTGAGGGCGGGCGAGAAATTGCACGAGGAGCTGTTCCATCCCGCCGAGCCGCTGATGCCGACCGAGAACCCGGCCATCCGGCTCGCCGCGCCGCGCACGGCAGATTATGCGATGCTCGCCCGTTCCATCGACGAGCTCGAAGAGAACGCCCGCGCGCGCCGCGAGGCGCGGGTATTTCAAATCCTCGAGCGGCTGGTCCCCGAATACCGCCGTATTGCCCCCCGTCCAAACGACGCCGCCGCATCAGGCGGCTGACCTGCCTCTACGGATGGATCATCGTCTGGGTGCGGCTGACGACGAAGGCCTCGTGCCGTTCGAGGAAGTCGGCCGTCACCTCCGTGAAGGCCTCGGGCCGCTCGGTGCTGATCGCGTGCCCGGAATCATAGACGAAAACCAGGTGACAATTTGGCAGAAGCTCCTTGTAGAAGCGGCCCATCTCCGGCGGAATCACCCTGTCAAGGGTACCGAACAGCACCAAGGTCGGCACCGGGAGGCTGCGCAGTTGAGCCTCGAGATCGGCATCGCGATCGGGGCCGCGCAGGCGCATGACAAGAGCCCGGGTCTTTGCCTGAACCGCGGGGTCGGGCGCCGGCAATGGGCCGAACCTCTCCGGGTGTGCGTAGAGCCGCAGCGCCATTTCCTGCGGTGAGCCGGAAGGCAGCACCGACCCGGCGGGGCGGATCGCGGCCGGCGCCTCCAGTACCAGCGCCATCACCCGTTCCGGTTGATGGACAGCCAGCCACAACGCGACTTTGCCGCCGAACGAGGTGCCCATCAGATTGAACTTATCGATGCCGAGGTTCGCGGGTGCCGCTGCCATCGTCGCGGCCAAGTCCGAAATCGTCGGCGTTCGGGTGTTCTCGGGCGATGCGCCAAAACCCGGCATCTCGAACGCAATCACCCGGCAATTCCGGCTGAGCAGATCGTGGCCGGGCGTCAGGCGCATGCCGCCGGCCCCGTGCAGATGCACAAGTGGGGCTCCCCGCCCGGCCTCCATATATCGGATGCGAAACCCGTCCGCCTCGACAAACCCTTCACGAAACGCCGCGCCCGGGGTCTCAATGTGCGCCACTATCGGGCTCCTCAAATTTCGCGTATGCGGGGCAGGACCTTCTTCCCGAACAATTCGAGCGAGCGCATCATCGCGCCCACATCGCCAGTTCCAGGGTCTTGCAGCGAAAGATCGACGACGCCGACGCCGATTTCCTCACGGCAGCGGCGGAGCTGGTCGACGACGCGGTCGGGACCGCCGCAGAAGCTGATCGGCAATACGCCGCCGACATTCGCCGGCCGCTTTTCGTGAGCGATATTGCGTGTGACGTCGGCCTCAAGCAGCGCATCGCGCAAGCCGGCGCGCACGGGGAAGGCGGCCTGCTTGTCCCGGCGAGCCAAGGCCTCTTCGGCGGCGTCGTCGGTCTCGCCGAGGATCATGTTGGCGCGGTATATGATGTCGTCCGGCCCCGGCTCCCAATCGTAGCGGGCGCATTGCTCGCGGTAATACTGCGCCGCCTTCGCCATCAGCTCGAAACTGCCGTAGGAAAGACCGAGACCGAGGTGGTGGCGTGCGGCAAACTCGCCGGCTTCGGCGCTGGTGCCCAGCGCATAGGTCGGAAGGCGCGGTTTGGCCTGCGGGCGCGGCCAGATCGACACGGTCCGGTACTGAAAATATCTCCCTTGCCAGCCAAAGGGCTGCGGCTCGGTCCAGGCCTTGAGGATCAGCTCCATACCCTCGTCGGTGCGCTCGCGCGACTCCTTGGGGTTGAGGTCATAGCTCAGATACTCATTGGTCGTGCCGCGCAACAGCCCGACGACGATGCGCCCCGGCGCCAGCGTGTCGAGCATCGCCAACTCCTCGGCGACGCGGATCGGATTGCTGACCGGCACAATCGGCCCAAGCAGCGCGATCTTGATCTTGTCGACCCGCGCCGCGAGGTATGCCGCCGAGACGGGCGGCGACGGCGTCAAGATGCGCGGCGAATAATGGTGCTCGGAGACGCTGACCCAGTCGAAGCCGAGCTCTTCGACAAAGCGCACTCGATCGACCATTTGGTGGTACGCCTCGGCCCCCGTGTCAGGGTCATAGGCGCCGGCCGGCACCGGCCATTCGCGCGGCAGGTTTGGCGGCAGAGCATAGCGGCCGGTTTCGAAATACGAGACTTTCATGGCATCACTCGCGAAGCCCACCGGAGCGGAAGAGCGGCACTCCCAATGTTCTCATCTTCGGCCCCCTCCCGCCTTCTGCACAAGCCGGAATCGAGTGCCCGCCCATCCTCTTCGACCGGTATGACCGCAGCCGCGGCAACCGCGCCGAGGGAGGCTGGCCGATTACCGCCGCCGGCTGCACGGTCTATTGAAAGCAAGCCACGCTCGTCTCAGACGATGCGACTTTTCCGCTCGCCCCAATAGCGATCGCGCAACAGGCGTTTATAAAGCTTGCCGGTGGGAAGCCGCGGCAATTCTTCTTCGAAGTCGATCGAGCGCGGGCATTTGATGTGGGCGAGGCGCTCGCGGCAGAAGGCGATCAGTTCCTGGGCGAATGCCGCGGTGGGGCGGATGCCGGGCATTGGCTGCACCACCGCCTTGACCTCCTCGCCGAGATCCGCGTTCGGAACGCCGAAGACCGCCGCATCAGCAACATCGGGATGAGTGATCAGCAGGTTCTCGCATTCCTGCGGATAGATGTTGACCCCGCCTGAGATGATCATGAAGGTCCGCCGGTCCGTCAGATAGACGTAACCGTCTTTATCGACGTAGCCGACATCGCCGACTGTGCTCATTGTCCCGTCGCGCGAGCGCGCCTCGGCGGTCTTCACCGGGTCCTTGAAATACTCGAACTCGCTTCCGGTCTTGAACCACAAGGTGCCGGGCGTGCCCGCGGGCACCGGCCGCATGTCCTCGTCGAGCACATGCAGTTCGCCGAGCCGTACACGGCCGACCGTGCCGGGGTGCGCGAGCCATTCGCCGCTGTCGCAAAACGTTAGACCGTGGCCTTCGGTGGCGCTGTAATACTCATGGATGATCGGACCCCACCACGCGATCATCTGCTCCTTGACCGGTGCCGGACAGGGCGCGGCCCCATGGATCGCGGTCTCCAGCGATGAGACGTCGTAGCGGCGGCGCACCTCCTCGGGCAATTTGAGCATGCGCGAGAACATCGTCGGCACGAGCACGCTGTGGGTCACGCGATGGCGCTCGACGAGCCCAAGGAACTGCTCCGGATCGAAGTGCTCCATGATGATCGCGGTGCCGCCCGCACGGATCGTCAGACCGACCGACAGCAGAGGTGCCACGTGGTAAAGCGGCGCCGGCGAGAGATGGATCATTCCTTTGCGGAAGCGCCACAATTCCATGATGAAATGAGAAATCGGCAATGCCTGCTCGGGTGATTGCTCCGGCAGCGGCCGCAAAATGCCCTTCGGCTGCCCCGTCGTGCCGGAAGAGTAAAGCATGCCCGTCCCAAGGGACTCGTCCGGGATCGGGGTGTCGGGATGTCCGTCCACCGCTGCGTCGAGGCTGACCATCCTGCCGCCGTCGCCCGGGCCGTCCACGACGACACAGCGCTCGACCCGCGGGCACTGCGTCAGCGCCTGCAGTGCGACGTCGCGCTTGGCCGTCGAAGTAATCAGGATCTTCGCCTCGCTGTTGTCGGCGATGTACGCCAATTCCTCCGGTGTGAGATAAGAGTTGATGCAGGTATAGTAGAGACCCGCCCGCTCGCCGGCGCTGCAGCACTCGACGTAGCGGGCATTGTTCTCCATGAAGATCGCATAATGGTCGAGCCGGCTAAGGCCGCTCGCCCGCAAGAAATGGGCGAGCCGGTTGCTGCGGCGCTCCAACTCGGCATAACTCACCGCTTCGCCGCTCTGCGCCATGATGAAGGCCGGCTGCTGCGGACGGATTTTGGCCTGCACAGCAGGATACATGCGTCCTCCCCTACATTCATCCATTGCGCCGTTGTGCGCGGCGTCGTGGCCTCGTTAAGGGCATAGTCCGCTTTATGTGTCAACGCCCTATGGCCCAACGGCTCTTGCATTTGCAGTCCGACGCAATCTAGTGCTCACATGCCTTTAGTTGATTCAGTCCCAGCCTGATCGCCCTGCTCGGGCCACGGGTCCACGTTTCGCGCGGCCCGAGGACAAGTCTTGTGCTGGGTATCCATCGAAACCGACAACGCGCGTGGCGCGGCTCGTGATGGCTGGGAGCCCGGCCATCACGATTGAGTGAATCGTCTGCCTGGATCTAGGCGCCAGGATTGACGGTGTCGGCTCTTAGTTGAATAAGGTGGTCTCGAAATATCGGGTTTACGGTCGGCATGTGGCGCTTGTCGCACCATAGAGGCACAGGAACCCAACTAAGGGAGGACGGACACATGCGGAGGCAGATCGGATTACTGGGCCTTGTTGGTTTTTTTGGTTTGGTTACAGCCGCGGCCGCGCAACCTCCATCGGCTTCGACAGCCGGGACGCAATTCGATGGAACCTATCAACTGGTCTCGTCGGCACGAGTCAATAAGACTTATGTGACGAGAGGGGCAGGGCGGGTTGGCCAATGTCCGGACCGCCGAGCGGGGCCGCTCACCATCGCACAGGGGCAAGCGAAGTATACCAGCGCCACGGGCCGGCAGCTCGCAGGAACCGTCGGGCCGCAGGGCGAGTTGGCGATGCGGTACCTCGCGCCGCCCAGTGGCAGCGGCTACCGGCCAATCGAGCTGACCGTCAGCGGCAGTATAGACAGCGCGGGCATGGTGCGCGCACGACAGCGCAGTAGTTCTTGCAGTTACGATTTTGTTTGGCAAAAGTAATAAAGCTGGCTCCTTCGAGAGCGTCAAATTACAATCGAGCATTCCAAAGCTCTGTTACACGCCAATTTTTTCCTTCTTGTCGGAAGCGAACCAAAGCCGCGCGGTCCAGTGTCGTTTCGAAACCGCTCCACCGTTCGAGAACCGCCAGGAGCGCGTCCCCACATTTTTCAGGTGGAATATCCCGCGCCAGTGTCACATGCGGCTGCCACACTGGCGGTCTATGATACGACTTTATCAAATCGAGGGGGAACGCGTCGCACACCTCCTTGTTGAGCTTGAGTAGTTCCACCGTCACGTTTGGTCGCGCAAGCACTGGCGCGATGGGTTTCCTCGGAAGGATGGCAATACTATCGAATGCGACCGGCACAGGCTTCCAGCCTGCGACTATTGCCTTTAACGTTTCAACCAAAACATCCGGATCTGCAGTATCGTCGACGGTAGCCAATGTAATGT
>JBJMQW010000195.1:0-18644 GCA_045802495.1 Allostellaceae bacterium | reverse complement strand
TATCCCCGGCATTCGGCGCCAAACCGCCGGTCACCAGCTCGACAAAGCTGGTCTTGCCGGCGCCGTTCGGCCCGATCAGCGCGTGGCGGGCGCCGCGCTCGAGACGGAAATCGATCATGTTGGCGACGACGAGCGCGCCGAAGCTCTTTGTCAGCCCGCGGGTCTCGAGCGCCGCCACCCTCATTCCTCCGGCACTCATCGCCGCGACCGGATCCGCGTCTGCAAGCGTTCGGCCAAGCCCAGCACGCCGCCGCGGGCGAAAACCACGAGCAGCACCATCAACAGCCCGATCCAAAAATACCAATAGACCGGGTCGATCGTGGAGAAGCGATCTTGCGCGATCATGTAAAGCGGGACGCCGATAAAGGCTCCATAGAGCCGCCCGACCCCGCCGATGATCAGCATGATCAAGACGGTGCCGGAACGGTCGAGGCCGAGAAAGCTGAGAGCGACAAACTGCGTCGTCTGTGCGATCAGCGCGCCCGAAATGCCGGCGAGCGCGGCCGATATCGTGTAGACGACGAGACGCCGGCCGCGGACCGGCGCGCCGATCGCGTGCATGCGCCGGACATTCTCGCGGATGCCGACCAGCGAGCGGCCAAACGGCGAATGAACGAGCCGCCGCACCGCTAGCCAGCACAAGAACAGCACGATCAGACAGTACAAATAGGCCGTATTGCCGAACAGGTCAAAGCGGAACCGGCCGAAGATGGGCCACACCTCCATCCCTTGCAGCCCGTCATCGCCGCCGGTAAGCCAGCTCGCCTTGTTGGCCGCCTCGTAGAGCATCGAGGCAACGACCAGGGTCAGCATCAGCAAGGTCAGGCCTGTCGTGCGCAGGATGACGAGCCCGGACAACAGGCCGATCAGCGCCGCCGCAGCGGCGGCGGCAAGCAGGCCGGTGATCGGCTCGCCCCAGCCATGCGTGGCGAGCAGCCCGGCCGTATAGGCGCCGGCGCCGAAAAATGCGGCTTGGCCCAAGGTGACGATCCCGGCATAGCCGAGCACCAGGTCGGCCGACAGCGCAAAGAGAATAGTCGCCAGGATCTGTGCGCCCAAAGGCACATAGGTCGGGAACGCGAAATAGGCCGCGAGCGCGACCAGCCACGGCAATGCTTCGAGCGGGTGGTAGCGGTGACGTCCGGCAAAACTGCCGACGGCGTCGGCACCGGGCATCAAGCCCGGCCGAACAGGCCGCTCGGCCGCCACAGCAGAACCGCCAAGGTCAACGCATAGATGAAGAAGGCGCCGAACTGGGGAGCCAGGTATTTGGAGGCGGTATCGGTGATCCCGAGCAACAGGGCTGCGAAAAATGGCCCGCGGATGCTGCCGAGCCCGCCGACGGCTACAACGATCAGGAAATAGATGAGGTTCTGCAGCGCATATCCGGGATTGACCGCCAATAGGTCCGCCCCCAGCGCGCCCCCTAAACCGGCGAGCCCGCTGCCGAGAGCAAAGGTCGCCAAAAACAGGCGCGAGGTGTCGATGCCGACCGATTGCGCCATCCGCAGGTTATCGACGGCGGCGCGCACGCGGGCGCCAAAGCGGGTGCGCTCGACGGCGAGCCACAGCGCCGTCACGAGCGCGGCGCCGCACAGGATCAGAAAGCTGCGATAGGCGGGAAAGCGCTGAAAACCCAGATCGACCGTGCCGCTCAGCCACGCAGGCGGCTGCAAGGGCCGCTGCAGCGGCCCCCAGATATAAGTGGCGGCGGCAACCGACATGAAGACGAGCCCGATCGTCAGCAGCACCTGGTCGAGCTCATCGCCGCCATAGAAGCGCCGGTATAAGAGGCGCTCGACCGGGATGCTCGCCGCGGCCACGGCCAGGGTCGCGCCGACCAGCGCCCACGGGAACGGCACGCCTTGGTCCTTCATCAGGCTCGTCACGACATAACCGCCGGCCATGGCGAAGACGCCGTGCGCCAGGTTCACGAACCCCATCAGCCCCATCGTCACCGACAGGCCGACCGAGATCAGGTAGAGCACCATCGCGTAAGCAAGGCCGTTGAAGGCGATGTTGACGGCGGCGGTGAGAATGTCTGTAGCGGTCACGAGAGATCGAAGAGGCCAGAATGACGCCCCTTTCCCCGATCTCCTACCGTCACCCCCGCGGAAGCGGGGGTCCAAGGCCTGCCAGCGCCGCGTTGGCGTCGCTGGATTCCCGCTTTCGCGGGAATGACGGCAAGACGCGGCAACTCACAACGAGCTGATCTCATATCGAGGAGTATTATTTCGGCGGGTTCAGCTCTTTCCACGGATCCTTGACCATCGGGATCGTCGCGATCTCGACATTGGCCAGCTTGCCGTCCACCTTCTCGACCCGCCGGATATAGACATTCTGGATGATGTCACGGGTAGCCGGATCGATCGCGATCGGTCCGCGCGGGCTGTCCGGGTTCTTCCAATGCGAAAAGAACGTCATCGCCTCGTCGGCGGTGAACTTGCCTTTGGTCGCCTTGACGAGGTCGAAGATCATCGCCATCCCATCCCAGCCGTCGACCGAGAAGAAATCGGGGATCGATTTGTCGCCATAGGCGCGCTTCCAGGCTGCAAGGAACGCCTCGTTCACGGGCCGCTTTCCCGCGACCGAATAAGTGCCGGCAGTGATCAAGCCCAAAGGCGCGTCGCCCATATTCGGCAATTCCTCGTCCGGAACCAGATCCTGCGGCGCCGCAATCTTTATCCCGGCCTCGCGAAGTCCGATGTCACTGATCGCCCGCATCATCGCCGTGGCCTGAGTACCGGCCGGGACGAAGATAAAAACGACGTCGGGCTTGGCGTCCTTGATGCGATGGACGAACGGGGTGAAGTCGGGATTGGCCGGCGGAAACCGGTCGGCGCCAATGATCTTCCCACCGGCATCGGTAAAAGCCTTGGTAAAGGCCGCCTCGGCGTCATGGCCGGCGATGAAGTCGGTGACCGCGGTGTAGGCTGTCTTCCAGCCCTGCTCGGCCGCCCATTTGCCCATCGGGTAGGATTGCTGCCACAGGGTGAAGGTGACGCGCACGATATAGGGAGAAAGCCGCGGGATCGCGACACCGGCGCCGGCGTAGCTGATGACCAGCGGGACCTTCGCCTCGGCGGTCAGCGGCGCCACGGCGGTGGCAACCGGCGACAGGACGATCCCCGTCAGCAGCTGCACGCGGTCGCGCGTGATCAGCTCTTGCGCGAGCCGCTTACCGACCTCGGGGTTGGAGGTGTCGTCGCGCTTCAAGATCTCGATCTTGACGCCCGAGGGCAACTCCTTCTCATGCTCTTTGACATAGAGGTCGGTGCCTTTTTGCCCTTCGTCGGCGGCCTGTGCGACAAAACCGGTGTAACTGTTGATCAGCCCGACCTTGACCGTCTGCGCCGACAGCGAGGCCGGCCAGCTAGCGCCGGCGGCTGCCAGCACAACCATCAATTTACGGAACACTTCGACCTCCCTATTTTTCGGGCCCATCTTACCACGCCAGGGCATTCGGCGAATCAGTAACCTCGATCGAGCGCCCATCGCAGCGTCAGGAACAGCGCAAAAAGGACCGCGATCGAAAAGACCGCGATGGCGCCCCACCTCGCCCATCGCGCCCAGGACTGTCGCCCGCGCGCGAGCGGCAGGACGCCGGCGCTAAGAAACAGCACGATCGCCAGATACTGGAGGATCTGCATCAGCTGGTCTTCGGACATGCTGTGGCTCCTCGCATCATTGCCGGTCTCGTATCGGGGCGCCGCACCCGTAATCGGCTTTGATATGGAATTTTATAGAACCATCGGCCGTTTACGCTCTTCCGAATCATTGCAAATAAAACATATCATGCAGGTAGGCCTTAACAACATTTAATGCAATCAATTTGCCTTGAGCTTTGGCTATATACTCAATGGTGTGGAATATTGCTATTGGCTGCCCGTTCTCCACCTCGACGGCGACTTGCCGCCGCAAGCAGGAGATCGAGATGCTAAAGTTTATCCGGTTGCCTATGGGGCTATTGGCCTTGACGGTTGCCGCTCCGGTAATGGCTCAGCCGGCAGCTACAACCACGCCCGGGACCACGGCACCATCCTCGACGATGGCGCCGGCCACTCCGGGAGGAGCCAAGGCTCCTGCCGCGGACACGCACGGAAACGCCATAGCGCCAAAGGCCGCTGCGGTCGACATCAACAGCGCCACTGCGGCCGAGCTGAAGACGCTGCCCGGCATCACTGATGGCGACGCCACAAAGATCATTCAGGGCCGGCCGTATCACGACAAGACCCAGCTCGTCTCGAAGAAGGTTGTCTCCGAGCCGACTTACGAGAAGATCAAGGACCACGTGGTCGCCAAGCAATCGAAATCATAGGTTTCGGACGCCATGAGAGGCCGGGCCTCGCGCGCCGTGGCCCGGCTCTCAATCATCGCCGACCGCGGCTAGCCCGCGTTGCTCCAGAAGCGCGGCGATCGTCGGTTCGCGGCCGCGAAAAGCGCGATACAATTCCATCGGGTCTCTGGTGTCGCCGGCGCAATAGATGTCCTTGAGCCGCGCCGCCAGTCCCGGATCGAAAATGTCGCCGGCCTCAGTGAAGGCGGCAAAGCCGTCGGCCTCCAGCACTTCGGCCCAGAGATAAGCGTAATACCCCGCGGCATAGCCGCCGCCGGAAAACAGGTGTTGAAAATGCGCCAGGCGATGGCGCAGCCCGATCTGGCGAGGGACCTCCATTCGGTCAAGGAATTCGCGCTCGAAGCGGGTGACGTCCAAGTTCGTGGGCGGCGCATTGCGGTGAAGCTCGAGATCGATCAGCGCCGAGGCGGTGTATTCGACTGTCGCAAAGCCTTGGTTGAAGGTTCGGGCCGCGTTCAGCCGCTGCAGCAGCTCCTCCGGCATTGGCTGCCCGGTCTGATAGTGGCGGGCATAGGTCCGCAATGTCTCGGGCGCCGTCGCCCAATGCTCGAAAATCTGCGACGGAAATTCGACAAAGTCGCGCAACACGGAAGTGCCGGATTGCGAGCGATAGCGCACCCGGCTCAGCAGCGCATGCAGCCCGTGGCCAAATTCGTGGAACAGCGTGCGAGCATCGTCGAAACTCAACAGGGTCGGCGTGCCTTTCGCGAAATTGTTGTTGTTGACGACGATCGGTGCGACCGGTTCATCCATCATCTCCTGATCGCGATAGCGGCTCGACCACGCTCCCGACTGCTTTCCGGGCCGGGCAAAATTGTCGTGCAGAAAGAGGCCGAGATGACCGCCTGCCCGGTCGCGGACCTCCCAAACCCGGACATCGGGATGGTAGACGGGGACATCGTCACGCTCGGTAAAGGTCACGCCGAACAGGCGAGTGGCCGCGTCGAACGCCGCGGCGACCATGTTGTCGAGAACGAAGTACGGCTTCACCTCGGCCTCTTCGAGGTTGTATTTCTTCTGACGGACCTTCTCGGCGTAATAGCGCCAGTCCCAGGCCTCGATAGGCTCGTTCAATCCTTCCGCCCGGGCCGCCGCCTCGAGCGCCGCCGTCTCGTCGCGCGCCTTCGCCTTCGCGGGCTGCCAGACCTCCCGCAGCAGGCGCTCGACCGCCGTTGCGGTTTTGGCCATCGTATCCTCGAGCCGGTAATCGGCAAAGTTGTCGTAGCCGAGGAGACGGGCCTGCTCGGTACGGAGCGCGACAATTTCGCCGATCAGCGGGGCATTGTCGCGCGAGCCGGCATGCGTGCCGCGCGCGGTCCACGCTTCCCAGACCGCGCGGCGCAGGTCGCGGCGGGACGAGAACGTCAGAAACGGCTCGACCGCCGAGCGGGAGAGGGTGACAGCGTATTTTCGCTCGAGGCCATGCTGGGTCGCCGCCTCGGCTGCAGAGGCGCGGGCGAATTGTGGAAGCCCATCGAGATCCGTCTCGTCGAGGATCAGCCGCCAGTCCCGTTCATCATGCAAGACGTTCTGGCCAAACTGGGTGTGCAGGCTAGCCAGACGCTCGGATATCGCCGCCATTCGCGCTTTCTGATGGGGAGTGAGCAATGCCCCGCTGCGCACGAAGCGAAGGTGATGCCGCTCGATCAGCCGTTTCTGGTCGGGGGCCAGCCCAAGGCTTTCGCGGCTGGCGTGAAGCTCGGCAATGCGCGCGAACAGATCGGGGTCGAGCGCGATTCGCATCCGGTGCTGCGCGAGAAGCGGTGCGTAATCGCGGGCGATGGCTTCGAGCGCGTCGTTGGTGTTGCTCGAATCGAGGTTGAAGAAGACCCGGCTCACCCGATCGAGGAGACGACCGCTGCGTTCCAATGCCTCGATCGTGTTCGCAAAGCTCGGCCCGCCAGCGGAGCGGGTGATCGCCGTGATCTCCGCGATCTGCTCTTCCATGCCGCGCTCGAATGCGGGTGGGAAATGCTCTGGCCGAATGCGATCGAATGGCGGCACGCCAAACGGCGTGCTCCAGCTTTCAAAGAACGGGTTTTGAGTCATTCGAGCCCCGTGACTGGATCAACGCGCCATCATGTCGGACCGGCCGGTTTGTGCAACAATCGGCAACAAAGAGTGATTTGAGGCGGCAGTCGGGCCAGCGCTACGGTTGCCGCCGCCGGGGGACAGTTTTCGAAAGTATTTGTTGCCATGTTGGGGGATATCGCGGCCGCGTCTCAGAAGACGCTGAAGACAGCGATCGGCTGCCGGGGGATCGGGCTACATTCGGGGCAGAAGGTCTCGATGACCTTGCACCCGGCTGCTCCGAATCGGGGGATCGTGTTCCGGCGGATAGGCTCTTCGGCCGAGATCCGGGCGGACTGGACCAGTATGAACGAGTCGCCCCTCTGTACGATGCTGTCGGACGGCGAGGGGTTCTCTGTCGGCACCGTCGAGCATCTGATGGCAGCGCTCGCCGGCGCTGAAATCGACAATGCGATCGTCGAGCTCGACGGCCCCGAAGTGCCGATAATGGACGGAAGCGCGGCCCCTTTCGTATTTCTGATGGAGTGCGCCGGGATCGTCGAGCAGGACACGGCGCGGCGCGCGATCAAGGTGTTGAAACCGGTCAGCGTCATCGAAGGCGGCGCGACCGCGGCGCTGTTCCCCGATCACTGCTTTTCGATGAGCTTCGAGATCGATTTCGAAAACCCGCTGATTCGCCGTCAAACACTCAGCCTGGCTTTTCACGCGGGGACTTTCAAAACGCAAATCAGCCGAGCGCGCACTTTTGGCCTGCTCGACGAAGTCGACCGCTTGCGGCAGGCAGGGTTCGCGCGCGGCGGATCCCTGGACAACGCGGTCGTGGTCGGGCGCGATCAGGTCCTGAACGCTGGCGGATTGCGATATGCCGACGAGTTCGTCCGCCATAAGCTGCTCGACGCTTTCGGCGATCTCTACCTCGCCGGCGGGCCGCTCGTTGGGCGCTTTCGCGGTATACGTTCGGGTCATGCGCACACAAAGCGCTTGCTCGCCGCGCTGTTCGCCGACGGTGATGCCTGGTGTTACATCCCGGCGCGGCGATTGGCCGAGTCTGACCGAGCGGAGACGGCGAACGAGCTGCAGCTCGCCGGCGATTGACGGCACCCCCGGCTTGCCCAGGAGCGTTCGTGCTGTGCTATAAGGCCAGCATTAACATTCCTTACAGAGTTGACCGATGCGTTGTTTGCCCTTGCTCCGGTGGTTGGGCGTTACCGCGCTGATCTGTTTGCTGAGCGCTTGCGGTGGCGGGAAGAAGGAAGTCTATGTCGAAAAGCCGGTCGACGACCTGTACAACAAGGCTATGGACGAGCTCGTCGAAGAGCGTTACGCGACTGCCGCCAGGACTTTTCAGGAAGTAGAAAGCCAACATCCTTATTCGGTTTGGGCGACCAAGGGCCAGCTGATGGCGGCTTATGCCCTCTATGAGGGAGGCAATTACGGCGAGGCAATCATCGCTGCGGAACGTTTTATCCAACTTCATCCAGGCAATCGCGATATCGCTTACGCCTATTATTTGAAAGCGATCTCTTATTACGTCCAGATCGTCGATATCGGTCGCGACCAGAAGACGACGGAGCTCGCGCTGCGCGCGCTCGACGATGTGGTGCGGCGGTTTCCGGACAGCAAATATGCGCGCGATGCCAAGCTGAAGCTCGATTTCACGCGCGATCATCTGGCCGGAAAAGAGATGGAGATCGGCCGCTATTATCTCAAACGTGGATACTATCTGGCGGCGCTGAACCGGTTCAAACGAGTCATCGACAGCTACCAGACAACGACCCATGTCCCGGAGGCATTGGAACGGCTCGTCGAATGTGATCTGGCCCTAGGCCTGACCGAGGAAGCGCGGGAAAACGCCGCGGTGCTCGGTCACAATTATCCGGGCAGCGACTGGTATCTCGACGCTTATGCCCTTGTCACCTCCGGCAGTCCCGCCACACCGGCGAAAGGCTGGTTCGCCCGCAACTTTGGCGGCGCCTACTGACGCCGCGCAGGCGGGTGCGCCGTCCGGGGGCAACATGAAAAATTGTTAATTTCGGCCCGACTGCCGCCTGGCGTATGTCAGCGCGCCGGCAAGGATTTCGGGAGAGTTGGAATGTCGCGGCGGCTGGTCGCAGTCTTGCTTTTGATGTCGAGCGTAGCGGCCGCCAATGCCGCCGACAAGCCGGCGGGCATCACCGGCGTCTTTCTGACGACGCGATATCCGGCGCTGACCGTGCGCGCCGGTGAGACGACGACGATCGACCTGGCGCTGCGAAACTTCAACCATCCCCCGCAGCAACTGGCCATTGCGGTGCCGGAGGTCGCCAATGGCTGGAAGGCGACGGTGCTCGGCGGGGGGCAGCCGGTCGAATCGGCGATCGTGACGCCGGACGCCGAAGAGAAGCTCCAGCTGCGCCTCGAGCCGCCGGCCGGCGCCGGACCCGGGGACTACCGCTTTCTTGTCGAGGCCAAAGGCGAAGGGACCAATCTGAAGCTCCCCATCACGGTTACGATCGGGCAGGAACTCCCCGCCAAGCTCAAGCTTTCGACCAATTTCCCCGCGCTGCGCGGCACGGCGACGACCTCCTTCAAGTTCAAGGTTGCCGTCGCGAATGACAGCGGGCGCGATGCCACGATCAACTTCAGCGCCGATGCGCCGAAGAATTTCCAGGTGACCTTTACCGAAGCGTATGGCAGCCAACAGCTCACCAGCATCCCGATCGAGGCCGGCAAAACGAAAGACATCGAGGCCTCGGTTGCGCTGCCGCGCGACACACCGGCGGGCGACTACAAGCTTGTGCTGCACGCGAAGAGCGAGGCTGCGTCGGCGGATCTCGACCTTGGCATCACGATCCTCGGTCAGGCGCGGCTGGCGCTAGCCGGCGAGGGCGGCCGTCTCAGCGGCGAGGCCTATGCCGGGCGGGACGGTCAACTGACCGTGATCGTCCGCAATGACGGCAGCGAGGCGGCGCGCGATGTCGAGTTCAGCGCGACGGCTCCCGAAGGTTGGAAGACCAGCTTCGACCCGAAACAGCTGCCGGAACTCGCGGCCGGCAAATCGCAGCCGATCAAGGTCAGCATGACCCCGTCACCGCGTGCCATTGCGGGCGATTACCAGACGACGATCCGCGCCAACGCCAATGGCGGTCAGTCCGAATCCGCGAATTTTCGCATTACCGTTTTAACTTCGACTCTGTGGGGCGCGGTCGGCATCGGCATAATAGCCTTGTCCTTGCTGGTTGTCGTCTTTGCTGTCGCACGCTACGGGCGCCGGTAGCTTCGAATGGCCGGAGAATGCGCGCGTAAAGGCGAAGGGAAATGACTGAAGGGGTCGTAATACGCGCCCAAGGGCTGACCAAACGCTACGGCGCGACCGTCGCAGTGGACCATATCGATCTCGATGTCAGCGTCGGGGAGATCGTCGGCATATTGGGGCCCAACGGGTCGGGCAAAACGACGACGATCCTGATGCTGCTCGGGCTTACGGAACCGAGCGAGGGCCGGGCTGAAGTCGCCGGCTTCGATCCGCTGCGCGATCCGCTGGAGGTCAAGCGACGGGTCGGCTATCTCCCGGATTCGGTCGGCTTTTATGATGGTCTGTCGGCACGCGACAACCTTGCCTATACAGGGCGGCTCGCCGGATTGTCGCGTCGCGAGATAGATGAGCGGTTCGCCGAGGCTCTGACGCGGGTCGGACTACCCGACGTTGGCCGCGACCGCGTGGCGACGTTCTCGCGCGGCATGCGTCAGCGGCTTGGCCTCGCCGAAGTGCTGATGAAGCGGCCGAGCATTGCCATCCTCGACGAGCCGACCGCGACACTGGACCCGCACTCGACACAAGAATTTCTCGGCATGATCCGCGGGCTCAAGGCGGACGGGACCGCAGTGCTGCTGTCGTCGCATCATCTCGATCAGGTACAGAGCGTGTGCGATCGCGTCGCCCTGTTCAATCGCGGACGCATCGCTCTCTCAGGCAGCGTGACCGAGCTGGCGCACCGAGTGCTGGGCGGCGGGTATGTCATCGATGTCGAGGCGCGCGGCGCCGAGGTGCGAAACCAGCTGCTCGCCATTCCCGGAGTAGTCCGGGTCCAGGGGCTAGGACCGGAACTTTATCGAGTTGACTGCGCGCGCGATCTGCGCCCCGAAATCGCGCGTCAGCTCGCCCCATCATTCGACCTGCTCGGCATCCGGTTTGCGGAGCCCAGCCTCAACGAGGTCTATACGCGCTACTTCGACGAGGCGCGCCATGCGGCGTAGAGGCTCGCCCTTCACCGGGGTCGGCGTAGTCCTCGCCAAGGAAGCTGCGGACTACCTATCCGGCGCCCGGATGTGGGTTCTCGAAGCGCTCGTTTTTCTGACGGCGATTGCCGCCGCCTACGCCTCGATCCTGTCCATTCGAGCGAGTATTGGCGAGAGCCCATTTCTTTTTTTACGCCTGCTGACAATGGCGCAGGATCCACTGCCGTCGTTTATCGCGTTATTGGGGTTCCTGATCCCGCTCGTCGCGATCGCGATCGGCTTCGATGCGATCAATGGCGAATTCGGCCGCCGCACTCTAAGCCGGATACTGGCGCAACCGATCTACCGGGACGCGCTGCTCTTGGGGAAATTTCTCGCCGGGCTGCTGGCATTGACGATCGGGCTGCTCTCTCTGTGGCTGTTGACGATCGGTCTCGGGCTGCTGCTCCTCGGCTTGGCTCCCAATACCGAGGAAATGGTCCGCATGGCGGGGTTTCTCATCGCGACGATCGCCTATGGCGGTGTATGGCTCGCAGTCGCGTTCCTGTTTTCCGTCGTGTTTCGCGCGCCGGCCACGGCGGCGCTCGCCGCCCTCGGCGTGTGGTTGCTGTTTTCGCTGTTCTGGTCGGTTGTGACGCCGCTGATGGCGACGTTGATCGCCGGGCCTCCCGAGGGCATTTTCGGCCCTAACCTCGCCTATCTTCACACGGCGCAGACCCTCGACCGGATCTCGCCCAATACCCTCTATGCCGAGATTGCCCTGGCCTTGCTGCAGCCGGCGACCCGTGCCTTGGGCCCGGTTCTGTACAGTCAGGTGCAGGGCGCATTGCTCGGCGCCCCATTGCCGGCCGCGCAGAGCTTCCTTCTGGTCTGGCCCCAGTTGACCGGGCTCGTCGCTGCGATGATCGTGATCTTTGCGATCGCCTATGTCGTCTTCCAGCGTCAGGAAATCAGGGCCTAGCCCAAACGAAGAGGGGCGGTCCGGTGGGACCGCCCCTGCTGTGGTCGAGGGCCTCCATTTTCCCCCTAAATGTCCCGCCGCCCAACCGGCCACGGCCGTGAATTCGCCGTGTCAACCACACGGACAGATTATCGCCCCCCACTGCTGACGCAAGCGCCCGAATCGTTGCCCACAGGCTTACCCCCAGAATAGCGACTCTATCCCCCAAACCGTCCACAGAGGGGCTATCGCGCGCCCGTTCGACGAGCGCCTCTTCTCCGAAAGAGAAGAGATCAGCTGCGGATCTTGCGTTTTCGACAGGACCGCGGCACCGCGGCGAGCAATGCAGGAATGAAGACAAGGCTCGCCACCAAGGTGCAACCCAGGCTGATCATCAGCAAAGTGCCCATACTGGCGGTGCCCGGATGCTTCGACAGTGCGAGGGAGCCGAATGCCGTGCCGGTGGTCAATGCCGAAAACAGGATTGCCCGAGCCGTCGCGGAACCGAGCACCGCGGTTTGCCCGGCCCGCCAATTCATCACGAAATAGATGTTGAACGACACGCCCACGCCCAACAGCAACGGCAACGCGATGATGTTCGCATAATTCAAGAGCAGCGGCAGCAGCACGATGATGATGACGGTCATCAGTGAGGACAGCAACAGCGGCGCCAGCACCAGCAACATGTCGAGAACCCGGCGCAATGCGATGAACAGAATGACGGCGATCGAAATCAGGGCCCCGATTGCGGCCGAACGGAAGGCGCCGACGATCGTGGCGCTTGTCTCCTCGATGATGACCGCGGAGCCGCCGGCATTGGGGGCGATAGCGGTCACCTCGGCGACGAATTCGGCTATTCCCTTCGTATTGCGTGCCTCCGCCTTTGGCAGCACCTGCACGCGCGCTTGGCCGTCGGGCAGCACCCAGTCACGGGCGATATCGGGAGGTACCGACTGCACGGTGACCGGTTCGGCCTGCAATGACGTGCGCAGCAGGTCGAGCTGCGCCGGCAGGAAGCGAGTCAGCGCCCGGTTGGCGGCGAGCAGGGTTGGGTCAGGCGCGACGGCAAGCCTTCCCAAATTATTGGCGATCGCGGCCAGCACATGATCGCCGGGCAGCTTCGCCAGCGCCGGCGCGAGCTTTCCTTGCGTATCTCGGGCAGCCGCGCGTATCTCGTCTGCGGTGGGGGCCGCGAGCGTGTCTTGCGGGGAAAGACTTGGGCCCATCAAGGTGACGGCGTCGGCGATCAGGCTCAATTTTGTCTTTTGATCGCTCGGCACAAAGCTGTCGATCGACAGCACCCCCGAAACTAGCGGAAGCTTCCGAAGCTTTTCGGCCGAGGCGGCAGCGGCACCGGTGTCGGCGGCCAGGATGTCGATCGTGAAAGGATTGGTAAGCGGTGCGTCTCCGAGGTCGTAGAGCGTTTGCATCGCCTCGGTGTCGGGGTTCTTGGTATGCAGCGGGTCGGCGTCGAAGCTGATACGGGGCAGCAACACGAGCCCGAGGAGGCCCACGCTCCCGAACGCGGCCAACATTGGCCGGCAGCGGCGGCGAACCAGGTCGTCGAGCGGAGCCGCCCAGTGAAAGCCGACCTCCGCGCTCTCGCCGGGCGGCCGAAGACGGCTGATCGCGGCCGGCAGAAAAGTCAGCGTGCAAAGAAAGGCGATCAGCATGCCGACGCCGGCGATCAGGCCGAGCTCCGCCACTCCGCGAAAATCGGTCGGGACAAAGGCTAAAAACCCTGCTGCCGTGGCGGCCGCCGCAACCAGGATCTGTCCGCCGACGCGCCGCGCGGTTTCGGCCAATGCCCGGGCCGGCTCGGGGTAAGCCAGCCGCATCTCGCGGTAGCGTACCGAGAACTGGATGGCGAAATCGACCGCGATGCCGACGAATAAGATGCCGAAGCCGACCGACACCAGGTTCAGGGTTCCCACTGCTGCCGCGGCGAAGAACAGGGTCAGCATCAGGCCAAGCGCCAACGTCATCAAAATCGCCGCGATCAACCGCCACGAATGGACTGCGAGAAATAGCCATAGCGTGATCAGCACGGTGCTGCCGATCAGCCCGGTCACCGCTCCCTCGGCGACCGAAGCGAACTCCTCGTCGGCGAGCGCAACGCTGCCGGTGATACGGACCCGGGCCTCCCCCGATTTTACGAATTCGAGGTCGCTTGCTGCCTTGCGTATTGCGCGCGACGCCGCGCCGCCCGGCTCGAGGGTCGTATGGTCGAGCCAGGGTTGCAACAGCACGAATTTGTACTTTCCGCCAAGATCGGCCAAGTCGCCGCCAAGCAGCCGCACCCATGACAGTGGATGGGGGCGCCCGGCCAGCGCGTCGGCGATCGCCGTGTCAAAGCCGGCAAGAGCCGTCTGATAGGGTGCAAGATTGACCTCGCCATGCTCGACCCCCGTGCCGATCAGGGAAAGAGCCCCGAACAATCCGCGGGCGCTCGGGTCCTTCGCCAGCACGCCGAGAAAGGGCTGCGAATCGATCATCCGCTCGATCAGGGGCTCGAGCTGGCTGGTTTCGAGGAACAGCAGCCCTTCTTTTTGCAGGAAAGGGGATGCGTCAGGGCGCCGGACCGTCAAAAAATGGGCGTGGTCGGCAGCCAATATCTGCGCGAGCGCGTCGGCCGTTTCCTCCGCCTCCTCAGGCTCTTTTGCATCGATCACGACGACCAGAAGATCCTGAAATTGCGGGAACAGTTTTTTGAAGGCCTCGGCCCGCTGCCGCCACGGCAGATTCGCGGCGAACATTTCATCGGTGTCGGTGGTAATGCCGAGATGACCAGTCGCGTACCAGCCGGAAAAAATCGCCAAAACGCCGCCCGCTAGGATCACGGCCAATGCGTTGCGTCGGCAAAGCTCGACCGAGGCGACGAGCAGACGCTGGAAATTCATGACGAACAGAGGCCGTATCGCATTGACGGTCGCGAGGCGGCCGTGAGGTCCGCGCAGGTTAATCCGGCCGCCGCGGGACAACCTCCCGAAGATCGGCGACGGGCAGGTGATAGTCCGATCGCTGCCGCGGCGCTACTGTAAAATGCCGCCGGACAATTCGGCGGTTTTCCGCCGCAGGCTGACAAGGAGGCCGGGGCCTCCGGAACCCGCGAGAACCGAGCGCATTTCCGAGCGCTGGGCGGCCACCCGGCTTATCGAGCCCTCGGCAAGTATGTCGATGACTTTCCACCCGGCGCCCTCCTGGCGCATCACGTAATCGAGGGTGTGCGCCTTGCCGGCTGCCGTTACAATCCGGGTCGAGACGACCCGATCGGGGCCGACCGTCCTGACGGCCGGCGCAACCTCGAACCGTTCCCCGGAATAAGCGTCGAAATTGGCAACATACGAGGCGGCGGTATAGCGTCGAAAGGCATCGGCCAGAGCCGTCTGCTGGTCGGCCGGCAGCAAAGCCCAGCGGGGGCCGATCACCTGCCGGAGAATCATGTCGAGATCGAAGGTTCGGCCAATAATCGGCGCGATCATCTCGTAGCGCTGGCGAAAAGATATCGCTCGGCCCGCCTTCATGATCGCGATCAAGCCCGCATGGAGCTGCTCTACCGGTCCCGTTGCTTCGGATGCCACGGCGGGTCCGCCATACCAGAAATTCAGGCCGGCCCAGCCGAGCGCAAATCCCAAAACGGTGCGGCGCGCGGGCGAGAATTTTGACATCCGGCGGTGCCTTCGGGGTCGCGGTTCAGGGAGCCGGCAATGTAACCCTATGGAACTTCCAGAACGGTAAATTCCACAGGTGGCGCGGCGAAGAGCGAGGGGAATTCGGACCGCAAACGTCCGAGGTCGTCGAATCGCGGATGGAGATTCGGCGCGCTGCCGTCAGCAGCGGAATTCTCCGATCATCCGCCAGTCGACCCAACTCCTGCATACTTGGCCCGCGTCAATCTGACACATATGACAGCAGCCCTCTCTCCGTCGCTCAGCAGGCCGCAGGCAAGGGGATGGGATGGAATAAAAACGCCGCTGAGGCGTCATGCGAGCGATGCGCCGCAGGCGCTGCTCCGCTCTTACCACGTGCGCCGCTGACAAATGTCGAACACACAATTGATAGACCGAGGCGGTCGTTCGACCCCGGACCTCGTATTGCCGTCGCCGGATACCATACGGTGGTCGTCCCGCCGCAAGGCGGCAGTCGTTGTTGCGACCCGCACCGGCGTAATCACCCGTGAGGAGGCCTGTCGGCGCTACACACTGTCGGAGGAGGAACTCGCAGGGTGGGAGACGGCCTTCGATAGAAGCGGCATTTCCGGCTTGCGGATCGCTAACCGGTACGTGAACCGCGTTATCATCCTGCGGCGCTGACGGAAGGCGCAATCATCGTTCGGCTCACAGGCTAGTGGTCGAAATCAAACGGATGCCTCCCAGCATTACCCTCACCCACCCAGCCCTGCAGGCTGGGTCCCCCCTCTCCCGTGGTACGGGAGAGGGCTCGATCTCTGACATCTGCTAGCCCTCGCCCGCATTGCGGGAGAGGGTGCCGACGCGCGGATCCCAGTCCGGGGGGAGGCGGGTGAGGGCAGCTCGGTACCAAGTGTTAGGTTCGCACCACTGGGACGTTCTCGCTGCAGTGCCGTCCCCTAAGCAGACGAAGTTGCGGGGAGGCGAAAGCCTTGGACCCGCGTCGGGTGCGCGCAATTGCAATGAAATAGTGCAAGAAACGACCATCACGTTTGAAGTCTTTCGAGCGCCGGAATTGTGGAGAAAGCGCCGATCGACAACCCGACCCGCGAGCGCCGCCGATAGGCCCTTCTTCTGGCCCTTCTTCCGAGAGCGAGCCGGCCCGCATCCGCGCCTCAACTCGACCGGGTTTTCGCGGATAGCCCTGATCGAGAGAGGCGTCGACGGGTTTCCGCTCCCGGATTTTCGATGTATAGCGTCAACAATGACTGTAATCACAGAAACGGAAGCGCTGTCGCGGTTTTGCGCGCGGCAAGCGGGCGCGAGCTTTGTTGCCGTCGATACCGAGTTCATGCGCGAGCGCACCTATTGGCCGATCCTGTGCCTCACACAAATCGCGGGACCCGAGGAAGCCGTCGCAATCGACGCGCTGGCTTCCGGGATCGATCTGACGCCGCTACTTTCGCTTATGGCGGATCAGAGCATTCTCAAAGTCTTTCATGCGCCGCGTCAGGATATCGAGATCTTCTTCAATTTTTCGGGCACGGTCCCGACGCCGCTCTTTGACACGCAGATCGCCGCGATGGTCTGCGGCTTCGGCGATGCGGCCAGCTACGAGACGCTCGTCGGCAAGCTCGCGCAGGCGTCGCTCGACAAATCCTCGAGGTTTACCGACTGGTCGCGCCGGCCGCTGACCGAGCGGCAAATCCGCTATGCTCTCGCCGATGTGATCCACCTCCGCACCGTTTACGAGAAATTGCAGCAGCGGCTGGCATCGAACGGGCGGGCGGGCTGGTTCGCCGAAGAAATGGCCGAACTGTCCAATCCAGCGACCTACCGCAGCGATCCGAGCGAGGCATGGCGTCGCTTCCGACTACGCGGCCGCGTGGAAGCCCGTTTCTTTGGCGTTTTGCGAGAACTTGCAGCCTGGCGAGAGGCGGCGGCCCGGCAACGCAACCTGCCGCGCGGTCGCATCATGCGGGACGAGGCCGTGCTCGAAATCGCGGCGCATGCGCCGAAAACGATCGAGGCGCTGGCGCGAACCCGCAGCCTCGGCAAGGGGATCGCCGAAGGCAAGCTCGGCAATGAGATCCTGGACGCAGTACAACGAGGCCTTGCCAGCGACCCGACAGTCGATCCGCCCGCTCCCGCAAGGCCCGATCCGCCGCCGGGTGTCGGTCCCTTGCTCGAACTGTTGCGGGTCCTCTTGAAGCTGCGCTGCGAAGAGCACCAGGTTGCGCAAAAGCTGTTGGCCACGGCCGAGGACATCGAGGCGATTGCGGCCGACGATGAGGCGCCGGTGCCCGCCCTTTCCGGATGGCGCCGAGAGATCTTCGGTAAGGACGCCCTTGCGCTGAAGCACGGCCGCCTGGCGCTCACCGTTAGGCGCAACCGAATAAGCCTGGTCGAATTGCCCGACCCGGACGGCGGTCACCAAGAGGGAGCCGGTTAGGCCAGAGCGAACGCTCTCGTGGCGCGCGGCCTCAGCATCGAGGTCGTTGCGCCGAATGACCGGGCGACCGCGTCGAGGCGGCGCTGCACCGTCTCGCCGGACCATAGCGGATCCTCCGCCGGGGCCTGCAGGGTGACCTCGTTGTCGCGCAGCTCGAGCCGGGTGCGCGGCAGCACGCCGGCGGCGCCGCCGCTCAAGACATAGCCGAGGCGCAGCACCAGCCCGATGGCGCGCGCCGCGGCGTGATCCGCCTCGCCGATCAGCCGCCGGGTCGCATCCTTGACGGGGGCGTCGGCGGCGCCGCCATAGCGCGCATGGAGCGCCGTCGCGATGAAGACGCGCTCGCCGTGATCGACGCCGGCGAAGGGCATGCGCAGGCCGCGCATGAAGGCCTCGTCGGCGCGATAGTCGGGATGCTCGCTCCACGCCGTGTCGCTGAGCAGCGAGGCCGCCAGGCGCAGCCGTCGGCGGCGCGCATCCTCGCCGGGGAAGAGCGGGGTCAGCCAGTCGAAGAGCTCCTCGCCGGTAATGCCGAAGCGCGGAAGCTGCTGGGCCATGGTCGCACAGGCGACGAGCAGCGGATCCTGCTTCCGCTCGCCGGCCGGCAGGAGATCGTAGAGATGCCCCTCGCGCAACCCGTAGGCGGAGAAGATCAGGCGCTCCGGCGCGATGGCATCGACGATACGCGACAGCACGAAGGCGGCGAGCGGCACCGCCTCCAGACGCTTCTTCGAGACAGCGGCGACCTTCTCGAGGGATTTGCGCGACAGCCGGCTGATGAAGCGGAAGATCTGCTCGGCCTCGCCGCGCGGCACCGCGTAGTTCTGGATGATGTGCAGCGGATAGTTCACCTGGTCCATGTGGATGCGCGCCAATGCGCGCCAGGCGCCGCCGACGAGATAGAAGCTGCGGCCGCGATAGCGGCGCAGCCAGGGAATGCTGGCGAGCTGGCCATCGACGAAGTCGCGCAGCCGCTTCTCGTCATCGCCGTATTCGGCGAGGCGCAGCGGCCCGAGC
>JBJMQW010000194.1:0-6094 GCA_045802495.1 Allostellaceae bacterium | reverse complement strand
CGAAAACGCGGCGATCTCGCCGTCGTCGTAGCGAATATGCCGGCGCGTCGTCGAAGCCGGCCGGTGGTCGAGCGAGACGCCCGGGCGCCGCTCGGTCTTCGGCCGGATCGGCCGCTTCTCGAAGCCGCCGCCGCAATTCGGACAAACATTGTGCAGCTGCGTCTCGACGCAATCGGCGCAGAACGTGCACTCATAGCTGCAGATGCGGGCCTCTTCCGCATCGGGCGGCAGATCCTCGTCACAGTATTCGCAATTGGGCCTCAGTTCGAGCATCACCGCGGCGCCAGCCGGGCGGCGGCGGCTTCGACCGCTTCCCGCCGCTGCGCCGCAATCGCCATATTGCGGTCGCGCAACCGGGCCAGGATCGGCGCGGGCGCGGTCTCCGGGCTGCCGGAATTAAAGGGCGGCGCCGGCGCATATTCAATTTGCAGCTGAATCGCCTGCGCGGTTTCGGGTCCCGCGAGCTCGGCGACGACGCTGAGCGCAAAGTCGATGCCGGCGGTAACGCCGCCGCCGGTGATGATGTTGCCATCGCGAACCACGCGCCCTGCGTCGGCGATCGCCCCGAACGGCGCCAGCAAATCGCGCCAGGCCCAGTGGCAAGCGGCGCGCTTGCCACGCAACAACCCGGCCGCGCCGAGCGCCAGCGAGCCGGTGCAGACCGAGGTAACGTATTTTGCAGTCGCGGCGAGCCGGCGCAATTCGTTCAGAAACATCTCGTCGCCGATCGCATTGTCGGTGATGCCCTGGCCGCCCGGCACGCACAGGATATCGCACCGCGCGATGTCGGCGAGCCGGGACAATCCGGAAAAGGTGATGCCGCTGCCCACAATCGAGCCGCCCGGCACGCTCGCCAGGGTCACGCTGGCGCCGGGCAGCGACGAGAACACCTGATGCGGCCCGGTGAAATCCAATTGCGTCACCCCCGGGAACAGGGCGAAGACGATAACCGGTTCTCGATCGCTCATGGCCAAACCCTCCGGATCATTTGACACGCCGACGGTAGCGCGAATAAGTTCTGTCCGAAATGACATATTTCCCTCGATTACCGTCATGCCCCGCATCATCGCTGTCCTGATATTTCCGGGCTTTCAGCTGCTCGACGCGGCGGGGCCGATATCGGTCTTCGAGATCGCCGGGCGCGAGGCTTCTCCCGCCGCCTATCGGCTGCGGCTAATCGCCCGCGCCGCCGGGCCGGCGACCAGCTCGTCGGGGATCCGGATGATCGCCGAGGGTTTCGCCGAGGATCCGCTGGACACGCTGATCGTCGCCGGCGGCTGGGGCGCGCGCGAAGCCTCCGCCTGCGCCGACACCTTGGCCTTTGTACGCGCTGCGGCCGGCCGGGCGCGGCGGGTCGCCAGCGTGTGCTCGGGCGCTTTCATCCTCGCCGAGGCCGGGTTGCTCGACGGCCGCCGCGCCACGACCCATTGGGCTCGCGCTGCCGAGTTCGCCCGCGCCTATCCGCGGGTGCGGGTCGAGCCGGATCGGATCTTTATTCGGGACGGTACGGTGTGGACCTCGGCCGGCATCAGCGCCGGGATCGACCTCGCGCTCGCGCTCGTCGCCGATGATCTCGGCGAGGCCGTCGTCAGGCGCGTCGCGCAACAGCTCGTGGTCTACCACCGCCGGCCGGGAGGCCAATCGCAATTTTCGGCGCTGCTCGAGACGGGCCGGCCGGGCAGCCGGTTCTCGCCCCTGCTCGCCTGGGCGCGGGAGCGGCTCGACGAACGGCTCCCGGTGGAGCGGCTGGCCGACCGCGCGGCGATGAGCCCGCGCCACTTCGCCCGCGCCTTCTCGGCCGAAACCGGCATGACACCGGCGAAGGCGATCGAACGTCTGCGCCTCGAAGCCGCCCGCGAGCGCGTCGAGAGCGGTATCGAACCAATCGAGGGGGTGGCGGCGCATACCGGCTTCGGCGACCCCGAGCGCATGCGCCGCGCCTTTATCCGTGCCTTCGGCCAGCCGCCGCAGGCGCTGCGCCGCACTGCAAGGCTTGACGCCGCTGCCGGCTCCACATCAGCGGCAGAATTAGTCCAAGCTCGGTAAAGTCCAGCCGTTCGATCCTGGCCACTGAGCTTTGCGACGCGCTGTCAGTAGCTGGGCTTGCTCGCAAATGGCGTGAGCTGGATCTCGTGCGTCCAACATGACCGATCCTGGATGTGCAGATACCAGAACGCCTCGGCGATCTTGGTTGGATTGATGATCAGATCGGTGCGGTTTTGGTTGCGCGGCAGGGCCCGGGTGCCCGGCGAGTCGATCGTGCCGTCGATCACTATGTTGGCGACGTGCACGCCATGCTCCGAATATTCCTCGGTGAGCACCTGCGCCAAGGTGCGCATCATGACCCGGGGGTAGTAGAGCGACTGTCCGGTCATTCGCTTGCGCCCGCGCAGCGAGCTCGAATTGTTCGAGAAGAAAAACGACCCCTGGCCCTTCCGGCGCATCGCCGGCAACACTTCCTTGGCGACAAGGAACGGCCCGCGGGCGGCAATGTGCAGCCCGGTATCGAGTATCTCGACCGGGACGTGTTCCAACAGCTCCTTGTCGGGCGGAAGATCGCGGCCTTCGAGGTAGCCCGCATTGTAGACCAGCACGTCGGGATCGCCGGCTTCGCTGCGGATCGCGGCGAAGGCCGCCGCAATCGAGTCCTGCGAGACGAGATCCAGCTCGACGATCATGCAGTCGCCGCCGTGCTCGCGGATGGCTGCAGCCAGCGCCGACGCATTGGCCTCCTTGCGCGTGGTCAGCACGGTGAAGAAACCCTCCTGCGCGAATTTCTGCGCGATGGCGCCGCCCACACCCCAACGCACGCCGACCGGCAGCTCGCTGTCGTCCACTGTACGCCCGTGCGCCAGCAAGGTATTGCGGCCGTCCGACTGCCATTTGGAGGTGGCGCCGACAACAACGCAGACTTGTTTGCCATTCGTGTTTGTTTTCATGTGGAAACCCCTTCTTTATTTGTTAGGCTGCCCGGTCCCAGCCCCACCAGGCGCAAAGCGCATCCCCCATGACGAGCCTCTTGTCCTCGTCGCTGAGCCAGGGCAGCTCCTCGGTGAACATCGTTACGCATTGGCGCCAGGAACAGGGCATCTTCGTAATGTCGGTGCCCCAGAACATGCGGTGCGGCCCAAAGGCGTCGTAGATCTGCCGCAGATAGGTCTGCATTGTCGGAAACGGATAGGCCTCGGCGGAATAGCCCGGCGCGCCGGTCGCCTTGACCGCGACATTGGGCAGCTTAGCCAATGCCGTCAGCTCGGGCATGTGGGTCATCGCCGCGGCGTCTTTTGCGGTGGTCGTTCCGCCTCTGCCGCCCAAATGATCGATGGTCAAGGAAAGCCCGGGATGGCGTTCGGCGATGCGGCCGAGTTCCGCTAGCGCGTCCGTCGCCAGGGCGGCGATCGGGACCCCGGCCTCTTCGGCAGCGGCCCAAAGCCAGTCGATTTTACCATCGTGCAGCCACCGCCGCGCGGGATCGGCGAGGAACCCATACCGCAGGCCGAGCATTCCCGGTTGTTCTCTCCAACTCGCGATGTGGGCGCGAGATTCCGGCCGGTCGAGCGGCACCGAGCCCATGATCGCGAACCGGCCGGGGTAGTTCCGTACCGCCGCAAATGCCATGTCGGTCGAATTCGGGTCCCACCCCGGCGGATGAATGACTGCGGCGTCGACGCCGCCTTCATCCATCAGGGCGATGGCCTCCTCAGGGGTAAAGGCCGTCACCTGCCGGTGCGACAGGTTGCTCGGCAAGCCGCTTCCCCAGAGGTGGATTTGGGCGTCGACGATCTGCATCGCGGCTCTCCGTTTATTGTCACACCTGGGAAGAGCGCCCCAACCGCTCCAATCGGGAAAGGCTAACGACAATGCCCTTCGATGTCAGCAAACTCTTGCTGCCGATGGCGGACCTGTTTTTGGGGCCGATTACGAACAACGTCACTTCTCTCACTTCCTTGCTCGGCGAGAATGGGAACGGGAACACCAGCGATCGGCGCCCGCTTGATACCTATAGCCGTCACTTTGTCCTCCATCTTGCACGCTGGCGGCGTTCTTCGACGGCTGGAGGTTCCCGATGTTCGGATCGGAGGACTTTGATACGAGATCGATTCGCCCGTAGGGTGAGCTTGTCTTTTCCTTTAGACTTGTACTTACCGGTTAGACTTGCGCTTACCGGCCGGGCGCTTGGGCCGCGTGGGAGGGAGACAGGTGGTCTTCAGGTTCGGTGATCACGTGCTCGATATCGAGCGCCGCGAACTACGTCGCGGAGGAGAGCCGGTGGCGCTCGAACCTCAAGTGTTCGACCTTCTCGTTTATCTGGTGCGCAACCGCGGGCGGGTCGTCAGCAAGGATGATTTGATCGACGGCGTTTGGGGTGGACGGATCGTCTCGGATTCCGCATTGACAACGCGCCTCAATGCTGTGCGCAAAGCGGTCAACGACAGTGGCGCGGAGCAGCGCGTCATTCGGACGGTGCCCCGCAGGGGGGTGCGCTTTATCGGCGAGGTGAGCGAGGAGGATCCGCCAGCAGCGCGAGCAGACGTAACTCCAGCTGCTATAGGGCCGCTGATCGCACCACGCCTGTCGATTGTCGTGCTGCCGTTCGCCAATTTGAGCAACGACCCGGAACAGCAATATTTCGCCGATGGCGTCACGGGGGGATCTGACGACCGACCTGTCGCGGATCCCGGATATGCTGGTGATCTCGCGCAACACCGCATTTACCTACAGAAACAAGCCGATCGACACGAGGCAGATCGGTCGTGAGCTTGATGTGCGCTATGTGCTGGAAGGAGAGGTCCAGCGGTCGGGAAACCGGGTTCGCGTCACGGCCCAGCTGATCGACGCCGAGACCGACGCCCATTTGTGGGCAGAGCGGTTCGAAGGAGACGCCGGCGATCTGTTCGCCTTGCAAGACGAGATTACCAACCGGATCGCCGTTGCGCTCGATCTCGAGCTGATCGACGCCGCAGCTGCCCGGCCGATCGAGCGTCCCGACACGCGCGATTACATCTTGCGCGGCCGCGCTGCACGATTGAAGCCGCCATCGCGTGAAAACCGTGCGGAGCAGGTTTTGCTATCCGAGCGTGCGTTGGCGCTCGATCAAGAGTCCATCGCGGCGCAGAGCTGGCTGGCGATCGAGCTCGCCGCGCGCGCCCTTGATTCCATGACTGATACGGCTGCAGCTGATGTTGCGCGCGCGAAAGACTTGGCCGAGCGGGCCCTGGCCGCGTCGCCGCGCAGCTCGCTCGCGCGTTTCGCGAAGGGCCAGGTGTTGCGCGCGCAGCACCGACACGAAGAGGCGATTCTCGAATACGAGACCGTCATCGCGCTAAACCGCAACTGGGCCCACGCTTACTCCCACCTCGGCTGGTGCAAGTTCATGACCGGGTCGATCGAGGAGCTCATCCCGGCCCAACAGCAAGCCATACGGCTCAGTCCCCGCGACCCCCAAATCGGCCTCTTCTATAGCCGGATTGGGCGCGCCCATCTGCTGCAGTCGTGCCTCGACGAGGCCATCATCTGGTGCGAAAGGGCGCGCAACGCCACTCCGGCGGCTGCCATCTTCCGCTCATTCCTTGCCTCCGCCTATGCTCTCAAGGGCGATATCGAACGCGCTGCCGCCGAGTTCGCCGAAGCCCGCCGGCTGGTCGCCGACGATCGGTACGCCAGTATCGCCCGTTTGCGGGCCGTCGAACCCACCGGAGTGCCGAAGATACGCGCCTTGTTTGAAGCCACCTATTTCGCTGGACTGCGCAAGGTCGGGTTGCCGGAGGAATGAACATTTCGGCCTGCGGCAGCGCTGAGATCGCGCGCCGCTGCACTAGCATTGCTGCAAGCGTACGTTCTGTCTGATTGCCAATCGCCAAAGCCCGAAAAAATGCGCATTGCGCTTCGATGTGTGGCTGCAATCCGCGAAGCCCGCTTGGCGGAGGGCAAATTGATACGGCGATCAGGAGAGAGGTGTGACGCACGTCACAGCGCGGTTCAGCTTCGACGCGCGTGGTCAACTTTGAGGAATCTCGCTGCAGGTTCGCAGCGGAGGAGAGCGCAGGAAATCTCAATTGCTGATCGTCGGTCCATCGCCCCTAAGGCGCAAGCT
>JBJMQW010000193.1:0-8533 GCA_045802495.1 Allostellaceae bacterium | reverse complement strand
TCTTCGCGGTCCATTATCGGTTTGGCCGCAACATCGCGTCAGGAGTTCGGCGCCGCCATGTCCCGAACGCAGTCTGCCAATGTCTCGGTCGCAGTAACGCCAGGAGCCTCGGCGAGCCAGACGCGTATTTGCTCGTCCACTTCATCCAGCATCGATGGACGCCGGGGGACCGGTTTGCGCCGCCGGTAGGGGCGACGATGGGTTGGACGCTGTTCACCTTGCCGCCAGGCGATCCGCAGCCCGGTGGTAAAACGTTCGAGATCGACTGCAGCTGCCGGCTCGCGGGCTCCGTCCAACCCGCGGCGGTCGATCCGCCGGCCAAGCTCGGCCTGAGCAGCCCGGATCTCGGTGATCAGCAGAACCGGATCGGATTGGGCCTGGAGCCGGCGCAATGCCGTCTTGCGCTCTTCGGCGACGGCCGGGTCAGCCAGAACTCGAGCTGCCGGGATTGCCGGGGCGTGATAGCGCTTGATGACCCGGGCACCAATGCGGGTCTTCTGCTTGAGCTTGAACGAAGGCTGGAACAAGTTGGTGTGCAACCGGGCGGCGGCGTAGAGCCGCACCAAAGCCTGCGCCGAGGCCAGGCCCTCCAGCCGGCCATAGCCGACCAGGCGACGAACGACTGCGCCGTTCTTCTGCTCGACCCAAGCCTGATCGTTCTTGCGGTAAGCACGCGACCGGGTGACCTCCAGACCGTGATCGCGACACCAGGTGACGACCGGCTCGTTCATAAACAGGCCGTCATTGTCAAAATCGACGCCACGCAGTGGAAACGGAAACAGCGTCATTGCGCCGGCGAGAGCTTCGATGACCAGGGCGCCACTGCGCGCAACCAGCGGCAAGCATTCTGTCCAGCCCGTGGCGATATCCGTTAGCACCATCGTCTGGACGAAGCTCCCGGCCGCCGAGGTGCCGGCATGAGCGACAAAATCGACCTCGACAAAACCCGGCGGCGGATCGTTCCAGTCTCCGAACGTCCGCACCGGCACGGTACGACGCACAGCCGAGCTGAAGCCGGCACGCCGCCTGCGACCGCCGCGTGCCACCAGACGCACCGCCGAAAGCAAACGATCGATCGTCGCCGAGCTGATGGCCAGCAGCAGCGCGCGAATCGTCTCTTCAATCGTCAGCTGGCCATGCCGCTCCAAAGCCGGCAAAAGCACTGGGATGATCGGCTTGAGCCGCTTGGAACAGAGCCGGTCCGAAGCCTCCCACAGCACGATCAGCGCCTGCTGGACCTCCATCCCATACCGTCGATGGACGCGCCGCGGTGCCGTAGCCTCGTCGCTGATCTTTGGCCGCAGCAGCCGGATCGCATGCTTCCGGTGATAGCCCGTTACCGCGACAAACTCATCCAGTATCTTGGTCCGCTGCGCCCGGAGGCCCGCTCGGTACCGATCCCCACTAACCGCCACCAGCTCGGCTTTCGTGGCCATGCTGACCCGCCCCATCCCCCGCTACCTTCGAGTTCCCCCGTCGGTAGCATCCTTGGTGAGGCAACAAACTTAACCGGTAACATTCAGGCCGAGGCAATGCGGGGTCCAGTTTTACCCGTCGTCCGACAAGGTCAGCGACCTATCCCAGCTGGGGGGCCTAACCGCGCTGCAAACCCTCCATCTTTCCCGCACCCAGGTGACGATCTGTCCCCGCTGGCGAGCCTGACTGACCTGAGAGATCTCGATCTCAGCCACACCCAAGTCAGCGACCTGTCGCTGCTCGCGCGCCTGACCAACCTGCACTCCCTCCACCTCGAGGGCACCCAAATCAGCGACCCGTCGCCGCTGGCAAGCCTGACCGCACTGCGATCCCTCCGAATCTATGGCACCCAGGCCAGCGATCTGTCGCCGATAAGCCATTTACGGGGCTTGAAAATTTCCGGTGTGCGAAATTCTTAACTTTCGAAAATGGGTTTAAACACAGAGGTTCTTGTTCTTGTTCTCAGGGGCAAAACATCCAACCAAAATGCACAGCTGGATCTTTCTCGCGGCCAGCTCTGTCGGTCACGAACGGGCTCATCATGTGGACTTGTACAAGTACCTAACTAGGCCTGCCGGAAGCGGGTTTTGCGGCGGTCCGCAACTAGGTCCTCGGGCCTTACCGTGAAGCCGGCGCGGCGCAGAGCATCCATGATCAGGTAGGTTTTGGTCACTCGCTCGCGGGCGGACCGTTCCGTTAGCTCCTGATCGAGATATTCCGGCAAATCCACCCGAAAACTGGCATAGCGAGCGCGACGGGCCGGTACCAGGGCCTGACCTAGCTCTGAGGCAGTAGCGAGTTTGGCCGGTTCCGCGCCCCCGCTTTTGACGGGCGCGATTTGGGCATGGGCGCCGTAGGTATGTGTGATTTCCTCGACGTGACGCTCGGCCTCGGCATTGTCGATGCCGGCAGGCTTGAGGTCGCGCAGATTGAGACGCCCCTCCCCTACCCTTCTTTGACCGGCCGCCAGGAGCTCGTCGGTTGCCGGCGGAATCTCGGTCACGCGCGGTCTCGCCTTCATGCGGCCCGCTCCTCGCCAGCCGCCTGCTGCTGTTTTGCAACCTGTTCGAGCTTGCCCAGTAATTCAGCCGTGATCGAGCTGAGATTCTGGGCTTCGCTGCCGCTCGGCTTGAACTGGCGCGGCACCTGACCGCGCAGAAACATCTCCTGGAACGCGGCCCGGTTCATCAACACCGACTCGAAGATCGGCACATCGATGTTTTCCATGTCTGCCCGCACGCGACGCGCTGCCATGCTTTCGAAGCCCGGCATAACGCGCGTCCAGATCAGGGATCGCGGGATCTGGTATCGGCCGAGTTCCTGCGCGTCGTCGACCTGCGCCACGGTCTTCATGGCATCGCGCGCATCGAGAATCGAATGCTGCGTCGGGATCAGGACAAAGTGGCTTTTGGTCAGAGCCTTGACCGCTACCATGGAGCTGCCGCCTGGCAGGTCAATGATCACCATGTCGGCCTGGTTGTAGACCGCCTTCATCTGCTGAAGAATGTTGCCTTCGCTGACCTCGCCAATGACGGTAAAGTTCGGAATATTTGCTTTCTCGCCGAATTTGGTGGCGTGCTGGTTCAGATCCGCATCCAGTACCACGACGATATAGCCATCGAGCGCGAGCTCGACCCCGATCCCCACGGTAAGAGTCGTCTTCGAACACCCGCCTTTGGCGGATGCAATGCTAAGCACGGCGGCCATCAGGTCCCCCCACCTTCAAAGCCAGTAGTGCGACCATGCCCGCACTGGGACATATGTACAAGTGTTGACCAAAATAGGTGCCCTTTTGGCGGCCAAGCGTGGCCATCCACGCACAGGGAATTCAGAACAAGCGAGCTGTTACCAGAAGCAAAAGTGCCGCCCAATCAGCCACATATGATGATATACTCATGAAAGAATGCGCTTCTACGCATCATTACATGTGTACAAGAACCAGTTTATAGAAACATGTGCCTGCCGGCCGCGGCGCGCCGATAAACTGTCACCGATTCGGAGCAGCCATCCCCGAGGTCGCACTCTTCTGGGGTGAAACCGCAAACTGTCCGCATCCGAAATCGTGGCGGAAAGCCAATAAAAACCAGTCGAATTCCCGCCAAAATCTAAGTCGTCCAACTAGGAGCTGCCCATATATTTTATATAAGGAGTGGCTAGCGACTCCCGGAGACAGGCATGGATGCAACCCCAAATACCGCAACCGATAAGCACCGCGCCTATCGCCGCCGTCTGGCCGCTCAGGGAAATCACCAGATCGTCGTCGCGCTGCCGCGCGAGACGGTCGCCTTTCTTGACGAGCTGAAGGAACGCCACGGCCTGCGTAACCGCAGCCAGGTGTTGATGCAACTGATCGAACAGGGGAGGGAAGTCACCCAGCAGTAACAACCCAGAAACACGAAAGCCCGCCTTGCCGGGCGGGCTTTCAAGAATTCGTGACGGGCCTTTTCAGGCAACCCGTTGGGAATAACGCAGCTCCCAACCTAGCCGAAAGACGCCGTTTCTGTCAAACGGAAATTGCCGTTTCCGTTAGCGGGAGAGGCGTGCCCGTCGCGATCCACACCTGAAAAGGGGGATCACGATGGCAATAGAAAATTGCGCCGCGGAGGCGCCACGGAGGAGCTTTGCCCATGCTCCGACCGGCTTCCGGCGAATGACGCCGGGTTTGCTGAAGGCCGACCGTACAGCGGAGGGTTTCAGCGGACTGCCTGAGGGGGTGGTATCGCCCGGGCAGCTGCTCGCCGCCCTGAAGGGGGCCGCGCCACGGCTCGGCATAGCGCCGCGCTTGATGCATGCGGTGGACTGGCTGTTCCGTTTTACGCAGCCACAGGATTGGGAAAGGGGAGGGCGTCCCATCGTCTGGCCCTCGGCCTCGATGCAGCAGGAGGCTCTGGGCTTGTCGCCGACGCAGGTTAAGGAAATCAATCGCCGCCTGATTGAGCTCGACCTCGTGACGATGAAGGATAGCCCGAACGGCAAGCGCTACGGCCGCCGTGACCCGAAAGGCCGCATCGTCGAGGCCTATGGCTTCGATCTGGCGCCGATCGCCGCGCGCCACGCTGAATTTATGCGGCTGGCGGAGGAGAGGAGGGCGGAACGCGCCGCCATGGGTCGTCTGCGCCGCCGCGCAACGATCGCACGCAAGGCCATCATCCAGATCCTCGAGACGGCCGCCGAGTACGGACACAAGGGCGAGGAATGGAAGACGCTGGCTCGCGAGACAGAGGCCCTGGCGCGCGCGCTGAGGGCCGTGGGGCGGCTGGATGAGATGGAAGCCGGGGTGACGAGCCTCGAGCGCCGGCAGACCGCCGCTCGCGAGCGTCTGGAGCTCCTGTTAGGAGTAGTGAATTCCGACCCCAAGGGGGCGGAAAACCGGCCCCACCAATACAACTACAAACCAAGCCTTGATCCTAATCAGGATACCGTAATCACAGCCAAAGGATGTAGCGGAGAAGGGGGGTCTGTCTCCAATTCCCCGGCGCCTGTGCAGCCGAAAGGGCCGAAGAAAGGCATGATGCACGGCATCCGCCCGGACGAGCTGGTCAGGCTGACGCCAAAGCTCAAGCTCTACCTGAGGAGTTCAAGTCCGGCCTGGCCGGAGATTGTCGATGCCGCCGACTGGCTGCGGCACGATCTTGGGGTGTCGAAATCGCTGTGGGGCGAGGCCTGCCTGACGATGGGCCGGGAGCTGGCCGCGGTCGCGCTGGCGATTGTCTCGACCAAGGAGCCGGAGCATTTCCGCACCTCGCCGGGCGGCTACTTCCACGGCATGGTCGAGAAAGCCGTCGCCGGCGAGCTGCATCTCGAGCGCACCGTATGGGCCTTGCGCCGGGCGAGCGCCCCGGAACGCCGCGAGCGGGCGCATAGGGGAGGCGGCTCGCCTCGGCGTGAGAGGCACCGGGAGTGGTGAGGATCGCCACTCCCTCGCCATCCTCTGCACCTTGGTCGCGCGATGGCGGCACGCTGAAGGCATGAGCCTGGCTTGGGAGGGTCGTTCGGCTTCGCGGCCGGCCCGACAAACGCGACGACGCCATCAGCCATGCCGGCCCTCGTGGTAGTGGTTTGACTTGTTGAGCCGCAGCCCTACACTGCAGGTGATGAGCGAGCCGCGCCTGACACCCCGTGATGAGCTGCGCCTCTACATCGAGGAGCAGCTCGCCCGCATTCGTCAGCGGGGCGCCGACGCCGACCGCAAAACCCAGGAGATCGCGGCTGGCCCGCGCCTATAGCGGGTCGAGATCTGGAAACTGGTCATCGCCGCCTGGCCGCGGTCGGGATCATTTCGGGCGCGCTTGGCTACAAACTCGGCTCGACGCCGCCAGCACCGATCGTCATTCAGCTGCCGCCGGCACGATGATTGAACAATGAGCGAAACACGCACCGCCGATCGCCTCGACCGGCTCGAACAGGATGTCGCCGAGATCAGGACAACGCTGGGTCGCCTCGAACCCATGATCATTCGCATCGACGCAATGCTGCCGCATCTGGCGACCAAGGCCGAGCTGGCTGATCTGCGCACCGACGTGCATACCATGCTCGCCCGCATGCCGACGCACGCCTACCTTTGGGGCGTCATGGCGGCGCTCTTTACCGCCCAGACGCCGAGGCTTTGCGCGATGCCACCAAGCGCGTGGTCAACGCCACGCTGGCAGTGCGGCATTCCAGGATATGGGGCGAAGGCACGACGGCCTGCGCATCAGACTCCAAGCACTTCGGCGCCTTCGATCAAGGGCGACAGGGCCCGCAGATGCTGAGCGGTGAAGCGGGCGCCCTCGCGCGCAAGCTTGCGGAGGCGCTCAGGGTGGACGCCTTCGGCGCCGGCCGGATCGAGACCGATTGTTCTGAGAATGGCGCGTTGCTCTACCAGACGCGCAAGGGCGCGGTGACCGGGAGCGCCTGGCGGCTGACGCGCCCAAGCCAGCTTGCTCATTGCCGTGCCTTCCTTGGTTGTCAGCAACGCATCCAGCGTTTTGGCCTGCTCTGGAGGCAAGTTTCGGGTCAGCTGATGCGCCACCTGGCGCTCGGCTAGTACCGCCGCCGCGGCGATTAAACGCTCGATGACGGAAGGGCCAGGAGCGATGATCTTTCGTCGCCGCAATTCGTCCATCAACGTCGCGGCGATCGCCACAGCGTCCGTATTCCCGAGCGCCACGGGGAGCAGCCACGTCCGCAGCTCGCGCCTGTGTTCCGGAGCAAACGTGCCGAAGCCGAACTCCGCGCGCAAAGCGCCAAGCTGCTCGCGACGCGTCTGCACACGCACGGCGTAGGTGGCGAGCGCACCGTGAGCAACACCGAGTTGCCCAGCAACAAAACCAAGCGCCAGCTCCGGGATCGCCTCGCGCGGGCGCAACAGGCGGCCAGGGTAACGGAAGGCGCAGAGTTGCAGCGCGAAACCGAGCTGGTTGGGGTCGCCGCGGCGGCGCTCTATGGCGGCGAGATCGGCGGCACCCAAGGTACAGTGCCGGATCAGTTCAGTTTCGGTGGCAGGTAAGGCAAGCAGCACCTCGAGCTGCTCGCGGGTAACAGCGCGGCGTCTCGGCATGGCCGATTGTCCCAAATAGAGTTAAGGCTGTTCGATACGTTGTGAGCCCGAACAGAGACAACGGGTTGCGGCCGGTCAACCGGAGAGAGTTCAATTGGGACAGCGCGCCGCCCTTTATTGCCGAGTATCGACCGCCGATCAGTCCTGCGCCCGGCAGGAGCGCGATCTGACCGCCTTCGCCACCCGCGCCGGCTACGAGGTGGTTGGCGTATTCAAAGAAACCGGCTCAGGCGCCAAGCTCGATCGCGGCGAGCGGAAAAAGGTGATTGCGCTCGCTCAGCGGCGCGAAGTCGATGCCGTGTTGGTCACCGAGCTTTCGCGCTGGGGCCGAAGCACTCTCGATCTCCTGCACACGCTGAAGGAGCTCAAGACGTGGCGCGTGTCAGTCATCGCCATGAATGGCTTGACCTTCGACCTATCGACACCGCACGGCCGCATGATGGCAACGATCATCGCCGGCATCGCCGAATTCGAGCGGGAGTTGATTCAGGAGCGGATCCGCTCCGGTATCGCCGCCGCAAAAGCGCGCGGCAAGCGCCTTGGGCGCCAGCCAGGGCAGAGGCCGAAATCCGATCGGCTCGCTCCAAAAGTGCTTGCACTTGTCGCTGCGGGAAGGAGCTATCGCCTGATCAGCCGCGAATTGGGGCTTAGCAAAAATACCGTCCTCGAGATTGTAAAGCGGAACCGAGCGATGTCAGCTTGATAGTCCGATTTGGGTGGCAAGCGGAATTCGGCCTAACAACCCAGCGGAAGAGTCGTAGTCGCAACACCTTCAGGCCGACCGACGGGCGATTTCGACGCCCGCCATGACAATTCACAAGCTCAAACTTTTGGTTAAACGCGGTAAAAATGTATTGACTTTATGGTAAATTTTCATGGTTGATGAGGGCTCGACAAGCAAGAGGAGGAGTGGCGAGTATGAAACCAAAAGCTTCAACCGGCTTCACGCGCCGCCTACTGACGACAGCGGCGGCAGTCATTGGATTGGCGCCGGCTGCGTTTGCCCAAGCGCCTCAAACCTTCTTTGTGCTCAATAATCCAAACGACCCGATGTTTAATCAGTTGCTTGGTATCAACAACGGAAATGTCATCGTCGGCTATTTCGGTGATGGCATGGCAGTTGCGAATCACGGCTATGTGCTGGTTCCGGCAAATCACTACTCAGATGAAAACTTCACCTTGCCGAATGGCGGCACCGCGTCCCAGACCCAGGCGATCGGGATCAACCCAAACTCGGCCTTGGGCGGCGCGACGCCTTTCCCCGATATCGTCGGCTTTTACACGGATGCGGCCGGTTTTACACACGGCTTCTTCGACTCTTTCGGCGTTCAATCTACAATCGATGACCCCGCAGGTCTTCCGCCGAACGTCACAACGCCAGTGCAAAATCTCCTTGGCATCAATAACGCTTTGAGGGCGGCGGGGTTCTGGACGGACAATGCTGGCCACGAGCATGGCTTCGTTGTCGAAATCAACACTCAGACCACCCCCGTTTCGACGACGTTCACAGAACTTACG
>JBJMQW010000192.1:0-9455 GCA_045802495.1 Allostellaceae bacterium | reverse complement strand
GAGCGGCTCTCGGCTTTGGCGCCTTCGGCTTGCTGCCGATCGACTGGGCATCGGCCACCGGCGGCTTCCTGGCGCGCACGATCGGCCCCGCGCTCGGCATCACCAAACGCGCGCGCATCAACCTGCGCCGTGCAATTCCCGCACTGTCCGACGCCGAAATCACCCGCATAATCAGGCTGATGTGGGAAAATCTCGGGCGGGTCGCGGCCGAGTATCCTCACTTGCGAAAAATTCGGGTCTTTGACCCGGCGGGACCAGTCGAGACGCACGGCTCCGAACACATAGATCGGGCGATCGCCGCCGATCGCCGGATGATCATCTTCTCCGGCCATATTGCCAACTGGGAAATCGCCATGCTCGCGGCAGCCCAATACGGTATTCCGGCCGCCCAGATCTATCGCGCCGCCAACAATCCGTTGGTCGATCGGATGATCACGCGGTTCCGCGGGGACGTTGGCGAACTGATCCCGAAAGGCGCCGTCGCCGCCCGGCGCGCCATTGCCGTGCTGCGCCATGGCGGGCATTTGACGATGCTTGCCGACCAGAAAATGAATGACGGCATCCCAGTGTCATTCTTTGACCGGCCGGCAATGACCTCGTCAGCCCTGGCTGTCCTTGCGCTGCGCTTTGATTGCGACGTGCTGCCGGCGCGGGTCGAGAGGCTCGCCGGGGCACGCTTTCGTCTGACTGTGTTTCCGGCGCTGCCGCTGCCCCGCAGCGGCGACCATCATGCCGATGTCGCCGCTCTGATGGGCTCCGTCAACCGGACATTGGAAGGGTGGATTCGAGACCGCCCCGAACAGTGGTTCTGGCTGCACCGGCGCTGGCCGGATTAGTCCAAATCTAGGGAGTTACCCGCCTTTCCTCGACCACGACCGTGTCGACGATTGCCTCAGTCTCATACATCCAGCGGGCCAGAAGTCCCGCGATGACGGCGCCGATGATCGGCCCGATCCAGAACAGCCAGAGTTGGCCAATATACGCGCCGCCGGCAAACAGGGCCGGCCCGGTGCTTCGCGCCGGGTTGACCGAAGTGTTGGTGACAGGGATCGACACGAGGTGGATGAGGGTCAGAGCAAGTCCGATAGGAATCCCCGCAAATCCCGCGGCTGCTCCCTTTGAAGTCGTGCCGATGATGACGAACAGAAAAAAGAAGGTCATCACGACTTCGGTCAGAAAACAGCTGCCAAGGCTGTATTTCCCGGGGCTGAGATCGCCATAGCCATTAGCGGCAAAACCGCCGGGAATCCAGTCGGGCTTGCCCGATGCGATCAACCACAGCACTAAAGCGGCGATAATGGCGCCAATGACCTGAGCTATGATGTACGGAATGACATGCTTGCTAGCGCAGCGTCCGGCGCTCCACAAGCCCAGCGTCACCGCCGGGTTGAAATGTCCGCCCGAGATGTGGCCCACGGCATAAGCCATGGTCAACACGGTCAAACCAAACGCAAACGCAACACCAAGAAAGCCGATCCCGAGGCCCGGAAATCCGGCGGCCAACACCGCAGCGCCGCACCCGCCTAGCACCAGCCACAACGTACCGAAGAACTCAGCAACAACGCGTCGCGACATGTCGCTGTCCATCGATGTCCTCCTTAGTTAACTCAACAAATCATAACTATTAAAAGAAAGAAGTACAACCTTCACGGCAACGAAATAAACTCGCTGCGTCGCGCAATGGGACTATTCATCGTCCCTGTACGACGATCGGCCGGCCCGGTTTTCGAGCCGCCGGTCGATCCAAGCGACAACCAGCGTCACATACATCGGCAATGCAAGCACGAGGAAGGCAATCGAGTAGAGCAGGGTTTGGTTGCGAATTTCGGTGATCGGCCTTTCGATCTCGTCGATCGGCACTATGATCGCGAGAAGCTGGTCTCGCCCATAACGCGGCGGTATGTCCATAACAAGCGCGATATACGTACGTCCGGCGGCGTCATAGACGCGGGTTCCTGACATGCGGCCATCCTCGTAGGCAGCAACGAGACCCGTAATCACGGGGTCATTCAGCGAATCGATCTTTGGCGGCGGCGCGACCAATAGCTGACCGTCGGGATGTAAGAAGGACAGGATCTGCGGGTAGATCCTCAGCACCCGTAGCATCAAAGACATTGCTTGGGAATTTTCTTTGATTGCCGGCGAGGTCAGTTCGGGTACGAGCTCGGCAATGCCGACGATCGCGTACATCGGATCATAGAGCAGCTTGATGCGGTCCGAGACGTTCTCGCCGACCTCAACCATCATCCGCTCGGCTGCGGTAATCGCCAGCTGGTTCGATTTTTTCGCATTGTACCAGATGATGCCACCGGCGAGCGCAGCGACGATCAGAAGCAACGGCGCGATGATGCGATGTATGTCCGCCACAGCGGCCGGGACGCGAAGGGCCGTTGCTGGTCGGACATGCTTCGCGACGCCGCATCCCGCGCGCCATGATCGCTAGAACAGGTTTCCTTGTGCGGGATGCACAATAGCCCGCCGGGTGCGAGGCCGCGGCTTGCTGCCGGCCGTGACCCCGACCCTGCCGTCGTGAAACTCGAGGTCGAGCGGAGCGCCAGTGGTGATATCCTTAGATTCGGTGACTACCCGCGCGACAGCGTCGCGGACCACGACATAACCGCGTGCGAGCAGGCTTTCGTGGCGCTCGGAATGGGTAGCGAGCCGGCCCGCAAAACTGTCGAGCATGTGGTGGCTTCGGTCGACGAAGCGGCCCATTGCGGCACGGAGCCGCGGCTCAATCTCGGTGACGCGAGCGCGGGAACGGTCGAGATCAGCGGACAGCACCGCAGGCCGCAACCCGGCTGCGGCCAGATCGAGGCTGTGTCGCGCCGCTCGTAAGCGCCGGTCCGCGGCGAGCCGCAGCCGCTCGGCGCGATCGTCAAGGCGCTGGGCCGCGGCTCCGATCAAATCGTGCGGATCGGGAAGCCCCCGCGCCAGCCCCGAGAGGTGCAGCCGGCGCTCGACGAAAAGCCGGGCGAGGCCGGCTGACAGCCGGGCCGACTTACCGCCGATCTCGGCGATCAGATCGAGTCGCACCGGGACCGCCATCTCGGCCGCGGCGGTCGGGGTCGGGGCGCGGCGGTCGCTTGCATGATCGATCAGCGTCGTGTCGGTCTCGTGGCCGACAGCGGAGATCAGCGGAATCGTGGAGGCGGCAGCAGCGCGCACCACGACCTCCTCGTTGAACGGCATCAAATCCTCGAGGCTGCCGCCGCCGCGCGCGACGATGACCAGCTGCGGCCGCGGCACAGCCCCTCCTTCACGAAGCCGGTTGAACCCTTCTATCGCGGCTGCGACCTGTGCGGCCGCGCCCTCGCCCTGCACGGCCACCGGCCATAGCAGTATGCGACGCGGGAACCGGTCGGAGAGGCGGTGCAGGATATCCCGGATCACTGCGCCCGAGGGGGAGGTGACGATCCCGATCACCTCCGGCAAAAAAGGCAGCTTCTGTTTGCGCTCGGCTGCGAACAGCCCCTCTGCAGCCAGCCGTTTGCGGCGGTCCTCCAATAGCTTGAGCAGGGCCCCGATCCCCGCGAGCTCGATCGTGTCGATAATGAGCTGGTATTTCGACCGGCCGGGAAAGGTGGTCAGCCGTCCGGTGCAAACCACCTCCATCCCGTCCTCGGGCTTGAGGCCGAGCCGCATCGCGGTCGTGCGCCAGCATACGGCATCGAGCACCGCTTCGCTGTCCTTGAGGCAGAGATAGCAGTGCCCGGAACTGTGTCGCTTCCAGCCGGAAATCTCACCGCGCACCCGGACATAGGCGAAGTTCTCCTCGAGGGTTCGCCTGAGCGCCCGCGACAGCTCGGAGACGGTGTATTCCACAAGATTGGAGCGCGGCGGGGCGGCGATAGGCAGGTCATTCATCGTCGCATGATATCCGACCGCCTGGGGAAGAGCGACAACGGTTGCCGTCGATCGCAGGCGAGATCTCGGATTACTGCCGCTCGGGGTCCGTCGGCCGGCCCAACCACACGCTCATTCCGGGCTGCAGCCCGCTGGCTGCAGCCTCGACCGGATCGGCGCGGACGAGAAACGTGTTGAGATCGTGGTCACCTACCACCCGTGCCGCCCGCCATGTCGCGAATTCGCCCCGCGGTATGATTTCATCGATCCTGGCGTCGACCGACGCAACCCCTTTCGGCGGTGTCAGCTCAACCCGAGCGCCGACGCGCAGATTGCCGAGTTGGTCCTCGCGCAAATTGAAGCTCGCCCAGCGCTGGCCCGGCATCTGCAGTGTCATCACCGGCTGGCCCGGGACGATCGCCTCGCTGGGCTCGGCGACGAGTAGGGCGACAACCCCGTTCGAGGGCGCGCGAATGCGCAATTTGGCCACGCGCGCGGCGACCACCGCAACAGCCGCTGCGGCGACGTTGACACCGGCGTCGGCGATCGCCCGTTCCTCGCGCGTGGGGCCGAGCCGGGCGGCCTCGTATCGCTCCTTCGCACGAGAGAGGTTCGCGTTTCCCGTCTCGACCGCGGCAGTCGCCTTGTCGAGGTCCTGGTGCGACGCGAACCCTGTGGCTGCCAGTTGCGAGGTGCGGCTGAATTGTTGATGCGCGTAGACCAGGTTTGCATTCGCCATGTCGATATCCTGCGCGAGCGCGTCGACCTGTTCCTGGCGCGGACCGGCATATACGCGATCGCGCGCGGCGCGCGCCTGCCCGAGCTGCGCTTGCGCCAGCACCAGCCCCGCCTCGAGTTCGGGGTTGGACAGCTCGGCGAGCGTGTCGCCCTTGCGCACGCTCTGTCCTCGGGTCACCGCGAAGCGCAAGAGGCGGCCGCTGGTTTCGGGGGCAATCTTGATCTCAGTCGGCTGGACGACGCCGGGAGGGCGCCCCGCGACGACGCCCGGCCGGAGGACCAGAAACGCCACAATGCTCGCTGCTGCCGCGAGAGCGACGATAACGGCGATCGTATGAAAGCGTTGGCCTGAGCTAGACGGCATCGGCAGCTTCGATCGCCGCGCGTCGGCGCGACGCGGCCGCCGCGAGCACGAAGTAGATCGCGGTTAGGAGCCACAGGTAAAGCCAATCCGTCCTCACCTCGTCGAGCCGAGCGCCCATCTGACCGATCCGTATCAAACCGTCGATCGCCGACTCGCTTGGGAATATACGGCGCAGCTGATCGAGCGCCGGTGGGATCATCTCGCGCGGCCAGGACACGCCAACCTGAAAGAATTGCGGCAAGGTCGTCGCGACAAAGAGCAGAACAGCCGTTTCCCGGTGCTTGAAAAAGCTGCCGGCGGCCTGAGCCATAAAGCTCGTGGCGAGCACAAATGGCACTGCGAACAGCGCCAGATCTGCCACACGGCCCAATGTCGAGAAGCCGTACACGCGCGGCAGGACGACGAAGTACAGAGCCAGCGCTGCGGCATAAATCGTCAAATGCGCGAGGCCGCGGCCCAAAAGCCTGCTCGGGCTCGGCGCAATCCGGCGAACTCCCTGGCGCCTTTCAAACCCGAGGGCGGTCAGCGTTGCCGCCCCCATCAGCAGGGTCTGCTGGATGATCAGCACAAAAGCGGCCGGCACGACGTAGCTGGCATATCCGCCGGTCGGATTGTAGAGCGGCTCCATCAGCAGCTCGGCCGGACTCAGTGCGGTCAAGGCCAGCCGGGCCTGCGCGCCGTCCATGCGCAGGCCGTGCGAAATGTTGGCGACGTTGGTCGCGCCCGCCGCTTCGGCGATGCCCTGCAAGGTGCGGTTGAACACGAGAAAATAAGCCGAATCGACATAGGCCGGAATGCGCGCTTCATTTCCTTTCAAGACCTCCCGCTCGGTGTCGTACGGGATTTCGAGTATGCCAAAGACCCGGCGGTCGAACAGCGCCTGCTGTGCCACGTCGAGAGCCGGGGCACGAACCGCAACCGAAATCGCCTCGTCGGCATCAAGGGCCTGGATCAGGCGGCGGCTGAGCGGGGTGCGATCATCGTCCACCACGGCGATCGGGGTCTTGCGGACGAGCTGGCCGAGATAGGGCTGAGGGTAGAACACGCCGAAAAAAACCGGAGCAATAATCATCAGGCTGAAGACACCGCGGTCAGCCAGCACACGGCGCCATTCGCTGATAAAAGCGCCGCCGACGCCGCGTCCGTCCTGGGGCAAGGGAGCGTCTTCTTCACGCTGAAATTCAGGCGATAGCCGGCTCAACCGCCACCAGGCGAGCACAAACAGGCCCAGCGCCATTCCAGACAGGATAGCGAAGGCCGGCGCCGAGGCGTGTACTGGCGATCCGCGCGCCGCCTGGTCAAACAGGATCTGCTGATACCAGCGTATCGGCAGCAATGCACCCCAGGCCTGTGCGAAGCCGTTCATGGCCAGAACTGGCAGGCCGACGCCGGCATAGCCGAAGGCCGGCGACGAAATGATCGCGACGAGGCTCAAACCCAAGGCAAGATTTCGGACCAGTAGCACAACAAGGACTGCGAGCGACTGGTAAGCGACGATGAACAGGATCGCCGCGACGACCATCATCAGCACATCGCCGCGGAAAGGCAGCTCAAACCCGGCGTGCAGGATCAGGGCCTCGATCCCGATCAGCGCAAAGAACAGCAAGAACAGCGGCAGCAGCTTGCCGGCGAGGGCGATAAGCGGGCTGCCGCCGGCAGAGCGCAGCCAGGCGCACCGGCTGCGTCGCGAGAATTCGGTTCCGATCGCATAGGCGGTCGCGATCCCGATGATGACATGCAATGTCGTCGGCATCACGGCGCGCAGCAGAAAGCCCGCGTAATTGAGCGCCGGGTTCGTGAGAACATATTGCTCGACGACGAGCGAGCCGCTGCCGACCGAAGGCAGGCGAACATCGCGCAGCGGCGACAGCTGTGATACGGCATCTGAGATGGCGTCGCTCAAGCCTCGCGACGCAATATTGCCCGGGGTAAAGTATTGGGCATTGTAGAAGGCAATAATTTGAGGCCGGCGGGCGGCCAGCAAATCCAGCTCGAATCGTGGCGGGATATAGACCGCAGCGATTGCTTGCCCTGAACGAATCGCCCGAGTGGCGTTCTTCAGATCGTCCGCGCGCTCGGCGACGCGCAACCCCGGGGCGGCCCCGATCGATTGTATGAGCTTGGCCGAAACATCCGACCGGTCGGCATCGACGACGACGACATTGAGCCCGCGCACGACTGCGCTGCTGAACGTCCAGGTCAGAACCGCAAAGGCGATCAGCGGAACGACGATAACCAGCAAGTAGCCGGCGCGGTCGCGCCGAAAGAACCGGATTTCGCGCAGCGCGACCAGCCCCAGCCCTGGGCGCGGCAGCGGCTTCATTGCGTTCGCTTCGTCCAATCGGTGTATACGCTCATCCCCGGCCGCAGCCCGTCGATCTTGTCAACCGGATAAGCACGGATCGCGAAGGTGCGCAGATCGAAATCGCCAGTCGCCCGCGTTGCACGCCAGCCCGCATATTCGCCCTTTGCCGCGATTACGCGGATTTGTGCCGTTACCTCGCGGTTGCCGAGCGCCGGAACATTGACCGTAAACCTGTCGCCGACCTTGATCCCGGCGATCAGATCCTCGCGCAGCGAAAAGCCGAGCCACGTGTCGCCGAGATCGACGAGCGATATCAGCGGGAGGCCGGGGGTTACCACTTCGCCCTCCTCGACCGGGATCTGGTAGACCTGGGAGGCGGTTGGCGCGGACATCGTCAGTTGACCAACCAGCGCCTTGATCGTTTCGACTTTTGCCGCCGCCTTGTCGACATTAGCCTCGGCGATCTGATGCTCTTCGGCGGTGAAGCCGCGTACGGCCTCATCATAGGCGAGCTTAGCCTGATCGAGACGGCGTTGGGCCAGGGTTAGCGCGTTGGTATCTTCGTCGAGCTTGGATTGGGGTGCGAATTGTCGGGCGGCGAGCTGCTTGGTGCGGTTATAGGTCTGCTCGGCCAGGGTCACAGCAGAGGCGGCGCGGTCGATTTCGGCCTTTCGCTGCGCAATGATTTCGGGTCGTGTCCCCACTTTGATGCGCTGCAGTTCCGCGTCGGCCACAGTTTTCTCGGCCTCTGCCTGGCCCAACTCGGCGACCAGCTCTGGATTGTCGATGACGAGCAGCGTCGCGCCTGCCGCAACATTCTGGCCGCGGGAAACGGCGATCTTCGCCAGTCGGCCAGAGACGCGGGCGGCGATGTCGATACGGGTGCTTTCGGCTTCGCCCTGGACCAGCAGCGGCTCGGGGCGTAGCAGGTACCAGATCGCCAAGCCGGTAATCGCTACAAAGACGACTGCGGTAATGATGGCACGGGGATTGGGCCGGGGCCTCCGCCGTGTCGTGGCGTCGGATTCGGTCGTGGCCCGGTTCTTCGTTGAAGACCCTGCAGCGGCTTCGGTCATAGTCTCAAGTGGCGGCTAGTGCAGGAGAAACGGCCTGGAGATCCCGGGAATACCGGGGACGTCGGTTCATTCTTAGCTGGAAGTAAGACACATTTGGGACAATTCTTCGCAAGAGGCCGAACGTGGAGACGTTGCTCAGGGTGGATTCGATGACCGATGGCAAGAATGCCGAGCTGCCAGCTAACGGTACGCTGAAGCGGAAGGAGTACGAGCGAGAGCTTGCGCGGTTGCATGTCGAGTTTGTCAAGCTTCAGCAGTGGGTGGTGCACAAGGGCCTCAAGGTGTGCATTCTCTTCGAAGGGCGCGACGGCGCCGGCAAGGGCGGCACGATCAAGGCCATGACCGAGCGGGTGAGCCCGCGCATCTTCCGCGTCGTCGCGCTTCCCGCGCCGACCGAGCGCGAAAAGTCGCAGATGTACGCGCAACGCTACATTCCTCATCTGCCCGCGGCCGGGGAGGTCATGATCTTCGACCGCAGCTGGTACAATCGCGCCGGCGTCGAGCGGGCGATGGGCTTCTGCACCGAGGACCAGGCTAAACGTTTTCTGGAGATGGTGCCCGCGTTCGAGAAGGTCGTTGTCGCTTCCGGGGTAATTCTGCTGAATTATTGGCTGGAGGTCAGTCCCGAGGAGCAGACGCGACGGCTGGAAGCGCGTATCGATGACGGACGCAAGACCTGGAAGCTGTCCGACATGGACCTCAAATCCTATTCGCGGTGGTACGACTACTCGCGGGCGCGCGACGAGATGTTTCTCGCCAGCGACACCGCATGGGCGCCGTGGTACGTCGTCCATTCCGACAATAAGAGACGAGCGCGGCTGAACGCTCTCTCGCACATCCTGAGCAAGATCCCCCACGAGGAGCTGCCGCGCGAGAAAGTCGAGCTGCCGAAGCGACAGCACCGCGGCGACTACAAGGATCCCGACTACCCTTTCAGGATCATCCCCGAGGTGTTCTGAACCGAGTTACGAAGAAAGCCCATCACCGTGCGTGGGTCGCAATCCCAATCAGTCGTCGTCGAAAACCGGCGAGTGTCGATCCACGTCTGGCAGGATCGGTTCCGAGATCCCGCTCTGACGCTCCTGCTGGTTCTCGAGCTCTGCGTGATCTTTTTCGCTGCGCCGCT
>JBJMQW010000191.1:0-26984 GCA_045802495.1 Allostellaceae bacterium | reverse complement strand
CCTTGTCGTCGCCGAGGAGTCGGGCAACTATCACAGAGCACCGGCGATTAACCCGGCATCCCCGCTCGTCAGAGCAATTGACGGCCGAACTGCGGTAACTGGGATCACGGTGCGGTATTGCTGCAGTAATGTTTTAATCGCTTCGCTCAGGTCTTTTTGGGAAAATGCCACAGTCTCAGCGCCTCCAAGCGACCTTGACAATTCGCCGATACGGCTACGCTCGCGATAGCGCAGACAGACAAGCTCGATGCAGGCCTGGGCAATATCGGGTGGAACGGTCGCATATCCCGCCGTGTAGGAAATGGCGATATTCTGGAGACCGCGGCTAAACCTGTAACCTCGCACCGATAATTGTGTCGGACTGAAAGCGTAGCCCGCCCCCCCGGCCGAGGTCGCGCGTGGAACCACTTGGCCGTTGATCGCCACAGCCGCCACTTCGGTCACTGGAAAGCACGCGAATTGTAGCGTTTGGCTACCTGTTCCGTCACGCACTTCGAGGTAATCGGCCGATGCAATCGGGCGGCTAAGCCAACTCTGAATATACTGACTGGCTGCGGTCACAAGGCGCGTGAGCAACGCATCGTCGGTTATAGGAAAGGCGCTTTGCCCGGTTTTTAGCCATGCCTTGACATCGGCCAACGTCGTCAGATCGCCGAACATTTTGTGCTAACCTTCACTGAAGCAGCCGCGCAGGTGGCCCGCCCGCTCTGGTCCTCGTGACGGAACCAGCCATGCCTGTCTGCACAGGCCCCGCGCGCGTCTTTCACCTCAAGCAACCATCTGGCCACCTCTGGGCTCCGACTCAAATCGAAGCCCAGAGTGACGGTGCTATTGGCGTATGCCGGAATCAGCCGTTTGCAATATTGCAGATCACGCCCATCGCAAATGGCGCGTATACGGCCAACACCTCTTCAGCATAAACGCCGACCTGGCGCTGCCGGGTAACGATCGGCCAGTCGATTTGATAGTAGTCTTGCCGCGTTTTGATTTCGGCGACGTTAGGAACCTCATTCGACTGGTATTGGATCGGCAGATTTTCCGCCCAGCCAATGATCGTTCCTGGAGGAACGCGCGGGTGTATCCGAATTGGAATTCGGAGCCCGCCGTAGACGGCATACGGATTGTAATAGTATTGAACGACGCCAGACGCTGTCAATTGATACTCGCCCCCACTGCCATCGGCTGGCGTTTCGTAGCGCAGCAGCGGCCCCGAAGCGTTCGACAGAACTTTTGCGGTGATGTTTTTGAGCTCTTGCGAATTAACGTAGAGCACTGTTGGCGAGACTTCAAAATTGTCCCACATCTTCTGGAACATCGTATCGATTTCGACGACTGAACCGCGACCCGAAGCGGTCAACGGAGTTCCAGTGCCGGCAATGCCGGTCGGCATGATGTTGACGTAGGCGTTCGACCCCGCTTTCAGCGCCGTCGTCAACAGCCCGTCATACGCATAACCCGGATTAGCCGAGTTGTCGGAATTAATCGCAGTTTGCGTCTGATTGCCGGTCGCGAGGGGCGTGTTTATCGCCAGGCTGTTGATCGAGGTGATCGCCTGCAAGGTCTCGGTCCCGGTCACAGTCGAGACATACCACGCGTAGGCGACTGCTCCCTGGATCGGGGCGACCGTGCAGAATAGAGTTTGACCAATGCTCACAGCCTGGCTTGCCTCGGCGCTGATGTTTGAGGAACCGCCGGACAGAGTGAAGCTCTTACCATCCGCGCCGGTGACGTTCTTGGTGGTGGCAACCCCGCCGGAAACACTCGAGTTCTGGTATCCTTCGAGGGTCAGCGCTACGACCTTGACGAAATAGGTGGCAGTAGGAAGCGTTGCACCGGTGCCCGACGCCGAGAGAGTGGGAACAGCGGGTGTCCCGAGGGTCAGGGATGCATTGCCGGCGAGGATCGCCATCTCCTCCTTCAGCATCATCTTCTGCAGCAGGCGAAAGGTCATATGCGCCTGTATGTCTTCGAACTGGCGACCAGCCGAGATCGCTTCAAAGGTTGCGGCGTCCTCCTCGCCGATCGTCACAAAAGTAGCTGTCTTGCTCGAAGTCGAATAAGACATCTGGCCTGAGCGCTGGCCTTCGGGCACCCATCCCATCGCGTCAAAGCCCGAACCGATGATGGCGTTGACTTGGCGCCAGTTGGTCGCGGAGCCGACCCCGCCGGCGACCCGAGGCATGACGTTTCGAATCGGCGTGACAAAAGGATAGAGATTTTTCGCGGGGGCCTGCAGGTCATAAGCCAGCAGCCCGGTCGCGGTCGAAATCGACTTAGCGAGTGCTAAGTCCGGCCGCGCTAGAGCCCCTTTTACGAGGTCCAGCGATTCTTGAGAAATCGGATTCATTTTAACCTTCCTCCCGAAGAGAGGCAAAAGAACAGCCCGGGTAAAACACCGAGCCGAGCGATGGCCATCCGGCCGTGAAAGCTATGTTACAGAGAAGTTACGTGTAACTTCGTAGCCCCGTCGCGGAAGTTTCGACACTGTCGCTACATCGGACAGAGGCTTTCAGCGAAAGGGTCTCGCTCCATTCAACCACAGAACGAGGCTCCAACGGGTACCGTTGTCGACTACCGAGGCGCGATGCATTATAAAGGAGGGGAATATAACGACATCGCCGATATCTAAGTCTACCTTGTTTACTCCCGATTGCCCGTGAAAGATTTCAATTCCACCCCCTTCCATTGAATGCCGAGCAGTCAATTCCACGACTGCCGTTATTTTTCGCAAACTCGGCTGCCCCGATCCAAGATCCATGTGCCATTCGTAATGTTGACCGGGCCGATAGCGCGTAAGTTGAGCTTGCCCAATATCTTCTGTCAGATCATAGCCGTAATTATAATTGTAAACTTGCACCAAATCCCATAATCGATTGAATATCCAATCGGTATTTCGATAGGGTGGAATCCAAAATATATCACTATCTCTCAGTGTTGTTCCTTTATGATCGTAAAATTTGCTTACGACTATGGGATTTTCGCGATGCAAATTTATTATATTATTGCATTCTCTCTCGTCAAATTGAGACTTATAAACCTGAAAATAAGTGAAGGCTGGCCACGATCTCAAAAACGCCCTGGGCTCTTCCTGATCCATAGCTTTGCCCCACACGATGGTATCTAGGTGTCTGGTTTATTGTTCGCTCGGTGCCGGACGGGTCAGCCGAATTGGATTCGCATAGCTCGCCTTTATGAGCGTCAACGTCTGTTCCTCTTTGCTCATTCTCGCGAAAGCAGCAGCAATCGCTTCCGGGGAGAGCTCGGGACCGCTCGCGACATTTCCGCGGTCCTGCTGCTTCGAAATTGCAAGCGTCCCCTTAGCCATCGTCAGTGGCGGAAGCGGAGTGCGAGCTATGTCATCAACCCGCTTCGTCAGCAGTTCGAGCGCCGGCACAATCTCGGCGAGCAGCTCGCCCAACTCCGCCTTTGCAGCAGGTGCGCTGCCCAGCTCCTGAGGAAGGTCCGATGCGCCAGCGCGTCTGCCTGAGACCAATCCAATATTGCTCGATTTTGCACTATCACATCTAGCGCCAGCGGCTACTAGCTGGCGGTGTGCCGCCTCAAGATGGTCCATGGCTGGACTTGATTGACACGCACCAATTGTCACGGCCTCTTCGCAAACTCTTATATTCCCCAGTTTCATAATGCAGCCGTGGGCTATATCCATCAACCGCTGGTGCTGCGGCTCCGTATTGCCGAGCAGTGTGGTTGCCATGTTCAGCATTTCGTGCCTGGCAGCCGCGACGGGGTCATCGTCGATCAAACCAATGGAGACGGCACCGGCGCGACAGAGATGATCCCGTGCATTGACGATGTGCTCCCGTTCGGCAGCGCGAAGATCACCCAGGGTCAAACATTTATCGCAAGCAAGATATGCCGTATCGAGCAGCGCTTGGTCGCCTCGAGAGCGCTTGGCTTTGGCAAGGAGAAGGCTTGTGATACTACGCATATTGCGGCGGCTGCCATTGCGGAGAACCGTCGCGACCCGTCCAATCCCGGAAGAGCCGGCTGCCATGGCCAGCATTCCGGGTATCTGCGATGCCAACGGAGAGTCGTCCATCGCATCCTCGCCAAGGATTTCGTCGATCCGGTCGGTTATGAGCCGCTCTAAGAAGCAGCACAACTCGGTGATAATCGTTTGCAGCCTTACCAGCATCGGCCTGTCGTCGTTCTCTACTGTTGCTTCCAGATCGAGAACGCTCCTCGCCCAGTCGAGATCAATGGTCATTCGGGCGATGCGGCCGATTTCCCAGAGGGCCATTGTCAGCTCGGCTCGAGATCCCGTTTCGTTACCTTCCGCAGTAGAAGGGCCAGCTTTGTCGATTTTTTCTTTCCAGGCGGCAATGATCGCGGTCTTGATCCGATTCAGCTGGTCGTCAGTATATTTCTTAGCATTGCGGGTTTTGATGATGTGCGTCCAGGTGGTGCGGATCTCCTGCTCAGTGTCGATCGGATAGCGCTTTTTCCCATCAGGCTGAAATCCGGGATCGGCAAAATGGATGATATTGTGGGTCTTACCAGGCTTTGCTGAGGCCTCGGGAGCGCTCTCGTTCATCTCTACAGAGCAGATCGGTGCGCTTTCAGACGTAGCGGGAGTGCCGACTATAGTGTTCGGCTCAGCCGGCCGCGCGGATAGGCATCTGACAGCATCCGCCTTAGCCAGGTGTCGATGATCGGAAACACCGCAGGCCCACACTTGAAGCGGGAGATTGAAGCGTTCGCCGACCACCGGTGAGTCTGCTGACGACATCTGCTCATTCACTCCAGCAAGGTCGATTGCAGTAGCAGAACCCTCCTTCGCGATTCCTGCCTTCCAGCAGTCGAATATTGCTTCTGGGTTCGCTGGGCGATCGACCAAAGAGATTTCGTCGAGGACTAGGCCCGTGATCGCCTTCGGATTGCCGCAATCGCGCTGAGTAACGCGGCCGCCGATAGAAAACCCTCGGTAAACTCGATTTTTGACCTTTGCAACGGCTACCGGGTCGATAACATGCGCAACAATTCGCGTTGTCCCGTCCTCCCAGACCTCGGCCTCAAGCGTCGTCCCGGCAGCCGAGAGCTGATGCATCTCGCGCAACGCGGGAAAGCACATGTAATCCGGGATGGCCGCGCGCATGGCTTCGGCCCGGACTATTTCACCTTGATCGTCAACCGCCTCTGACGTTGCGATACCGTGCACGCGCACGGTGCCGTCATCCTGCGGCTCGACCTTCTGAATAGCGCCATAAAGCCGCATCTTTCGAACCCCAATTAGCTGTCGAAATTGGACTTTCTTCGTCTCTCAAAGTCTGGCCCGCACGCCGATGCGCGTTAGCGATTTTGACGTCACGCACCAGGCGATTTGCATTCCAGCGTTGCATTGAGCTTCAGCACCCGGCCATCGCTGAGATTGACCGTTGCCTCCAATATGTACGTGGCGCCCGCAGCCGAGGACGGCATTCCACCGACGAGGGCAACCGAAAATGAACCCTCACGTATTTGCAGCGAGCCGTTGACCGGCGAGCGCACGCGGATTGCCGACTGCGTCGAGACTGATATTATTCGCGACTGAGGGGCCGGATCGACTGCTGTTTGGTAGGGAGCCAAGGCGCACACCCATGCAGTCGACGCGATTGCCGCGTCGCCGACATCTGCAGTGAAATCGAAGGCAAAATTGTCGAGCTCGCCGACTTCGATAGGATCAAATGATGTTACTATGCGCATGCAGCAAAAACCTCATCGACCCCTCGTAGGGCTGCTGCTGGTGCCGCCGAAGGATGCGGATCCTGCCCGGCGACCGCAGCAGCCGATCAGTCGAGATTTCCATCAGGTTTGGCGGATCCAGCCATTCCTGAAAAAGCAGTTCGGAGCGACGCACGCCCATACCGCCAGTGAACGCGTCGAGAGCGATGAGTGTATCGCGACAAAGAACAATAAGTGATGCAAGCGGAAGCGTCGCCTCGCTCGCGACATTACAAAGCCCTTCGGCATGCAACGCCCAACCGTTGATGACTTCACCGGCCAAATCAGGAACAACACCAGAATCGACGGCCATAGCGGCCGCGTCCTCCAGATCAGCTAGTTGATCGACTTTACTGAGCACCGGCCACTCGGCGGCGGTAATGCTTCCCTGCGAGACTCGGCAATCTAGTTCCATCGCCATCGAGGCGCCCGCCGTGATACTATTGTCGACTGTAGGAGCGACGGTAATGATGAGGATCGCCTGAGCACCCGAACCCCCGGCGGCGCTACCAGCGCCACCGGATAGTCCGCTATCCCCGCCCGCTGAGTCGATCATGTCCGCCGTTAGCGGCATAGCTAGCATCGAATTCTATAACGGCGCCGGCCATCGCCGCCGATCGTCTCGATGCTGTTGTTGGCCGAGTTCCTATCTGCCGGCACATTCCATGAGGTTCCAGCGAGAATAAAGACTTGCTTCAAGTTCCGACCATGGTCGGACAGGGTCGCAGGACGCAATCAGGTGGTGGTTCCTTGAGTTCTCAAATCTAACGAACCCTTATAGGCGGCACTGCCCGCCGGTAGGGTTAGCCGCAGCCACACTCCTTGAGCCCCAGCCGTATTGGGCGCGACCCCCGGCGGGAGGTTTCCTGCGCCCGGCACCGCGACAAAGGCCGGTTGCGCGACAAACGAGCCTATTCCCGAGGCGGGCATTGTCTGCCGATTAGCAGTGGTGCCGATATCGTTGAGAGTCGCTGTCAGCGACAAATCTAGCGCAGCGCCGGAAGGCAAATTCGGTGTCTCGCCACCCACTTGGATCTGCACGCCGGTCAATGCCGTGCTGCTGTTGTTGTTGATGATAAAAACCTTTTCGTAATAGGTGCGTTGTGCGCCGCTCGGCGCATCTGCGGCACTTGTCGAGAACAGGCGGATCACCGAGGTCACCGGGTTCGGTGAGATTTCGAAAAGCATGCCTTGCAATATTTTGTAAGTAGTCGTGTTATCAGGGACCGTGTTCCAGTCGCGGCTGACAGCAACCACATCGGAGCCGTAGCCCGAAGTAGCAATAATCTGGCGCAGCTGATTGGCGCCGGTTCCACTCTTGGTCCAGATAATCTGTCCTGGAGAGACCGCGGCGCCGTCGCCGGACTGCAATTTCAACAGCGCTGGGGTCGCGCCACTATGATTCGCGGACCCGCTCTGCGCCGTACGTGCTGTTGCGTCCGAAGTCACCGAACCCGCCGGCAGCACGCAGACGCGCGCAGCGAGCGCCACGTCGCCGACCGCGGCAGTTCCTCCGGGATTGGCTACAGGCCCATTGGCAGTCGCCCCCGATAAGGCGGCATAGAGAAGCCGCTCCATAGGCTGCGAACCGGCGACCCAAACCTGCCCGTTCAAGTTCAGAGTTTGGCTCTGAATAATACCAGTGGAATCGCGCCCGACATAGACTAGTTTGGTCGCCGTATCGCCTGCGGAACTCGATATAGCGTCAAGATGGCCGGCCGGTGAGACGTCATAGAACGCGACGCGACGGGTGAGGTCGACCGCGCCGCCTGTAATTGTTGCATCCGCCTCTGGCATATTGGCCGAGCCGTAAACGACGATGTCGGAGGGCAGTACACTCATCCAGAACTCCTACAATCCCATCGACGTCTAGTAATGGTGTAAATAAATCGCACCAAGAACTAACGATTTTCACGGAGTATTATATCAGAACACATCGCCGCAACTTGATAGTATTCTATATAGTGGATAAGCCTTGCGACGATCGCCCCACTCGTTCAACGCAAAGGACGGGTTACAAAGAGGGATCGTCCACACCTTGGGTGGCGGCTGCCGTTCGGGATGCAACAACCTCACTCAGCCGCACTGGGCCCTGTGCAGTAAAGACCACCGGCTCGTCGCCGCCTTCGACCGGTGCAAGCCCGAGTATGTTACGCGCCTCGTTGAGAGTGTAGATCCCTTCCCTGACATAACCGCCGAGAATTGTTGCTTGATCCTTGGGGTCGGGCGAGCACGCATTGGACCAGGCGAATTCGAGATCGCCATGGCCCATCCTGTTCTGCACTACGTCATCGACTAGCCGCTTAACCCAGCCTGTCAGCGGGGCAAGACCCTCATCGACAGCCGCTTCCTGTGCGGTCTGCGCAGTCGCGCGGTTGACCTGGGGAGTGAAAGCAGTCGGCGGCAGGGAGAAAGCATAACAGACGATACGCGCCAGCCATTCGTCGAAATCGTCCTTGTAAGGTGCTTCCTTGAATGCTTGGTATTCCGCTCCGCTTGGACCCCAGACCAGCCGGGTGCGAGACGCCGTATTCCCTGCGAGGATCGAGTCGAACCATTCCTGAAACTGGCGGATCTGTTCGGGACTCCATCCGTCAGGCGCGTTCAGCAGGCCGGGCGGAACATTGCCCTCGGTAAAGTGCTGAAGCTGCATTGCCTGCCGCCGCAGCCCGATATTGACCGTCATGACTATCTGCTCGACGGGGCTGAAACCGTATGCCTTATGCGGGCGCGGATTACGCGGCATGTAGATAAGCTCATCGCGCGAAACCAGGCGCCAGGGCCGCCCGTGTATGACTTGCTCGTACGCTGGGGCCGGAGGCTGCGGCCGACGCCCAGTATCGTCGAGCAGCACCTTGATGGTCGAGCCATCGACGATATCGAGGCCGATGATGTCGCCCCCGCGGTTGCGGCGTATCTCAAATGCCGGGGCGTCGAGTACAAGTACATCTTCAAGGGCCTCGCGAAGCCAAGTCGCGAAGGGCTGCTCACCGTCCGGTTTGCGCCAGAATTCTGTTAGCCGTTCGATGCGCAAGGCTGCATCGGGAGCCGGGTGTTTTGGGTTGCGCGACTTGATGACCCATTCGAGTTTCTCGATCTGGTCCTTGCGCGCCTCGATGGCAAGCCGCGTAATGTCATGGCTTTCGGCCAGCGCTCTGAGCTCGCCGAAACCGATAGTCTCGTAGGAGCGGGGTGTATAGACCGTGTTGTAGCCGACCGGAAAGTCCCACAGCCGCAACTGCTCGCGCTCTGTGGGGACCAGCGGATAGCTGGGCGAAAAAATTCCCTGGTCCGGCTGGAATATGTCGCGAAATCGGGAGAGGTCCCCGCCTGCGGCGCTAATGTGACCTTTCGTTGAGTTGAACCCGGCCAAGCTCGGGTTAAACTTGTCGTTGAATGGGCCACCTCCGCCCCAAGTATATGTAGCCAATGATGTCTGCTTGCCGTCTGGAGCAGGCATTAGCGAGACTCCGCTAGATTGACAATTACCGGAACGCGATCGGCGCTCGTGCGGGAAGCCGCTGCTGAGAGGGCTTCCTTATTGGTATCCAACGCAATGATAGACGAGCGTGTCTCCGGCCATCAGCATCCCACTAAGCGCGACGCTGCTTGTCGAAGCGGCTGTGGGACGCACTAGATTTCCGTTCGTCTCATCGAACGCCGAGCACACCGGAGGATTCGGCCACGGCTTCGCAAAGGTAATCGTGCATTGACCGCCATTGCTCGCGCCAACCGTGACGCGCCCGGCGCTGTCATTACCACCGATCGACGGGGACGTCCCGCAATCGCTCGCACCTGAGCCGATAGTCGGCGTTGTCCCGGTCATGATCTGGTGTCCGAGCATACCGAGCACCGCAGCGGTGCGGGGCGTAATGGACACGACGCGAAAGTTGCTGCCGTCGAACTGCAGTATCAGAAATTCGTAATTGATCGGGGCCAGCGTTATGGAGGTGCCAGCCGTGCCAGTCGCTCCCGCCGGATAAAGAATATGCCCACCTGCAGTGCTGTTGACCTGGACGGTCATGCCCTTGTTATTGTCAGTCGCAAACCCCATCGTCCACCCAGGAACGAGCGAGCTAATGGGCGGTAGGGTTGCCACCAGCGAGCTTGCCGGGGTGTTATAGCTTGATAAAGCATTTCCGCTGTCGCTTCGCGATGCCGCGTAAGTATTCACGGCGGGGAAGCTCCAACGATTGATCGCCGGAGAGCTGCCGTTTATCCCCAATAGTGTTGCCGTTGCCGGGCTCGCCTCAGTGACCCGAAAATTGCTCCCGTCGAATTGCAGGACGAGAAGTTCGTAATTCGCGCTCGCGAGTGAAGCCGAAGTAACCGTGGCGCCACTGCCCGGGTAAAGGATTCGTCCACCGGAGGAAGCATTAACCTGCACCGCTGCGGTTTTGTTGCCGTCGGTTGCGATTCCGATCGCCCAGCCCATGGCTATCTCGGTCGTCGGCGGCAGCGTCACCGCCATATAGGGCGCCGGGCTGTTGAGGCTCGACACAACGGTGCCGTTATCGGCATTGGTCGCATTGTATGAGCTAACTGCTGGAAACGTCCAGCGCGTAATGCCGCCGGCGCCTATCATCCCGATCGACTGAGCGGTTGCAGGCGTCGTCTCGAGAACGCGGAAGAGGCCATTCCCGTCATACTGAAGCACCATGAACTCGTACGCGCCTTGGCTCGTGTTCGCCATCGCCAAGGATGACTGAGATCCCCCAGATCCCGGCCAGACAATATGGCCGCCTGCGCTGGTGTTGACCCGCACGATCAGGCTCTTATTGTTGTCCGTTGCGAAACCCATTGACCAACCGTTCGGAAGCCCGCTGGTTGAAGGCAGCGTCACCGTCAAACCTGCGGCGCTGTCGTAGCTCGATAAGATATTGCCGTTGTCGCTGAGCCCCGCCGCATAACCGGAGGCGGTCGGAAAAATCCAGTTGCTCGGCCAAGGCGGCGGCTCGAACCCGTTCGCCAAGCGCGTATTTCGAGTAGAGGAGACAATGCGGAAATTGTTGCCGTCGGATTGCAGTCGCACATATTCGTAATTGCCGTCGCCAAGGACGATTGATCCCGCGCTCCGGCCGCCGGAAATTATGAATCCGGTCGGAGCGGTTATGGTCATTCCTTTGCCGTTATCTGACGCAAAACTCATGCTCCACCCGGCCCTTATGCTCGAGATGGCCGGTAAAGTGACAGTCATTGACGCGCCCGGAGCGTTATAACTGGAGAGACTGAGGCCGTCGTCAATCGGCGCCGCGACATAGGACGCGGTCGTTGGAAAAAACCAACTATCGCGCGAGCCGGTTCCGACGATCGATATTCCCGTTGAGAGAGGGCCATAATTGATTGTCGCACCGCCGTAATTCGGATTGAACAACACGTTCCCGACGCTGGCCGTTGCACTAACTGCCGTGGCACAGTCGAAATAGGGCGATAAGAAGGTGTTGAAGCCATTGTGGTCGAAGGTGATCGACAGGCAGGTAGGCGAAACTTCGAGATCGAGGGCGAGGAATGTATTGCTGAAATTGTAACCGTTCTCCAGCACCAAGCCCCGACCTCCCGCACCTTCTGCGGTGCCGGCGCCGGAGATCCGAGAGAACTGGACCTGCTCCAGAGCGATCCCCGCCCCGCCGCCGGCAGACACACAAACCGCATAAATGTCGCTATCGAGCAAATAATTGAACTGGCACGCCCCTGCTCCAGCTGCCGTGCTGGCGTTGTTGACGATCAGATGGTCGATCTTGGCAGAATTGTGCGCATCTGAAAAATCGGGCTTGCCGAAGATTACTACATAGGCTGGAGTATTGCCGTTGACGAATAATGTCCCCTCTTCTTTGAAATAAAAGCATCCGGTGGGGCTGGCGATTGTGCCGCCGCCGCATTGGATCTGTAACACCGGCCCAGTGGCAATCGCTCTTCCGTCGATGACGGCCCCATCGGATATAAGACGTAGCCCTTTGCCCGCCTGCCCGGCGTAGTCGACGGTTACCGGCGAAGTAACTTTGTAGATCCCAGCCGGAAAATACACCGGCCAGCCGCTCGTAATGGCGCTCGCGATCGTCGCATTTAGTGCCGACGTATCGTCGTGTTCACCGTCTCCGGCGGCCCCATTGCAGCGCACATCGATCCAGGGTCGACCGGAGCACATGGCCACGTCACCCCGCAGAGTGGATTGCCCGCTGATGCTAAGCGACGAACCGCCGATTGTCTGGGCCATAGTGGGGAATGCCACGCTGAGCCCGACGGCGAAGGCGGTGAGGCGGAGCAATCCGCGCACAATCAGCAGTCCGCCGGACCGCCCGGGATCCGGTCGCGCTTTGGTCGCAGGGCGCAAGTTCCTCCAAAGCCGTCGCGCGTCCTGCAACTTTGAGCACGGTTGAAAATGCGCGCGCTGGAGAACGGCGCGCGTGACGAACCCTGTCGACCCGGTAAGCATAGTCAGAACGGCGGCGGCGAATAGAGGAGCAACTACGGAGCCAAGAGGCATCGATAAAGCTAAGGCATAGGCGGCATATGCGAGCATTTAGGCCGCCATTACCATCGCCGAGCCGCAAACGCCTGGCCGGTTGTGCTGCCATAGAGGCTGACCGGCCCCGGAGGCTTATACCCTGAGGGAGTAACAAATACTCCGCCTGATCCAATGGCTATGGACGTTCCTCCCACATTCGCAGGGCCAACATCCGAGATGTAGAGCATGGCCGATGAGTTGTTGGCGACCAGGTAGCCGTTGATGGGTACGGTCCCGGCGAAAAGAGTCTGCGCAATTCCGCCAGTCACCACAGTTCCGCTGCCGTCGAGGGCAGCAGTTCCGGCGGTATTAATTACAGGCAGCGGGGCCGTTGCACCAACGGGGGTCGCAATACCGGCGATCACTGCCGCAGGGGTATGTACCGGAACCAGATTGCCGGCGACATCCGCCTGGGTTGCAATCGATTGGGTGGTTGTGTTGGCGTCCTTGACTAACAGCGTCAATGATCCGGCTCCTTCTGGCAGCATCAGTAAGGGACATTCGATTACGATTGGTCCTTCTCGCGAGCTGCATTTGCCAGCCGACCGCTCAGCCGGCGATACATCTCGTAAATCCCTTCCCCAGCCATTGGATCGACCAGAAGATCCGTCAGCGCCCAAACCAGCGCGTCCACGCGATCAGGAGAATAACCCATGGCGCGTGTGTCGGATTCTCCGCTGAGGCCGCGGGTAAAGCCGCACATCTGATCCTCGAGTTGTGGGAAGGTCCCGAGGTGGCGCACGCGGCCTTGTTCATAAAGTGCCGCCACCGGCTCTGCCCGAGTCACCTTCCCCCGTGACGCACGCACAGCAGCAAATGGCGCGTTTGGGTCGATCATTCGTATTGTAGCCTCGACCATGTCACCACCGTTGTTTACCTCGGCGACGATGCGATCAGCGCCATGGGCTCGATATGCTGAAATCGCAGCCCTTGCCCATTCAGTGGGTTGGTATCGCCCGGACGCATCGGCGAGCACCCAGCCTTGTCCCGCCTCATCCTTGCCGGCGACAATAATGCCGGTTTCGTCAGACCCAGCGCTCGAACTCGCCGCTGGATCAATTGCCACTACCACCCGCAACAGCGCAGGAACGGCGTAAGCACGAGCCGCTTCGATCACGCCGCGGTTCCACAATGCGCCCGGCACATCTTCCAGCAACTCCGCCTCGAGCTCTTGCCGTCCGAGACGTGTACCTTCGTATTTGCGCACGATCTGACCGAGGAACACTGGGGCGAGGTTCGCGCGATTCTCGTAAGTGCTCCCGCGGGTTACCGCCACCGTTGGGTCGGCCATCAGCTCGCGGAGCAGTCTCGACGGGCGAGGTGTTGTCGTCACCACGACGCGGGGATCAACCCCTAGCCGTAGCCCGAACATCAGCATGTCCCAAGCTTCGGGGTAGCGCCAGCTGGCGAGTTCGTCGCACCAAGCCCCGTCGTGCTGGGGTCCGCGAAGGCGTTCGGGCTCGTCGGCGCTGAAGAGTGTCGCAATGGCCCCGTTTGGCCAGGTCAGTCGCCGCTTTGACGGCTCATATCTCGGCCGCTCCCAGGGTGGTGAGATCGCCAGAATCCCACTTTCGCCTTCTACCATTATATCCCGTGCATCTCCCGCGGTGGGTGCGATCAGCGCAAGGCGACGCGCTTCAAGGCCTACCGCGCGTGCTCGGATCAGCTCCGCTCCGGTCCGCGTCTTGCCAAATCCACGGCCCGCAAGAACCAGCCACACCCGCCAGTCCTGCTGCGGCGGCAACTGATTCGGGCGCGCCCAGAACCGCCAATCACATAGCAGCGCTTGGGCGTCGACGGGGCGAAGTGAGGCAATGAATTTCTTCCTAAGCTGTTCTGGCAGCGAAGCGAGCCAGCCGGTATGCAAACAGGTCACGCGCATCCTCCGCGATATATCCGCGGTCTGTCGCCTTCCGCTTTCGCGGCAATCCCGGCCAAGCCCCCCGCATCGTAGAACTCAACCGCTGCGGCCTGCTTTTGAAATTTGAGAGTATCAAAGGAGAGAGTATCAAGGAGACAGCTTTGACCGTATCTTCCGGTCGTCTGACTACGAGCCATCACCCCTTAAAGATACGCGGCGCCGATCAAGCCCGCCGATTTGAGCATCCGCCTTCGGCAGGCCTCGCCTCCGGCATTACCCCATCCGACGGTCTTGCTCCGCGACTTCGCATTGAAAGAGTTTACGGTCGCTCCAGCGCCTTTTGCCTGGGCAATGCACGTTCCAGATCGAGACAGAGATCCGGCGGCATCTTCTCGTTATTACAGTTCGCTGCAAGGTAGGATGGCGACTACTGAAGACCAGTGTGGTGCGCCGGGCCCATCACCTCCTTAGCGAGCGGCCCGCCCCTTGGACTATTTCCTTCGCCCATTTCTTCAGTCTCACTGACTTATATCAGCTGCATCCGGATTTGTCAATTCCAAAATAACAATTATCAGTGTCACGCATTAGCAAAATGTGATTCGAGCGCTCCGAGCGCCGCTATAAGAACGCCGGACGCGGCCTCTTGGCTGACCTTTCGCCCACTCCACCCCTGTTCCAATGCCCATTCCTTCAGAGACCGTTCCCAACCAAGAACATGCCATAAACAAGAGCCTCCGGCAGAACCGGGACCGCCCACCGCCAGAATCGCTCTCCACACCGCCTCGCGCGCATGCTCGATACGCAAACCGAGCTCCTCCCCGGATGTGGACGCGGAATGGCGCCCGGTCCTGATCCGCGAGATGTCGAACGCACTTAGTGGATCGAGCTGTGCAACGGCGAACCGAGCTCGAAAATCCTCTCCGGCTTGACGCATGCCGGAGGTGATAGAGCCGCGACGTTCCATCGCCGCCAGAATATCGATGGCACGATAGGGTCGACCGGCACGGCCGGAACCGTCCGCAATCGGTCGTTCCAGCCGCTCAATGGGCCCCTGTTTCTGACGCTCGGGTGTAGGCGGTAGACCGGAATTTTCCGGGTTTGGCTGGCGGAGACCGAGACGGCGGGGATGAGGCAAAATTGTACCTTTTGGAACATAACGTGAACATTTATCTCATGCGGACGTTCGCACCGCCCGCTCAAGACGGACGAGAAACCGGCGTGTGGGACCTTCGCCCTGCTGCGCCCGGCGACCTCCTACGGCACTGGCAAGCGCTTCCACTTCGCGCAAACGCACCGATTCTGCCGTGCTGCCGGCTGCTATATAGCAGAGGGAGTGGTGAAGCTGGCAATAAGATGAGGATTGCCGTCGCGGACTTCCGCAACTTCGCCGACCTTCCGGCTCGTCAAGAACATAAGAACAACCCGGGTCGGGCCCGATGTCATTCAGGGGCGATATAGGCTCCGGCATCTGCCATCTCCAAATTCTCACCACGTATGCTTGTCAGCATCGCATCGGCATGATACCGTTATGCGCTTCGTTGTCAATAAGACAAAATTGCTAAGGGCGCATTATGGACAGTTCGTGGTTCAGTCAAGCCTTGGAGCGCGTCGGTGCCTCGCAGGCGGATCTGGCTAGGCACTTGCGTCTCGCCCCGTCAGCGGTATCTCGCTTGTTGAAAGGAGAGCGCCAGATGAAGCCGTTGGAGGTCGTCCATATCGCCGGCTTCCTTCGCGTACCCGAGGACGAGGTATTGCGACATGCAGTCGATACCACAGCTCGCCCACCAATGGGTGACATGCTGCGGCCAGGGCGAGGACGCCCGCGAGCGTCTGGTTCCGCTCTGGCTACCGGCTCCCCCTCCCGCGTGTCCCAAGAGCCTGATCGAATACCGATCCGCAGCGGAGCACGGGGAGGTACCGACCAGGAAATGTTCCTTGAAGACGGACCGATCGGACACACGCCGCGCCCCGCCAATTTGGGGGGAGTTCGCTCAGCTTATGCCATCTACATGGTTGGGGACAGCATGGAGCCGCGTTACGAGCCGGGTTGGTTGTTGCATGTAAACCCGTTCAAGCCGCCGACTCGCGGACGCGACGTCGTCGTCTACAAGAAAGAGCACGCCGTGCTGATAAAGCAATTTGTCGGCTGGGAGGGTGACGTACTCGTGCTGCGCCAGCTAAATCCCCCCGACACACTGCGCATTCCGCGCGAACAGGTTAACGAATGCCATCTGGTGGTTGGCACAGATCAGGAAGGATAACGCTACAGGCCGTCCGACCGGATCGATAATGCTGATGCCACGGCTCGGCTCACTATGCAGGTTTCACAATCTTCAGACGAGGATATTCGCATCAGATGCGGAGAATCGTCCGACATCAAGTCGGTGAGCGGCTGCCGGCAGTCCGCGAGCGCCGCCTTGATAACCCGGCGCCGCAGCGGCGGCGCGCAGAATTGGAGAGGCGCCCATGGCACAGGGTTCATAAGCGGGCGCAGACGCCGTTCTGCCGCCATCACCTAGGCAGGCACAGGGGCGAGAGCAACCGCGGCGAGGCTGAGTACGATGAGTCGACTTCGCCGCATCCTCCGAGAAGACCGCGCCGCCGTTGCTCGAAATATCGGTGGGCTATCCCGCCGCGGCCCTGCCAGGCTCGATAATCGCGACACCCACTTATTGCGGCGCCGCAAATTCTCGCGGTACATCGCCTCGAACTCGCTGGGCGGGAAGGAATGCGTCGAAGCGCGGCTCAGCAGCGCTTCGCACCATGCCCTCAGCCGCGGAAATTTCTCGATATGGCCGAGTTTCCTGATTCGGTCGAGAAAGACGTAGCGCTGCAGGAACGGTGCATAGGCCGCGTCCACCAGCGAATACGTGGCGCCATTAAAAAACGGTCCGCCGCCCTGCTTTTCCAGCGCCTTTTCGAGCCGCTCGAACGGCACCGGGATCTGCTCGGCCGCGTTGTCGTAGGCTGCCTTGTCATCGGCATAGGCGGTTGCAGTCACTGTGCTGGCAAAGGTCGGGACATAATCGGTCCACGCCCGATTGATCGCGCGCTCGATCGGATCCTCGGGGTGGAGCTGCGGCGCGATCGTTTCGTCCAGGTACTCGTTGATCGCGTTCGACTCAAACAGTGATTGCTTGTCGTCAATCCGCAGCACCGGCACCTTTTTATGCGGCGAGATGGCGAGGAACCATTCGGGCCGATTGTCGGGCTCGATGTGGCGCAATTCGAACTCGGTGTCTTTCTCGCGCAATACGATTGCCGAACGTTGCACCCAAGGACAGGTCTTGAAGCTGACCAGCATGTATTTCGCCATGGCTACCTCGAAACCCTGATTGAGACACCTGGCATGATTGCACGGCCGATCCGCTCGGTTAAACACAAATTGAAATGTCGCGGATCGGAGTGCCGTCCTTCTCATTCCCGAGAACCGCTGGAATAGCGATCTCGGTAAAGCCGGTTGCAAATCGCGCCAAGCGGCCCGCAATCTGCAAATCACAGACCATCACCAGCCCCAATCCGGCGCCGACGGCGGCGGCGTTCACCCACGGCAATCACGATCTGAGTTTCCGCCTATTGCGGGGGACAGTAGTAGTAGGACGAGCCATATGGGCAGTAGTAAGGCGAAGGGTAGTAGCTGTAACTCGGAGCGGCATAGGCCGAGGATGCCGCGGCTGCACCGGCGGCCGCGCCAACAGCCACGCCGGCGGCGACTCCGGCGCCTACACCCGGCGTGACCACCGTGGTGCCACCGTAATAGGTGCCTCCGCGATAGACTGTGGTCGGTGCGCGATAGGCGGTCCCCCCATAGGGGCCGCGCGCCGCCGCTCCTCCGTAGGGACCACGAACGGCGCCTGCACCGCCTGGACCGCGAACCGCCGCCCCACCCATCGGGCCGCGGTAGGCGGCGCCGCCATTGGGGCCGTGCACCGCGCCCCAGCCCAACGCGTCCGGCGCGCTCGACGACATCAGGATGACACCGAGAACGATGGCGGTCAGCAATCTCATGTCTACCGTCCCTTGCCCTTGGCTGGCGTCTTTACTGCTGCCGGCTTCAATTCGACGCGCGTCGCCTCCGACGGCGGCTGAAACACAAAATCTGCATCGGACGGGTGAGTGTTAAAGTTCCAATCCGAAAACTCGGCGATGAAGTTGGGCTGCCCTGGCAGATTTCGATAGGTGACAATTAGTCGTTTAGGCAGAGACTGATCGTTCTTCGCGAGCCATAGCTCAAGCTCGATGCCTGGTGGTTGAGTAAAGAACAAATGCAGATAGGGGAGGCCATCGATCGTTACCGTATTGACCACCCGTCCCGAAGTGACACCGGTCAGAAATGCCTTGTTCGGCGCTTCGGTGAGAAAATCCGCAATCGGAAGATCGACCCCGAGACGGCCGACGATTTCTTCCATCATGGCCTGAATAGTACCCCCGGGCACAGGAACCATCGCGTACTTTTTCCCGGCACCAGAGTATACGACCGCATTCTTGCCGTCGAACAGCAGCTTATTTTCACCGTCATCCCCGCCGACGTCGACCAGCATCCGGTTGGGTCTGTGGACCGTGACTTTCATCGTATGAAAGATGTGCAGCGGGTCGCCACTGGCATCCCCGTACACCCGGATCGTGCGCACCTGAAACGAGAACTGCTCCGCCCGCAGGGTCTGGCCCATCCGCAATAAAGCCGCGCTGGCCTCCTCGCTGATGGCAGGCTTCTTTTGTTGAGAGGCGGCGGGTGCCGGCATCGCGACTGGAATGACGGCAAGAAACCCGCCCACAAATATTCCGGCGAATATCGGGATGTAACGGAGCTTCACTGGATTTCCCCTGGTTGAAAGGTCAGTTAGCGATCGGCAGCTGCATTATTCAAAGCTTTGCCAACCGCGTGATATTTGGAATTTACCATAGCCAGCGGCCGGCAACGCGTCTACGGCTAATCGGGGGCCGGAGGGCGCACCCTAGAGTTTTGCGCTCGAGCTGGACCATTTGAGCAACCGCTGCTTCCTCCATTGTTCGCTTACGGGTAAGGGCAGGGATAGCGCAGCGCTGCGGCTCAACTACACTTCCATGGTAGATAGCGCGATGGGTCGAGGCCCGAGTGAGGCAGTTAAATACACTATCGGATTTTACAGCGGCCGACACAGTCAGATGACCCCGATCTCCTTCAGCTCGGCGATTTCGGCCGGGGACAGACCGAGCCAGCCGCCATATATCTCGGCATTGTGCTGGCCGATCGTCGGGCTCGCACCGGTTTCGACCTTGTCGGTGCCGTGCAGGCGCAGCGGCGTGGTGGGGACAACAATCTCGCCCAATTCCGGGTGGTCAATCCGCTCGAGCATGCCGCGTTCGTGCATATGCGGGTCGTTCATAACCTCGGGGGCGCTGCGCACCGGCGCGCAGGGAATGCGGTAGGCCTTGGCGCGCGCGAACACCTCCATCTTGCCGAGCGTCCGCGTCCATTCGGCGACGAGCGCGTCGGTTTCCTCCATATGCGCGACGCGGCCCGCATTGGTCGCAAAGCGCGGATCCTCGGCAAGATCTTCGCGGCCCATCGCCTCTAGCAAATTCTGGAAATGTGCCTCGGTCACGACATGGATCGCGACATGCCCGTCATTGGTCGCAAAGACGTTGTAGGGCGCGCTGTTGAGCCCCGACTGGCGGTTGCCGGTGCGCGGCGGGATTTCGCCGGTTCGGTAATAGTAATCATAACTCGACGCCAAGCTCGGCCAGACCGCCTCCTGCATCGCCACTTCGACGAGCCGGCCGGCACCGCTGCGGTCGCGGTCGTAGAGCGCCGTCACGATACCGGCATAGAGATGGATCCCGCCCATAAAGTCGACGAGGGTCGGACCGGCCTTGACCGGCGGCCGGTCGGGAAAGCCGGTGACGCTCATGATCCCGGAGGCCGCCTGGATCGTCATGTCCATCGCCAGATTGTCGCGATCGGGGCCGCTGATCCCAAAGCCGGTGCCTGTCGCGTAGATCAGGCGGGGGTTGATTTCACGCAGCCGGGCCCAGCCCACACCGAGATCGTCCATCGTGCCCGGCGAGAAATTCTCGAGCAAGACATCAGCGCGCTCGGCCATGCGAAAGAGCAGCTCGCGGCCGCGCTCATGCTTCAAATTCAGCGTAACGGCGTGCTTATTCTGGTTGAGCATTGCAAAGGGCAACGTCGCACTCTTGCCCGGCTCGGCCCGCCGGCGTCCCGGTTCGCCGTGCTTGGGTTCGATCTTGATCACAAACGCGCCCGCCTTCGCCAACAACAGGCTGGCATAGGGGCCCTGAAAGATCTGGCCGAAATCGATCACCGTCACATCCGCCAACGGCCTACTTGCTCGCGCTTGGTTCATCGGCCCTTTCCGTCTGCTGATTTGGAAATTTCAGTCGCACCTGCGGCGCCTGCGAGGCATGCTAATGCCGGGCTCGCACGGAGGATAGAAAATGAAATACGACGTCATTTCAGCCGATTGCCACATCGATCTGATTTGGCTGCCGCCCGATCTGTTCACCGCCAATGCCGCGGCGACGATGAAGGAGCGCATGCCGTATGTGACCGATGGGCCGCGAGGCAAGGAATGGGTCACCAAATCGGGCGCCTCGTTTGGGCTGATGAACGGCATGGGCTCGGCCGGCCGCCTCTACGAGCCGGGCAAGATCCACCGCTCGGACCGGATGGCGTCCGAGGGGATCTATGACGACGGCAAGAAGGGTATCCGCCGCATGACGGACCCCGAGCTGCGCCTCAAGGACCAGGAGCGCGACGGCATCCAGGCCGAAGTGCTGTACGGCATCCTTGGCGCTACGAGCCGCATCAACGACGACAAAGCCGCGGGTGAGATGCTGCGGATCTACAATGAGTGGCTTGCCGCTTTCTGCAATACCCACCCCGATCGCTTTGCCGGGCTCGCCTGCATTCCAAACCACGACATCGACGCCGCGGTCGGCGAAATCGAGCGGGTCGCGCGGCGCGGCGGCGTGCGCGGGCTCGAAATTTCGCGCCGAGGCGACATGACGCCGTTATGGGACCCGTGGTGGAACCCGATGTGGGATGCCGTCGCAGCGAGCGGATTGCCGGTGCATTTCCATACAATCGGTAGCGGCGTGCGACGCGACTTCACCAAGCTCGCGCCCAAGGTGGCGCTCGCCGCCCGTGCAGCCGGCATCACGAGCTTTCAGATGTATATGTCGGAGGTGCTGCTGTCGGTGATCTTCTCCGGTGTCCTCGAGCATCACCCGGGCCTCAAGCTGGTCATCGGCGAGGCCGGCACCGGCTGGATCCCCTATATCCTGCAGCGCATGGACGCCGAGTGGGAGGACCAGTTCAAAGAGCTCGACCTCAAAATGCCACCGAGCGATTACTGGCGGCGCCAATGCTACGCGACCTACCAGAGCGACCCGATCGGCGTAAAACTGATCGACGAGCTCGGCGAGGACAACATCATGTGGGGCTCGGATTTCCCGCATCCCGACGGCGTGTGGCCCGATTCGCAGGAATACATCCAGCGCGAGCTCGGGCACCTGCCCGACGCCACGCGCAGGAAGATCGTCTGCGACAACGCCGCCAAACTCTACCGCTTTGTGAACTGACGGACACCACCTCGCCCTTCGGTGATCTGCACATCAGGTAATGGGCGATCGGCTAAGCACGACGAAGACGGTTGAGGCCCCTCCACCGAGCTACTTTCGCACGTTAACCGGCAACTCCACCCTCATCCGGGAATCGGGCCGCTGGAGAAGGCTGGCGAGGGAGATTTTGGCGAGCCGTGGCTGAGGCAGTGCTGCGGTTGCTGATGGAGAGCGGGGCCGAGGGGCTGATCGGCACCCAGCGATGCGAGTGCAATGGCCGGCGGCAGCTCCGAATGTGGTTTGGTTGGGATCCGGCGAAATCTCCGGGGTTGGTCCGCTGTAAGTTGCGGCGCTGAATGCCGGTAACTCGGCGTTGAGGCCTCCCGTGAGCAATCCTATTTTAAGAACGATCCGATCGCCGGGGCGCTTGGTTGACGAGCGTGACGGTAAGGGTTCTTCGCAGCCTTGGGTGCGCCCGCGATGTTTGGAAGAATGCTGGGTTTGCTGTCGGCCGATATGGCGATTGACCTCGGCACGGCGAACACGCTCGTCTATGTAAAGGGGCGCGGTATTGTCCTGAACGAGCCGTCGGTCGTAGCAATCGCCAGCGTCAAAGGCCGAAAGCAGGTCCTCGCTGTGGGCGAGGAAGCAAAGCTAATGCTCGGCCGTACCCCGGGCAATATTCAGGCAATCCGCCCCTTGCGAGATGGGGTCATCGCGGATTTCGAAGTGACGGAAGAAATGATCAAACATTTCATCCGCAAGGTGCACAATCGTCGAAGCTTTGCGACGCCGCAGATCGTGGTCTGCGTGCCATCGGGATCTACTGCTGTCGAACGCCGTGCGATTCAGGAATCGGCCGAGAGCGCGGGCGCGAGGCGGGTGTTTTTGATCGAAGAGCCAATGGCGGCGGCGATCGGCGCCGGCTTGCCGGTTACCGAACCGACCGGCTCGATGGTTGTCGACGTCGGAGGCGGAACGACCGAGGTGGCCGTGCTGTCGCTCGGCGGCATCGTCTATTGCCGGTCGGTGCGTATGGGCGGCGACAAGATGGATGAGGCGATCATCGCCTACATTCGCCGCAATCACAATCTACTCATCGGCGAAAGCAGTGCAGAGCGGATTAAAAAAGAGATTGGGTCTGCCTGCAGACCCGAGGACGGCGAAGGGCGCGTTCTGGAGATCAAGGGACGCGATCTGATGAACGGCGTACCGAAGGAAATCGCGGTCAGCGAACGGCAAATCTCCGAGAGCCTCGCCGAGCCTGTGGGCGCGATCATCGAGGCTGTCATGGTGGCGCTCGAGCACACGGCGCCCGAACTCGCCGGCGATATCGTAGACAAAGGAATTGTGCTGACCGGCGGCGGCGCGCTGCTAACCAATCTCGACCTAGTCATCAGGCATGCCACCGGGCTGCCGGTCTCTATCGCCGACGATCCGCTCAGCTGCGTCGCGCTCGGCACGGGCCGAGCCCTCGAAGAGATGAAAACGCTACGGAATCTATTAATCAATGCTTGGTAGGCGTGTCGGCCGACAATGGGAGGACCAGCAACTTGGTAATCCGGCTCTCCTCGGCCCGACGCGCGGCCCTCCAACGGGTGATTTTTCCGCTTCTCGTCACCCTCTCGGCGACGGTGATTATCGTCGGCAAAGTCGATCAAGTCGCGCTCGAACCGCTGAGGATTTCAGCGATGGATGCCGCGGCTCCGCTGCTCGAGTTGTTATCGCGTCCAAATGTTTTATTCGATACCGCCATAGAGGACGCGGGAAGCCTCATCCGGATATATCGGGAAAATAACCGGCTGAAACGCGAGAATGAGAGGCTGCTTGGATGGCAGCAGGCTGCCCTCAAATTGGCCGCCGAGAATGCACAATTTCGCAATCTGTTGAAGTTGGCACCGGACCCCTCGGTCTCCTTTGTGACGGCGCGCGTCATTGCAAGTTCGGGCGGCGCTTTTGTTCGCAGCGCCATGGTCGATGTCGGCCGCGACAACGGCGTGGCCCGCGGACAAGCGGCGATCACCGGCGAGGGGCTTATTGGCCGGGTTACGGACGTCGGAACTCGGGCAGCGCGTATCCTACTGATAACCGACCTGAACTCCCGCGTACCGGTTCTCGTCGAGGGATCTCGGCAACAAGCGGTGCTGGTCGGCGACAACTCGGAACGCCCGCGCCTGAATTACCTCGACGCGGGCTCTGCGATCAGCATCGGAGACCGGATTGTTACCTCGGGCCAAGGCGGTATTTTTCCGCCGGGGCTGCCCGTCGGAGTCATCACCGCCCTGGACGGCAATGTGCCCCTCGTCGAGCCGTATGCCGGGTTATCGCAAGTTGATTATGTCCGCCTCGTCGATTATGGCCTCGCCGATGCATTGCCCGATCCGCTGCCTGTCGCTCGACGGGGCGACGGCCGCGCACTCGGCTCAGATGGCGGCCGCCGGTCGCGCACTGACCGCGGGATCGCGCGGGTGGTCCTGGGTTCATCCACGACGCACTGACAATCGCATGACCAGCCTGTTGCCGGCTGCGACGACCGTCTTGGCGATGCTGGCGTCAATCCAGCCGCTCCACTTTCCGGGCTACGCGGCGGTGACACCGGCTTTCACTCTGATGGCCGTATACCATTGGACGATGCACCGGCCGCAATTGTTGCCGGCCTTCGCGCTTTTTTTCATCGGCACCGTCCAGGATCTGCTCTCGGGCGCGCTCCCCGGCGTGACGGCTCTGGTCCTATTGCTTACCCGCGCCATCGTGCTCAGCCAACGACGTCATTTCGTGAAGCGATCGTTTCCGTTTATCTGGGCCGGCTTCACGCTCCTAACTGGTGGCGTGATGTTCCTCCTGTGGGCCCTTCATTCGCTGCTTGCCGCACAGCTGCTCGATTTCCACAGCACGATGTTCCGTGCAGTGCTGACCATCTCGCTTTACCCGGTCGCAAGCCTTCTGCTGGGCCGAAGCCAGCGGATCTTGCTCGGCGCAAGTTGATCGCTGCCAGCCAATGCAGCGGGAAATACATCGTGGGAAGGTATTCAGCCGGCGCGCGCTCGTCATCGCGAGCGGCCAGCTCGCGCTTCTCGCGGCTGTCGCCGGGCGCATGTACCAACTGCAGATCTCCGAGGCGGATCGCTATGCGGTGCTTGCCGACGAGAACCGTATGAACCTGCGGCTCCTTGCCCCGCTGCGCGGCCGGATCCTCGATCGCTTCGGTATCGCGCTCGCGGATAATCGCCAGAACTATCATCTGGTCATCGTGGCCGAGCAGACTGGCGACATCGCCGCAACCCTCGACGCACTGGGTGCTCTGATCGAAATCAGCGAGGCTGACCGGCGGCGTGCCGCGCGGGACCTCCGGCGCAAGCATTCCTTCGTTCCCGTGGTGGTGCGCGCCAACCTCAGTTGGGACGAAATGGCCCGGGTCGAAGTCGCCATGCCCGAGCTGCCGGGCATTTCGATCGAGCAAGGCATGACCCGTCATTATCCGTTCGGCGACGCCGCAGCGCACGTCGTCGGCTATGTCGCCGCCGTTTCCGAACAGGAGCTCGACGGCAATCCGCTGCTTGAACTGCCCGATTTTCGCATCGGCAAGAGCGGAGTCGAAAAATCTGAGGATGCCGAGCTGCGAGGCACTGCAGGTACCAGCCAGGTCGAAGTCAACGCGCTGGGCCGAGTCGTGCGCGAACTCGCCCGCGTTTCGGGAAAGCCCGGGCAGGATGTCGTCGTGGGCCTCGACATGGCCATGCAGGAATTCGTTACTCGCCGATGCAGCGCCGAGCAGAGCGTCTCGTGCGTACTGCTCGACGTCGTCAGCGGCGACGTGCTCGCCCTGGTATCAAGCCCGAGCTTCGATCCGGTGCCGTTCACGACCGGCCTTACGCCAGCGATGTGGCAGGAGCTTTCCAGCGATCCCCGCAAGCCCTTGTCCAACAAGGTGATCGCCGGCGTCTATCCGCCGGGCTCCACTTTCAAGCCGGTGGTCGCGGCGGCCGCGCTGACGGCGGGGGTTTTAACACCCGAAACATCCTTCACCTGTCCGGGATATCTCACGCTCGGAAACGCGACGTTTCACTGCTGGCGGCATGGCGGCCACGGCACGCTGCGCTTGCGCGACGCGATCAAGAAATCCTGCGACGTCTTTTTTTATGAAACGGCTCGGCGGTTGGGCATAGATCGCCTCGCAGCGATGGCTCGGCGCTTGGGCTTTGGGAGCCTCCTCGGTATTGATATTCCAGGGGAGCGCTCCGGCCTTATCCCGAGCCGGGAGTGGAAGCTCGCCAACACCGGCATCGGGTGGTTGCCGGGGGAAACCTTGATCGCCGGGATCGGGCAGGGTTCGGTTCTCGCAACCCCGCTGCAGCTCGCGACAATGGTCGCTCGCCTCGTCACCGGTCGGGCCGTCAGGCCTCGGATCGTGCGCACCGATGGCTTGATGCCGCCGGGAGGCGACCTCGCGTCGCCCGATTTTCCGTCGCTCGGCGTCGATCCCCGGATTCTCGCTATCGTATTGGACGGCATGAACGCCGTGGTCAACGAGCAGGGTGGCACCGCTTATGCCGCGCGCATCGCCGAGCCCGGCTTCCAGATGGGGGGCAAATCAGGCACCTCGCAGGTGCGCCATATCAGCCAGCATGAACGCGGGCGCGGGGTCCGCAAGACCCGCCAGATTCCGTGGAAAGAGCGCGATCATGCGCTTTTCGTGGCCTTTGCCCCGGTCGGATCTCCGCGCTATGTGTGCGCGACCGTGGTCGAGCACGGCGGTGCGAGCGGCGGGGGCGGTTCGGCGGTGGCGGCGCCGATCTGCCGCGACATCCTGCTAGAGATGCAACGACGCGACCCCGCACGCCGCGTTCCCGCGAACACGGTGGCCCAGCTCACATCCGTCCGCTGAGCCATGGCAAACCTATACCCCGGCATCGCTACGTCCCAGCCCACGTTTGCAGAGAGGCTCAGCGGCGTCTCCTGGGTGCTGGTGTTGCTGATTTGCGAAACCGCGGGTTTCGGCTTTGCCGTGCTCTACTCCGCCGCTGACGGCAGGATGCAACCCTGGGCCGCAACCCAGATGATCCGCTTTGCCGTCGCGCTGATCCTGATGTTGGGGGCGGCGCTCCTCGGCACGCGGTTTTGGTTCCGAGGGGCGTATTGGGCCTATGCGGTCGCGCTGGCGCTGATCGCCGCGGTTGATTTGCGTGGCTTCATCGGCATGGGCGCGCGGCGCTGGATCGATCTCGGGGTCGTGCAGCTGCAGCCGTCCCAGATGATGAATGTGACGTTGGTGCTGGCCCTCGCGCGCTACTTCCACGGCCTTTCGAATGAGGACGTCGCGCGAGTACGCTTCCT
>JBJMQW010000190.1:0-25710 GCA_045802495.1 Allostellaceae bacterium | reverse complement strand
ATCGCGTGGCGTCTGCTCGCAATTGCGGCGGTATTCCAGGTGTTCGACGGGATGCAAACGATCGCCGCGGGCGCGCTACGCGGCTACAAAGACACCTTCGTCCCGATGTTATTGGCCGCCTTCGGATATTGGGGTGTCGGTTTTGTCGGCGGCTGGTTGCTCGCCTTCCCGCTCGGGTTCGGCCCCGCCGGTCTGTGGTGGGGCCTGGCCCTCGGACTCGCGGTCGTCGCGCTGCTGCTGACCCTGCGACTCTGTCAGCTTGCCTTTCCGGTCAGTCCAGCAGCGCGCGCCGCCGCTATGCGATAGAGCGGGGAAAGACCGCCGCGCGCGCCGGGCGGTTGCGTAGTCGCGGGGCTTCAGCGAGCGCGCCGGCGAGTCGCTTACTTGGGGTCGGCTCAGTACATCGAACCGGTGACCTGGCTGATCAGTACTCCGAGCAAGAGATCGACAAACACGACGAAAATCGCGGCAGGGGCGGTTGTATCGAGTGCCACTCGGGCGAGGTACCACTCATAGACGAGGACTGCGATGACGGCAGCAGCCTCTATCGCTGACGCAGTGGAGCTGCCTAAGACGCCGGTGGTGGTTTCGAGACCGACCAGTGCGAAGAGCGCGCTTTGCGGCACCTGGCTCCAATTATAGGGCACCATGAAATCGAAGAAGCGGTGTCCGCGGGCGAGCCAGCTCGTCACCGGCATCATGATCAGCGGAAACGCCACCCAGGCTATCACGTAGCCGATCGTCTCGACGGCCGCGATCCACAACCCGCCCGACCTCTCCCACTCGGCTATCGTAACCCGCATGGTCAATAGCATCAGAAAGAGCGGATAGGCGATCACTGCCGCCCGAAACGAGCGCCAGAACCCGTCAAGCGAGCGATCGAAGCAGGAAAGTCCGAGGCGATCGCCGCGGGCCAGTTGCAGCGTGCCACGCAGCGCCAGCCCGATCTCCTGCCATGCCGCCGTAGGCATCAGGTGCTCGCCCTCGGTTCAAAAGCGATCGAAATAGAGGCCGAGAAAAGTGCGGTAGATTTGCGTCAGGCCGGCTATATCGGAAAGATCGGCGCGCTCGTCGACCTTGTGCATCGTCTGCCCGACGAGGCCGAACTCGGCAACCGGGCAAAATGCCTGGATGAACCGGGCGTCGGAGGTGCCGCCGGTGGTGCTGAATTCCGGCGTTCTGCCGGTCACCCGACGGACGGCTTCGGCAAGGCAGTCACTGAGGGCAGTTGGCGGCACAACAAACGACTCGCCGCTGACCTTGACCTCGAGCGTGTATTGTCCGCCGACCGCATCGAGACGCTGCGTCAACCAATCCTTCAGAGCCCCGCTCGTCCAGCGGTCGTTGAAGCGGATGTTAAAGACTGCATGAGCCGTCGCCGGGATCACATTGGAGGCGGGATTTCCGATGTCGATCGTCGAGACCTGAAGGGTCGAAGGCTGAAAATGCTCCGACCCTCGGTCGAGCTCGGCCGTGGTCAGCGCATGGAGCATAGTCACCAGACGATGCGCCGCATTGTCGGCGAGATGCGGGTAGGCGGTGTGGCCCTGGACGCCATACACGGTGAGCCGTCCAGTCAGGCTGCCGCGGCGCCCGATCTTGATCATGTCGCCGAGAAACTGGGCGCTCGTAGGTTCGCCGACGAGGCAGGCATCGATGGTTTCGCCGCGCGCCGCGAGCCAATCCAGGACCCTGCGGGTGCCGTTGACCGCGTCCCCTTCCTCGTCGCCAGTGATCAACAGGCTGATCGAGCCGTTATAGTCCCGCCCGCTCTCGCCGAGAAAAGCCTCTGCCGCCGCGATGAATGCGGCAATCGCCCCCTTCATGTCGACGGCGCCGCGGCCGCACAGCGCACCCTCCCGTAGCGCCGCGGAAAACGGATCGAAGGACCATGATTCGAGGGTCCCGGTCGGCACGACATCGGTATGGCCGGCGAAACAGAGATTGGGGCGGCTGTCGCCCCAATGGGCGTAAAGGTTGTGGATCGGCTCAGCCCCGTCCTCGCCGAACACCAGGCGGTGACAGGTGAAGCCCAGCTGCTTCAATGCGGCGGCGACGATGTCGAGCGCGCCTTCGTCCTTCGGGGTGATGCTCGGGCGGCGGATCAGCGCGGCGGCGAGCGCCACCGGGTCGAGAGAAGCGTCGCTCATTCGCGCAGGAGATCGTTGATCGAGGTCCGAGCGCGGGTGCTTTCGTCAACCTTCTTGACGATGACCGCACAATAAAGGCTCGGGCCCGGGCTGCCGTCGGGCAGGTTCCTACCCGGGAGCGAGCCCGGCACGACGACCGAGTAGGCCGGCACGCGCCCCATGTGAATCTCTCCGGTGTCGCGGTCGACGATCTTCGTCGTGGCGCCGATGAAGGTACCCATCGCCAGGACCGCACCTGTCTCGACGATCACCCCCTCGACAACCTCGCTGCGCGCGCCGATAAAGCAATTGTCCTCGATGATGACAGGCTCCGCCTGCAGCGGTTCGAGCACGCCACCAATCCCAACTCCGCCGGAAAGGTGGCAGTTCTTGCCGATCTGGGCGCATGAGCCAACCGTCGCCCAGGTGTCGACCATCGTGCCGCTGTCGACATACGCGCCGACATTCACAAAGCTCGGCATCAAGACGACATTGGGTGCGATATAAGCCGAGCGGCGGACGATCGAGCCCGGCACGGCGCGAAAGCCGGCGTCCCGAAAGCGGTTGGAGGACCACCCGGCAAATTTGGAGGGCACCTTGTCCCACCACCGCGCCGCGCCGCGCTCCGGGTCCGTCGGGCCGCCCGGGATCTCGACCATGTCGTTGAGACGAAACGACAGCAGCACAGCCTTCTTGAGCCACTGATGTACCTGCCAGCCGGAAGCGTGTCTCTCCGCGACGCGAAGCCGTCCTGCATCGAGCCCTTCGAGCGCCTCCTCGACCGCCTCCCGGTTGGCGCCGCGGGTCGACGGCCCCAGCGTCTCGCGGGCTTCCCAGGCGGCATCGATGGTCGCAGCGAGATCGGCGTCAGTCATGGCTTTCCAAGGCAACAGAAGATGGGCAAGAGCGCCCGCACCATGATGGAGCCGCCCCGGCGGTGTCAACTGAGGCGGCCGGTCTCGACTATCGTCCTGTCGCCTCCCGACTTCCCTGCCTCACGGGAAGGTACTGGCAAAGGCAGCAATCCCAACTTATGATTTCATCCCCAAAAACCGCCTGCTGCTTCTGCAGCGAGTCAGCAGCGAAATCTCCTCTTTAGGTAGAATAGGCGTCAACGACCCGCAAGCAGGGCCCGTTCCGGCTTTGCTGAACGCTCACCTCCTTTGGTACCCGCTTCACTCCCGCCGCTTCCAGCACCCAATCCAGAGCAGAGTATGCTGGGGCAAGGTGGCAATTTTACGGATCAATCGAAGGACGCAGACCTTCGGTCGTGGGCGTCGCCACTATGGCGCCAAAATATCTCTTGCCTGCGCCTAAGCACCCCCTGGCCGGCCTCTCATACCCACGCCCGGCTACAGGGATCAGCAGCAAGAACCGGTGTCCTGGTTCCTAAAAGAAAGCCCGTCATTGCGAGGAGCCCACAGGGCGACGCGGCAATCCGAGCCACGTCTGTGTGTTGTCGACGAGATTGCTTCGCTGCACTCGCAATGACGAACGCTTTTGATCTCAAGAACTTCGCGTTCACCACACTAGGTCTGAAAGGCGCTGCATGAGAAGGTTCATATTGACAGGGGCTCCCGGCTCAGGAAAGACAGCGATAATCCGCCAACTGGAACTCGACGGCTTCAGTGTCGTCGAAGAAGCAGCCACCGATATCATTGCACTGGAGCAGGCGCGGGGCGTCACTGAGCCGTGGAAACATCCCACGTTCATCGATTTGGTCACTGAACTGCAAAGACGGCGGCAGGTTCGAGCGTCGCAGGAAACCGGCGCAGTGCAGTTTCGCGACCGGTCGGTCATCTGCACCGCTGCTCTGGCGGTCTACCTTGGATATCCTCTGTCGGACACGCTTTCGCGCGAGCTGAAGCGTGCCAAAACGGAGGCGATCTTTCAGAAGCGTGTCTTCTTCATACAGAATCTCGGCTTCATCACGCCGACCGAAGCGCGGCGGATCAGCTTTGAGGAGACGCTGCGTTTCGAACGAGTGCACGAAGAGACCTATCGCAACTTCGGCTTCGAGCTCGTCCCCATTGCACCGGGAAGCCTGTCGGAGTGAATGGATGCGGTCAGGCGTTCCGCCTTGGTCGGGGCAAGGTGGTTCATCACGATCTAATTAAGTGTCGTGCAGAATTGAAAATATCTGCGCGGCCGAGGGCTGCACACCACCGTAAAGCAACGAGATGTTTGCAATCAACCAGCTAAGGTCTCACGGCAACGTTCAAGGCAGGGGCTTTAGTTGGAGAGACAACATAGCGTTCCGCTTCTTCTGCCTTCGGGTATCGTTGGCGCGGTGCCGCTAGAACCCGTCACCCAGCAAAGTGGCGGCGACGCAATGCGCGAGGCCTATATCCAAGCGCTTGTTCACGAGCACCCAGCGTGCTTGCCGATCGCCGAGATCGACGCGATGTTTTCAGGCCCGGTGCCGATTTGCACCGAACTGAATACGCCTGCCGGTCCGATCGACAATTTCATGGTCACGCCGTCCGGCCTTCCGATGCTCGTCGAATGCAAGCTCTGGCGCAATCCGGAAGCGCGGCGCGAGGTCGTGAGCCAAATTCTCGACTACGCGAAAGAACTCAGCCGCTGGTCTTCGTCCGATATGCAGCGCGAGGTGAGCCATCGGCTCAAGCGCGACGGCAACCCATTGCTCGATATGGTGCGGGCGGTTGACCCTGAGGTCAACGAACAGCAGTTCAACGATGCGCTTACCGCAAACCTCCGGCGCGGGCGCTTCCTCCTCCTGATTGTCGGCGACGGGATCCGGGAGGGGGTGGAGGCAATAGCCGAATATCTGCAACTTCACGCCGGATTGCATTTCTCTCTGGGTCTTGTCGAGCTGCCCATCTACGTCATGCCGAACGGTGACCGCTTGGTGGCGCCGCGGGTGCTTGTGCGAACCGCCCTCGTCACCCGGAATGTCGTGGCGGTGCCCGATGGATACTCGGTCGACGAGGCGGAAGACCCCACGAGTGTCGTAGAAATCGACCCCGAGCGTACGGCGCTCGGAGACCAGTCTCAGCGATTTTGGACTGAGTTTCTGGACAATTACCTTAAGCTCGATGATCCGGAACAACCGAAGCCAAAGCCAGCGCGGCTAGGCTACATCAGCTTCCCACTCCCGGCGCGCACCAGTTGGCTCACGGTCTATCGTGTCCTACGCCCTGGCTCGGTCGGGATTTTTCTATCGTGTTGGCGGAACACCCCTGGCGCTTATGCCATGCAGTCAATCGTGGGTGAGTGGAAGGCGGGGGGTGCGGTCAAGGACGAGCTGGGCGGGACTGTGAGGCTGTGTAAGGTTGCTGGAGACAGCATGGACAGCATCACCGACTCGTTGCAGGTCGGATCGCTGGAACAGCCGGACGTAAGAAAAAAGGCGTTTGCCTGGCTCGCCGAGCGGGTAAACACCTTTGTGAACGTTCTGCGTCCCCGCATGCGCTCGGCGGCGGCCGACTACCAGTCACGAACCGAATAGAGCTGCGATACAATAGTAGGCTTCCCACCCCAAAGCCGCCATAGGCGTAAGTCATAGGTGGAGGGCGTACGCCTGCGAAGGAGGTCCCAATTCATCGGGCAGGCGCCCTTTGCGTCCCGGGTTAGACTTGTAGAGGAGGCAGGGCAAAATCCGGTCAATCACCCGCCGCGTCGATCAGCTGCGAGCGGAACCACGCTTGCGCGGGCTCGCTGGCGGCGCGGCGGTGCCAGGCCATCGAGACGGTCATCGAGAAATCGATCGGCAATGGCATGATCTCGATTTTGGCGGTGGCGGCGATCTGGCGCGCCGTGCGGCTCGGCACGGTCGCGACGAGATCGGAGGCGGCGAGTGCCACGGGCAATGCCAGATATGTCGCGACCAATAATGCGATGCGGCGGCGCAGCCCGAAATCCACGAGGATACGGTCGAGGGCGCCGCTGGTATCGCCGCGCGGCGAGACGAGGATGTGGTTGAGCGCCGCATAGGCCTCGATCGATAGGGTTTGCCCGGCGATCGGATGGCCCCGGCGGGTAACGACGACAAACGGGTCGCGCAGCAGCAAAATCGACTCGATATGGGTCGGCAGGGTGTTGAGATGGGCGATCGCGACATCGATCGCGCCGCGGTCGAGCTGCTCGGCGGCATTGGCGCCGGTCAGCGGCGTCAGGCGCAGTGTCGCCCGGGCCGCCTGCCGGGCAAAGGCATCGGCGAGCCGCCCGACCAGCGCTACCTCGGCATATTCGGCCATGCCGGCGGTGAAGATCCCGGTGCTCTTCGCCGGGTCGAAGCCGATGCCGAGGTTGAGCGCGGCCTCGATGTGTTCGATCGCCGCCGCGACCAGCGGGGTGATCTCGCGCGCCCGGGCGGTCGGCTCCATGCCGGTCGGCGTGCGCACGAACAGATCGTCGGCAAAGAGACCACGAAGGCGAGACAGCGCGTGGCTCATGGCCGGCTGCGACAGGCCGATGCGGTCGGCGGCGCGGGTCACGGCGCGCTCGTTGGTCAGCGCGTCGAAGGCTTTCAGCAAGTTGAGGTCGACTGCGCGAATATCCATGGAATGAATGAATAACATATCATCTATCGATTTGATAGATGACCCCGCGATCCTGAATTATGGCGTGAGCCAAACAACTGACCGGGAGTAGCCGCCCATGCCGCAGGATACTGCGCCGCGCCTCAGCCATGTGGGGCTTTACGTCCACGACGTGCCGAAGATGATCGACTTCTACGCCAACGTGCTCGGCTTTGTCGTCAGCGACGGCGCCGCGGACGGCCGCATCACTTTCCTGTCGCGCAACCCCAGCGACCATCACCAGGTCGTGCTGGTGCGCGGCCGCACCACCGATGCCGAGGTGCAGATGGTGCAGCAGGTGTCGTTCAACGTCGGCACCCTCGCCCAGGTGCAGAAGGCGTTCCGCAAGGTGCGCGAGGCCGGCTGCGAGGGCATCCGCCCGATCTGCCACGGGAATGCCTGGTCAGTCTATTTCCAGGACCCCGAAGGCAACCAGATCGAGATGTTCTGCGACACGCCGTGGTACGTGCCGCAGCCCTTGGGCTTCAAGATCGATCTCGACAAGTCCGAGGACGAGCTCTTCCGCGAGACCGAGGCCTATTGCCGCGACCGCGAAGGGTTCAAGCCAATAGAGGAGTGGCGGGCCGAGATCAGCAAGAAGATCGCGGCGAAGCTCGAGGCGTGACGCCGGTCAGCTTCGGGCATCCTCGCATTAACACGCAACATTGTTAGGAGCACCCTAATGACCGAACTCAAAGGCTATCACGCCCACGTCTATTACGACCCGGCCACCCGGCCGACCGCCGAACGGCTGCGAGATACGATCATCAGCAAATTCGCGGTCGAGCCCGGAGCCTTCAGCGATGAGCCGCGGGGTCCGCACCCGATCTCGCAATTCAATGTGATCTTTCGGACCGAAGAGTTTCAAAACATCGTGCCTTGGCTGATGCTGAACCGCGAGGGCCTCAACGTTCTCGTCCATCCGCTGACCGAAAGCTCCTATGACGACCACAGCAAGAATGCGCTGTGGCTCGGCACGCCCGTCCCGATGCGGCTCGAAATTTTGCGGCCGACCTATAGCGCCAACCTGATGCCCGGCGCGTCGGCGCGCTCGGCGTAACCGAGGCGGATAACCGCGTCGGCCGGCGTTTCGGCTACATCGGCGGCTTGACGCCGTCCTTCTCGGCCGTGACCCGCGGTGCGGTCAAGGTGCCGTCGGGCTTCTTCAGCGCGATCAAAAAGATCGCCGCGCCGGGCTTCAACAGGCTTTGGTCGCCCGGAACGTAGGTAACGATCGGGATGTCGGGGCCGACGAGGACCTCGGCCTCGCCCCCCTTGTAGGCCACCTTCAGCAGCTGTCCCTGCGGTGCGGCGGTGATGCCCGACACCGTCGCATTGGTCATCAGGCTGTCGGGAACCAAATCCCAGGCTTGCTGGCCTTCCGCAACCCCGCGCATCGCTTCAGGAAAGATATGGATTTCGACCGCGTGCAGCTTGCCGTCGGTGCCCTTGACCGAGGTCGATGCAACATAGTCCCCAGCTTTAATGTCTGTGAGACTGCGCTTGGCGACGCCTTGCACGGTGAAATCTGGGGCAAGCGCGATCGTCAACTGCTGGCCGTCGCGAGACTTTACGATCAGCGTCTGCCCATCGAGCTTTTCGACGGTCCCCCGTATCCGAGTTCGGGTGCCTTCGGATGCCCCCTGCGATGGCGCCTGAGCGGCAGCCGGAATGGCGAGCAGAATCGCGATAGCCATCGCGGCTGATAAAATCCCATGCATTCTCGCGGCCTCCCTTATCGTCCTTGAACTCTAGGCACACATAGATGTGCTGCCGGATCATCCGGCGGACATCTCACATTTTGGTGACAAGGAGATTCGTCAGGGCAGTCACGGGCGCCCGACCGAAGATTCACGGTATGCGCCCCATCGGTCGGCCGGGTTGACAGGTCCCCCAAGCTCAGGCACCTGAACGCCCCATGCCCTCAGCCGATTATCTGACCGCCGCCCTGCTCGGTATTGTCGAGGGGCTGACCGAGTTTCTGCCGGTCTCTTCGACGGGACATTTGATCCTGGCCGACGCATTGTTGGGGATCGAGGGGCCTGCGAGCAAATTGTTCGACATCGTGATCCAGCTTGGCGCAATCCTCGCGGTTTTTTGGGTCTATCGTTCACGCTTTGCTGCTGCGGCCGCCGGCCTGTCCTCGGACCCGGTCGCACAGCGGTTTGTCGCCAATATCGTTATTGCCTTTCTGCCGGCGGCGGTGGTCGGAGTGGTCGCCCATCGCTTCATCAAGGAGGTGCTGTTTTCGCCCTGGGTCGTCGCTGTCAGCCTCGTCGTCGGAGGCGTGCTGATCCTGTTGATCGAGCGGGTGCGGCCGCGGCCGCGCATCGAAAACGTCGACGATATGAAAATGCGCACGGCGCTGGCGGTCGGCTGCTGCCAGATTCTGGCAATGATACCCGGCGTGTCGCGCGCCGGCGCGACGATCATGGGAGCGATGATGCTGCGCGTCGATCGCGCCGCGGCGACCCAGTTCTCGTTTTTTCTGGCGGTGCCGACGATGCTTGGCGCCACGGTTTACGACCTCTACAAGAACCGCGCGATCCTGTCGGTAGAGAACGGAACATTGATCGCAATCGGCTTCATCGCCGCCTTTTTGTGCGCCCTCTTTGTTGTGCGCACACTCGTCGGCTTTGTCAGCCGCCACGGCTTTGGCGTCTTCGCCTGGTACCGTATAGCGATCGGAGGTGTAGCTCTGGCACTCCTGTTCATGGCGAAATGAAACCGACAGACGCTTTGCCGATCACGCCCAAGCTGTTGCGACCTATCGGTTTGATCGGCTAAGGTCGGCAAACAGGTTCTACCAGGAGTATATTGCGTGCCGAAACTGATCGCCCCTGGGGCTGTAGCTGCTTTGTTGCTCACTGTGACGGGATGCGCCACACCGCAGCAGCAGGTCTCTCAGAAAGAGGATTTGCTCGCCGCCGCGGGCTTCCAGGTTCGGATCGCGGATACGCCGCAGCGCCTCGCCGCGATGAAACGCCTGCCGCCGAACAAATTCGTCACGAGTGTGGTCAACGGGCAACCTGTCTATAAGTATGCCGATCCGCTTGTATGCCGGTGCGTCTATTTCGGCACCCAGCAGAATTGGGCCGCTTATCGTCAGGAAATATTCGCGAAGCAGCTCGCCGATGAGGCGCAAATGACCGCGATGATGAACCAGGAGGCGTGGGATTGGGGCCCCTGGGGGTGGCCTTGATCAGCTGGCTTTGGTGAACCCCTTCGCGCGCATGCAGTTGTTGAGCACCTGATCGGCATAGCCGGCTGCCTGCCTGAGCATCGATTGGGCTTCCACCGTCTGGGTTCCGCCGAGCTGCCAGTTCCGCCCCAGCGTCGCGCTGATGTCGGCATTGATGCCCTGCTCGCTCGCCAGCGCCGCATTTGCCTGTGAGTTGCAATCCTGCAATTCGCGGGAGATCGTCGCGTCGTCGGCGCCCGATTTGACCCAATGGACGGTCGTGGGGTTCTGCCCGGTACAGACGGTTAGCAGCAGACACCCGAGCGCGGCGACGACAGTGGGCAGGTGTGGGCGATCGTCAGGCGCGCTCATCGGCAAGTCTCCGGTCGAGTCGGCGCTGATCGAGCCGAACCAATATGGTCCTCTTTTCCGCCGCGCTCGCGTCGTACCAGCTAGCAATCTCGGCAGCGCTGCGCAAGCATCCCCGGCAATACCCCGTCTCCGGGTCGAGTAGGCAGATCCCGACGCAGGGCGAGGTCGGCGCTGTCTCGACATTCATGATCCTTTGGCCGGCTCGATAAGGTCGGCGAGCTTGGTCTTCAGCAGGTTCGCCTTGTGGGACGGAATCGCATAGCTCCAGCGCGACACCCGTTCGTCGATCTTCTTCGCTTCGGCCTCGGCCGGGCCCGAGCCGGTAGCGGAGATCGCGATCCAATCGGTCTTGTCCCGCTGCAGCATCCTGATATCGACGGTCAAGCCCTCGAAGGTCGTGAACGATGTCGTGACCACGTCCTTGTCCGGGACCGACAGCTCGGTGCGCGGCTTGACATCGTCGAGGTCGAATGTCTCGAGCGCTGTCGCTGGCCCGCTGATCGTAGCCTCGCTCTTGAACTTCGCATCGGCGGGAGGGTCCTCGACGGCGAATTTGGCGTCGGGTGACGCGCGGCTGATGACGAGCTTGGCCCCGTCCGCCTGGGTCAAGCTGACCTTGGCGATGTTTTTCTCGGAGATGTCGAGGATGCGCCGGTCGAGCCAGCTCGACGGCTCGCCCGAGGGATCGACGGAACCCCGGGCCAGCCAAGCCTGCGCGTCACCTGGCTTGCGCAGATACACGCCGTCATTGCCGGCGCCGAGCCGGTCATAACGCCGTTTGCCGACGATCCCCTGTGCGATTATTCCGCCCGCCTTATCCTTGACGGAAACCTGGGCGGATTTTCCCTTATCCGGGTCATCGAGTTCGAGCCGCGGATAGAGATCGGGTTTCTGGGTCTTGGCTTCGACCAGCGTCAGATCCGCCATAGCCAGCACCAGCTGGCTTATCTTCGCGGTATTCGCCGGATAATTGCCCTTCTCGGAGACAAGCCAGCTGCCGCCGTCGCGGACAAAAGTCAGGCTCGATCCGTCGCGCCAAAGCGTGACCGAGGCGACGTCACCGAGCTTTGCAGCGAGAGCAGGAAATGCCGGCTCCCCCGAGGCTGCCCGGCTGACCCCCCGATCAGCGGAGGCAAGAGCAAAGATCGCCAGCGCGACGAGAACAACGGTCGCGGATGCCAGGAGGATCAGTGATCGTTTCTGCATTACAGATTTCCAAGACCAGTGCTTCCGTCATTTCTGACGCAGGCGGCTTATGCTTCGGCGGCACGACGATGACGCCGCCTCAATCGCACCGCGCCGAGGAAAGTGGCGGCGATCACGAGGATGATTGGGATCAATGCGATATTGACGAATTCGAGCCCGTTTTTCAGTCGGTTGATGTCATTGCGCAGCGCCGCCTGGACGTCGCGCAGCTGGCGCCGGGTCTGCACCATATCGGTGCGGAACTCCTCGATCGCCTTGGTCTGATCGGCCGACAGGGTCGCCGGCGCCCCAGACTGGTCTTTGCCGGTGAGGCTCTCCAGCTTGGTGCGGGTGTCCTTTAGTTTGTCCTGGAGGGCGCGCTCTTCTGCGCTGTAGCGCATCTGGGCGTCGCGCTGGATCCGCTCGACCACCTCGAACGGCCGCGCCGAGGTGCCGCGGCTGCGCAGGCCGACCAGATCGTCGCCGCCGGCCAGCACTTCGATCGCATTGGCGACAAAATCTCCGTTATTGGCGGCGGGAATCAGCACCCGTTGACCGAAGAAATCCTGCTTTTGCAGCCAGAACCTGTCATCCAGGATGTCGGTATCGGCAACAACGACGACATTGATGGGCTGCGCCGATTGCTTCAGCTGATCTCCCGCCGGGACGGCCGAAGCGCCGCTCTCGCCCTCCTTGGTTTCGGGCTTGCCCTGCTCCGACGGCTTCGGCGGGCCGTCGGGAAAGGCGCTCTCCACGGTTCCGGTGACGTGAGCGGCGAGAATGTAGCGCTTATTGTCCGGTTTGAACTCTGCCAGCAAGCCTGCGACATCGGGCAGTGCCGCCAGCTTCTCGGCCGGTATCCTGGTCGAATCGAGAGATGTCGTGATCAGCGGCTCGATCGTCGTCTTGGCGCCTTCGAGCGGCTCGATGATGCCGGACGAAGCCATGTTGATGTGGCTGAGGTCAGCCGTGATCATATCGTTGCGATTGAGGTTGTCGGCCTTCAGATTGAGCCAGGCGATATAGTCCAGCGGCCGTGTGCCGCCGCGCGAGCCGGGTACCCCGACCCGTTGCGCATCTCGCCGGTCGCCGGCCACTGTCTTGTCCGGCACCTCGAAGCCCCAAGATTTGAAGAGCAGTTGGAGATTGCTGGCGCTCGGCGAACCGGGCGGAGTGCGCTGGCTCGGGTGCGATGCCTGAAACTCGGAATGGGGATCGACAAAGACGAGGGCCTTGCCGCCTTTCAAGACGAACTGGTCGATCGCGTAAAGCGTCTGCTCCGGCAGGTTTTGCGGATGCACGAGCATCAGCACATCGACATCGGCCGGGATTGCATCGACATTCGCGGCGAGCGGCTTCACCGTATCGAGCTGCTGCAATTGCTCCATGATCGCCATCGGCTCGGCCGGACGGCCGCGCATCATGGCCATCATATCGCCTTCGAGCGGCAAGGTGCTGATCAAGCCGACGACGGTCTTTTTCGGAAATGCCAGGCTGTGAACCAGCTTGGTCAGGTCGTATTCGAGAAAGCGCTCGCGCTCCGGCTGGAAGAAGGCGATGACCTGCTGATCATCCGTCGAGTTCGTCGCAGCAAGGCCGAAATATACCTGCTCGCCTCCGGCATTGAGCGGCACCCCCTGAAGCCCGAACGCCACTGCGCGGTCCTCGACATCCGAAAAGGGCTGCGGGTTGTAGACTTCGAGCCGGATCTTACCTCTGGCCGCCGTGACATACTGGTCGAGCAGCTCACGCACCCGTTGCGCATAAACGCCGTAGGAGGGGACTTCGTCGGCGAGGCGGGTCGAATAGTAGAACCGCAGCGTGATCGGTTCGTCGATCTTTGACAGCGTCCGCAAGGTGCCGCCCGACAGCGTATAGAGGCGCTCGCCGGTGAGATCGAGCCGCCAAGTCGAGAAGCGTGCCGCAATCACATTGACCGAGACCAGCATCAGGGCGATGCAGACAAGCGCCACTACCGCAACGGCACGGCGCGAGGTGAAAAGCCCGCGAAAGCGATCGGGAAGGGCCATCTCAGAACCTGATCTGAGCCAAACCAGTACTGTCGTTCCCGCTAAAGGGAATGACGAGAGCGAAGTAGTGAACGAGTGGCCTGGTGAACAGCATTTCCGGTTCGGCGTTCACTCGGCCTTCTCGAGATCGATCAGGATGGCGTTGGCGCCAAGGAAGGCGACCATGATCGACAAGAAATAGACGAGGTCGCGCAAGTCGATGACACCGCGGGTGATGGCGCTGAAGTGACCGAGGAAGCTCATCTGGGCAACCCCGTGGGTTAACCACTCGGGCGCCCAACCCTGGAAGGCGCCGAGGACGATCGGCGAGCCGGCGACGGTAAAGACGAAGACGAGGGCTGCGGTCACCACGAAAGCGATGATCTGGTTCTTGGTCATCGCCGAAATGCAGGCACCGACGGCCAGCATCGCCCCGGCCATCAACCAGCTGCCGATATAGCTGGCCAGAATCACGCCATTGTCGGGACGTCCGAGGAAGTTGACGGTGATCCAGAACGGAAAGGTCAGGGCCAGCGCGATGCCGGCAAAGCACCAGGCGGCGAGGAATTTTCCGAGCACCGCCTCGGTCATGCGGATCGGCAATGTCAAAAACAGCTCGATTGTCCCGCTTCTGCGCTCCTCGGCCCACAGCCGCATCGCGAGGGCCGGGATCAGAACGATGTAGAGCCATGGATGAAAGGTGAAGAAGGATTGCAGATCGGCTTGGCCGCGCTCGAAGAAATTGCCGACAAAGAAGGTGAATACCCCCGCCATGACGAGAAAGATGACGATGAACACGTAGGCGAGCGGCGTCGCAAAATAGCCAGCCAGCTCGCGGCGGAAAATGGTCAGGACGTTGCGCATCGGCATCAGGCTGCGGCGGCGACGGGAGCCGGTTCAGGCTGCGCCGCGGTGACTTCGCGAAAAACGTCATCGAGCCGCCCCCGCTCGACCCGCAGTCCCGTGATCGTCCAGCCGCGCTCGCGGGCGAGATCGGCGATCTCGGCGACCATGGCGCGGCCGTCGCGCGGGAAGGCGATCAACCCGTCCCCCTCGCCATCGCTGACCGGCTCGACCGCCGTCACTCCGGGCAATGACGCTAACTCTGCGCGGATATGCGAATCGGCGCCGCCGGCGAAGCTGAGGCGAACCGCATTGTGGTGCCGCGAGCGCCGGGCGAGCTCCCCCGGGGTGCCGTCCGCCAGTATGCGCCCGTGAGCAATGATGATCGCGCGGTTGCACACCGCCTCTACTTCTTCGAGCAGATGGGTCGAGATGATGATCGCCTTCTCGGGCCGCATTGCCGTTATAATCTTGCGCATCTCGTATTTCTGGTTCGGGTCGAGGCCGTCAGTCGGCTCGTCGAGGATCACCACATCGGGGTCGTGAAGCAGCGCCTGAGCAACCCCGACGCGCCGCTTGAAGCCCTTGGACAAGGTTTCAATCGGTTGATCGCGGACCTCGCCGATGTTGATCATTTCGACGATGCGGCCGATGCGCTGTTTGGCTGCGTTGCCCGAAAAGCCTCGGATGTGAGCGATGAAATCGAGAAAGTCGATGGCCGTCATATCCGGATAGGCCGGCGCGCCCTCGGGGAGATACCCGATATGCCGCTTCGCCGCGATCGGCCGCGTTCCGATGTCTTGACCGCATATGATCGCGGTGCCGGCGGTCGGGGCAAGGAACCCGGTGATCATCTTCATCGTCGTCGACTTACCCGCGCCGTTCGGACCGAGGAAGCCCAACACCTCTCCCTTCGGTACTGTGAAAGAAACGTCGTCGACCGCGGCGAGCGGGCCGAAATATTTGACCAGATGCCGAGTCTCCAACATATCCAACGTGTCCTGAAATGACCGCCCGTTTCTGCCGCTTCATGCCGCGTTGCGCAGCGCGACAGGCACCGTCCCCGGAAACGCCGCCGCATAGAAGAAATCGGGCGGTGATGGCAAGCGTTTTTGCGGTCGGGTTTGCCGACAAATGATCCGGCAACTGCGTCTCGCATCCGGTTTGGTGATGCTCGCCTATGTGACGATGCATCTCCTCAACCACGCGGTCGGCCTCGTCTCGCTTGAGGCGATGGAAGACGTGCTGTGGTACATCTTCCGGATCTGGTCGAAACGCCCCACGCAGGCGCTGCTCTACGGCAGCTTTCTCGTGCATTACGGGCTGGCGTTGTGGGCGCTTTGGCAGCGGCGCAGCCTGCGGCTGCGCGCCTCCGAAATGATGCAGCTCGTGCTGGGCTTCGCGATCCCGATTTTGCTCGCCCAGCACGTCGTCGGTACGCGAATCGGCCAAGATTATCTGCATACCGACACCGGGTATTACGCTTACCTGCTGTGGGTCTATTTCGTCCAATCGCCCAGTGATGGCTATTGGCAGATGGCCGTTCTGGTCGTCGCCTGGGCGCATGCGATGATCGGGCTGCATTTCTGGCTGCGCGTTAGACCCTGGTATGCGCGGCTGCAGGCGCCGGCACTCGTCCTTGCCGTGCTGGTGCCCGTGCTCTCGCTGCTCGGCATGGTCGAAGCCGGCCGGGAGGTCGTCGCGCTCGCCGCCGATCCTGTGTGGACGCAGCGAGCGTTCGCACAAATGCGGCCGCCTTCACCGGAAACCCGGCGTACTCTCGAGGCGATCACTGCCGGCCTCAGCTGGTTCTTCGGTGGCGCCGTCGGCGCGGTCTTGCTCGCGCGCTTCATCCGCCACATCTGGCGACGGCGCCACGGCCTCCTGCGCATCGGTTACCCCGACGGCCGCTTCGTCGACGTCACGCCGGGCACGACGGTGCTCGAGGCGAGCCGCATCGCCGGCATCCCGCACGCTTCGGTATGCGGCGGCCGCGGCCGCTGCTCGACCTGCCGGGTACGGGTGCGTGCCGAGATCGGCAGCATCGATCCGCCCGAGCCGGTGGAACAGCGCGTGCTTCGGCGCATCGCCGCAACCCCGAACATTCGCCTCGCGTGCCAGTTACGACCGCGCGGCCATGTTGAGGTAACGCCGCTGCTGCCGCCTTTTGCTGCCGCCGCTGACGGGCGGCAACGGGTCGATTTCGTGCAGGGCAGCGAGCGCGAGATCGCGATCCTGTTCGCCGACATCCGCGGCTTTACCGCCCTTTCCGAGGGCCGGCTTCCCTATGATGTCGTCTTCGTCCTTAACCGCTATTTCGCGGCGATGGGGCGGGCTATCGAAACGGCGGGAGGGCGGGTCGACAAATTCATCGGCGATGGCGTGATGGCGCTTTTCGGCATCGAGAGCGGACCCCGAGCCGGTTGCCGGGAAGCGCTCGCCGCCGCCCGGCTGATGTCGGACCGGCTCGCCGAGCTCAATCTGTCACTGCGAGCCGAGCTCGACGAGCCGCTGCGCATCGGCATCGGCATTCATGCCGGACCAACGATCGTCGGCGAAATGGGCTACGGGAAGGCGAGTGCGATCACCGCGATCGGCGACGCTGTCAATACCGCCAGCCGGCTCGAAAGCCTCACCAAGGATTATGATTGCGAGCTTGTGGTCTCCGAGGAGACGATCGAGCGCGCGGGCCTCGACCTCTCCGACTTGCCGCGCTACGAAATCGAGATCCGCGGCAAGAGAGAGATGCTGGCGATCAGGACGCTCGCCCGCGCGGCAGACATGTCGACGGCGGACGTTGACCCGATCCGCCGGAGCGCGGCGAACCCAGCCATCGCAGCTCCGTCCGGATAGGTCGGCATACGATGGGCCGCTTGGGAGACGGCCGTGCCCGAGCTCAATTGCCCGGCAGCAGCCGCTCGATCTCACCGGTGATCCGGCTGTCGCTCGGCGCGACCTGCGCCGGCCACGCGCCGGCGAGCTGTCCGTGGGGCCCGACGTGGTATTTATGGAAATTCCAGCGCGGCGCCGCGCCCTCGCCAAGAGATGCCGCGATCCACTGGTAGAACGGGTGCGCCTGCCCACCGATGACATGGCACTTCTCCGCCATCGGGAAATCGATCGAGTAATTCGTCGCGCAGAATTCCTTGATCTCGGTCGCCGATCCCGGCTCCTGCCGGCCAAAATCATTGGAAGGCACACCCAGCACGACGAGCCCGCGATCGCGATAGCGACGCCACAATGCCTCGAGATCGCTGTATTGCGGGGTATATCCGCAGAAGGACGCGGTGTTGACGACGAGCACCGGTCGTCCTCGCCATGCATCGAGCGGTAACTTCTCGCCGTCGATTGAAACGAACTCGAATTGGTAAGCATCCTCGGTATCAGCCATAACCACCTCTGCGCAGCTCAAAATGTCGCGGCATGCGGCTCAAAATAGCGCGGGTTTTGGAGATGCGATAATCGATCGCGACGCGAAGCTGCATCGAAGACCGAAATGCTCCAGTGTTTTACGGTTTGACCGGCTCCAGCCGAGCAAACTCAGGCAACGGCGCCACGGTCTGGCGGAGGTTTTCTCGCTTCCACCAAAATACCGCACGCCAAGCCCCTGATGTGGAAGAACCATGTGCTCGACGACTGATCGCGAGACGACCAGGTCGACTGAGCTGTCGCGGAACGGGAATGACGGCGCAGCCGCGTCGGCGACGATCTTTGTGTTGAGGTCGCGATTGAAGCGAAGCTCGCCGTCCGAGCTATCGACGGCAATGATCACTGAGCAGCGGGGTTCCTCACAGCCGGAAGAAAGGGGCATTCCCTGCCGCCACCGATGTCGAGGACGGTCTGACCGAGCCGGCGATTTACTGCGGCGGCGACATCGTATTTGTAGATCGTGTGTAAATGGCGCGTGAAAGCCGCCGGAAGGCGGCGCTCGACGGCTCTGCTCATGCGTCGGTTGAGCATAAAAAAGCGGTCGATTGCGCCAGTGGCTTGCGTCCCGCTTGTCTCTAACGGAAGCCGCCGCCTTTGCAGCGACCCCTGCACCTGACTGTATTGCGGCCCTCTACCGCAAGATCGGACCCCATGACCGTCCATTCACATGACGGCCGTCATTTGCGTGCCCCGAGGCAGGCCATCAAGGCCCGTCCCCGAGCCCTCAGCTGACCCCTTTGCCAAGCGAGGAAGGCGCCCTATTTCCGGTTGCGTCGCTCCGCCGCTTCCCGGAGACTGGCGGCCCCTCTGCCCGGGATCCCGCCGAGATGCTTTTGGTGTTCCTGTTGAAAGGCATCGCGGTCGGCATCGTCATCGCCGTGCCCGTTGGTCCCGTTGGCGTCATGTGCGTTCGCCGGACAATCTTCCAAGGCAAGCTGGCGGGGTTCGTCTCGGGGCTTGGTGCCGCGACTGCCGACGCCCTCTTCGGCTTCATCGCGGCCTTCGGCCTGACCTTTGTGTCGGATTGGCTGATTGATTATCAGCAGTGGCTGCGCGTCGCGGGCGGATGCTATCTCGTCTATGTCGGCGGCGCGGCGCTGCTTGCCCAATATGAGGCCAGCCTTCAGTCCAAACCGGATGCAGAGAGCCTCTTCCGGGATTATCTTTCCACGTTCGCGCTGACCCTCACCAACCCGATCACGATCCTCGCTTTCCTCGGCATTTTCTCCGCTGTCGGCCTTGCCGGAGACGGCGCCACCTTTGCGCGCGCCGCGATTTTGGTCGTCGGCGTCTGGCTTGGTTCGCTCCTATGGTGGCTGGCGCTGGTATATGGTCTGGGAATGCTCTTTAGATCTTTCGGACCGCGGCACCTGACATGGATCAACCGCGCATCGGGCACGATCCTGCTTATCTCTGGAGCGGCCTTGCTCGTCGTTCCGATCATCAAGCATTGGAGCTGATCTCGCCGCAGCCCGCCCGTCGGAGACGAATTCATGGTCTACTTACCGCCCGCCTTCACCGAAGCGCGACCAGAAGTGCTGATCGGGCATATCGACCGATATGATTTCGGCTTGCTTGTCAGCCATGGTCCGGCCGGGTTGACGGCGAGCCATATTCCGTTTTTGCTCGAGCGTAAGGGCGAAGAGCTGCACCTCCACGGCCACCTGGCCCGCCCCAACCCCCAGGTCGGCGATCTCGCCCGAGGCGGCGAGGCGCTCGCGATCTTTACCGGCCCGCATGCATATATTTCGCCGCGCTGGTACGCAGACGCCCCGAGTGTCCCGACTTGGAACTACGTCGACGTGCACGCTTATGGGACAATACGCCTTGTCGAGGACGGTGGTTGGCTGCGCGACCTGCTCCATCGCCTATCGGAACGTCATGAGGCCGGCAGCCGGCAACCGTGGCGGATGCGCGACCTGCCGGATTCCTACGTCGACGGAATGCTCAACGGCATCGTCGGGCTCGACATGGCGGTTACTCGGCTGGAAGGGAAGTACAAGCTCAGTCAGAACCGCCCGGCGAGCGACCGCCCGCGGGTCATCGCTGGGTTGGAGGATCGCGGGGATTCCGATGCTCTTGCGGTTGCGCGGCTGATGCGGGAGCGCGAGCCGGTTTGACCATTCCGATCCGCTGCTTTCTGCCCCTCACGCCGACCCTCTCTCCGCAAGCGTGGAGGGGGGGAATACCGGCCTCTCCCGTCGCTCCGCGAGAGCGGGGAGAGCGAGGAGTCCGCGTCAGCGGGAGGATGAGGGGCGTCCTTGGGTTGCTCTTCTGCCTCGCCTTCGCGTTCTTGCCGGGTGCTAGAGCGGCCGAGCCGGCGCCTGTCTCTCCCGATGAGCTCGAACGGCTCGTCCACACGCTGCAGGACGACAGCTCCCGTGCAAAGCTCGTGGAACAGCTCCGCGCGCTGATTGCCGCACAACGCGGAGCCGAAAAGGAAAAGCCGGCCGCGACGGAATTCTTTGGTCAAATGTCACAGCAAATCGATGCCTTCTCTGGAGAAATCCTTGCCGGAGCTGCGATGGTGGTCGACGCTCCTCGTCTTCTCGACTGGGCGCGCGGTCAACTGTCCGATAGTTCGGCCCGGCGGCTGTGGGGCGGCGCGGCATCGGCGTTCGCCATCATCTTCGGCGCGGCCGCCATCGCCGAGTGGATCGTCCGGTGGCTGCTCTCGCGGCTGTTGCCGCGTCTTCCCGTGCGACGCAGCGACGCACTGCCGATCCGCATATTTTTCGCGTTGTTTGGCCTCTTTTTTGCCCTGCTGCCGATCCTGGTCTTCGCCGGCACGGCCTATGCGGCGCTGTCGCTGATGCTTGAGCCGATGACCCGCACGGGAATTACCCTGAGCATCCTATTCAATGCGATCGTCGAGTCGCGCTTGCTGCTGTGCGTCGCCAAATCGGCCCTGGTGCCGGCCGATGCCGGAGCCGTCTTTGTGCCGTTCGACGCCGAGACCCGGAATTATCTCTACATTTGGGCCAGGCGCTTCGCACTTTGGGCAATCTTTGGCTATGCGGTACCCGAAGCCGCCTGGTGGCTCGGGGTTCCGGGGGCGCTCTATGCATTGATGCTAAAATCGGTGGGTCTCGTGCTGGCGATCCTCGCCGTCATCTTTCTGCTCCAGAACCGAATGGCGGTCGGCGCGTGGATTGCTGGAGAGGCGACAGGCGGTTCGGGCTGGACGCGCATCCGCCGCAGCCTCGGTGAGATTTGGTATCTTCCCGCCATTCTTTATATCATCGGGATTTATCTGATCTACGTCCTGAACATTGAGGGCGGGTTTGTCTACGTTCTGCGCGCAACCGCGCTGAGCCTGATCGTCATTGTCGTCGCCCAGCTTCTCGTGCACCTCGTCCAGCGCCTCAGTAGGCGCGGGTTTTCGATCAAGCCCGAGCTAAAGGCACAGTTTCCGACCCTCGAGCATCGCGCCAACCGCTACCTCCCGATTCTGAGCATCCTGGCCAGCGCGGTGATCTACACCCTCGCTGGCTTGACCCTGCTGCAGGCCTGGAATGTCGGGATCTTCGGCTGGTTCACATCCGATCTCGGCCGTCGCGTTGTCGGAAACGCGTTGTCGATCGGTATCGAGCTCCTGATCGCGCTAGCTCTTTGGGATATTCTCGCCAGCGCGATCGAGCGGTACCTCAGCGGCATTGACGCAAGTGACGTACCTCGGCGGACTCGCGTCCGCACCCTGTTGCCGCTGCTCCGAACAGCAATGCTGACCGTAATCATAGTTCTGACGTCGCTGATAGTCCTTTCCCATATCGGCGTCGACATCACCCCCCTTCTCGCCGGGGCCGGCGTCGTTGGGCTGGCAATCGGATTTGGCAGCCAGGCGCTGGTCAAGGACATCATCACGGGCCTTTTCATTTTGCTCGAAGACCAGATCGCGGTCGGCGACGTTGTCGATGTGGGCAAAGACCATTCGGGAGTGGTCGAGGCGATCACAGTCCGCACGATCCGGCTGCGCGATCAGGCCGGTGCGGTCCACGCGATTCCGTTCAGTGAAGTAACGACGGTCAAGAATATGACCCGGGATTTCGCGTACGCCGTCGCTCGGGTCACAATTTCCTACAGCGAGGATATCGATCGCGTCGTCGAAATTTTGCGCGAGATAAGCGCTCAGCTGATGGAGGACGAGGCCCTCCGGCCGCTGATCCTCGACCCGTTCGAGTATCAGGGGGTCGACGCGCTCGACGCATCATCCGTCGTATTGCTGGTGCGCATCCGCACGATAGCCTCCAAGCAATGGGTGGTCGGACGCGCCTTTAATCGTTTGGTCAAAGTCGCCTTCGAGAAGCATGGGATCGCCTCGCGTGACCCGACCCAGATCATGGTCGGAGGGGTTACGACCCTCCCCAACCGCGGCGGCGATGCGGCCGATGCGAAGGCCCTCGGCCCCAGCGCGTCCGAGGCTTTTCAGCAAAATCCATCGCGAGCCAACGCCTCGACAGATTCGATATCGGCGCAAGCGAGCACTGCCTCGGCCAATTGACGGTTAAAGCCGGCGCGGGCAAAAGCGCCCAATTCACGAACATGATCGGCGGCGGCTCGTCGATACGGCCCGAGGCGACGCCGGCGGGCAAAGGCGCAGGCGGCCGCAAGATCGGGGTCCGGGGCAGCTGCTCGCAGATCCGCCACGGCGTTGGCGATATCCGGGGCCGCCACTCCCTTCGCCGCGAGCCGGGCGCGGATCGCTTGCAGCGAAACGCCGCGGCGATACAGCGACTGTACTCGCCCGACAGCATAGGCCGCATCGTCGAGTAGACCCGCTTCGCGGTAGCGCGCGACAAGCGTATCTATCATCGCTGAAACCTCTGGCGCGGTCACGGGTGAACGCCGCCGGATGCGGCGCATCAGCACTCGCCTCAGATTCTCGGCCGAGCTGGCGTAACGCCCGAGATAGTGGAGCGCCCAGCGCTCGAGGAGTTCAGGCCCGATCTCTCCGCTGTCCAATTTTCGTCCCATCGCTAAGGGTTCGCGCTCGCCTATGGTCTCGGCGGCGTTAATGTGTCAACTCAAAGCGGCGAGATGCCTCAAAAGAATGCGAGCATTCGAGCCTGAACGACACGAGCCTCATCGCCGAGTCGACTGGACAGCCGCGGCTCAAAATCCTGATCCCGCTGGTCATCGGCTGCGCCTTTTTCATGGAAGGGCTCGACTCGACAATGATCGCGGTTGCGATTCCAGATATGGCGAAAAGCCTCAACGAGAGCCCGCTGCGGCTCAATCTCGTGATTGCGACCTATTTGCTGAGTCTCGCCGTCTTTATCCCGGTCAGCGGCTGGATCGCCGATCGCGTCGGCACTCGGGCGGTCTTCTGCACCGCTATCGCGACCTTCGCGGCCGGTTCGGCCTTGTGCGGTTTATCGACGAGCCTGCCGATGATCCTCATCATGCGCGCGGTGCAGGGGTTTGGCGGCGCGATGATGACGCCCGTCGGGCGCCTGATCCTGCTGCGCAGCTTTCCGCGCTCGGACCTCGTCTCGGCGATGAATTGGATGACGATTCCGGCAATGATCGGGCCGACCGTAGGGCCGGTCGTCGGCGGCTTTCTGACGACCTATCTTTCGTGGCGGGCGATCTTTTACCTGAACGTGCCGATCGGTGTTGCCGGCGTGGTGCTGGCCTTGTGGCTGATCGAGGATTTTCGGGCGCCGGCGCCGACGCGGTTCGATCTGCGCGGCTTTTTTGTTGCCGGGATCGGGCTGGCGCTGTTGGAGCTTGCCATCGAAAATGTCGGGCGCCCGCTGATCCCGGGAGCTCTCGGATTGCTGTTCTTTGCCGCAGCCTTCGCGATCCTGCTGCTTTATCGCTGGCACGCGCGGCAGCGCGAGGACCCGATCCTCGATCTGCGGCTCCTGCGCATCCGCACATTCCGCATCGGCACCGTTGCGGGCAGCCTTTGCCGGATGGGCCTCGACGCGGTGCCGTTTCTGCTGCCTCTCTTTTTCCAGGTCGGGTTCGGGCTGAGCCCATTGCAATCGGGTCTGCTGTCGTTCTCGTCGAGCCTTGGCGCAATGCTGGTTCGCACTCTCGCAGGCGCGCTTCTGCGGTTCTTCGGCTTTCGCCGGCTGCTCGTCGGCAATGCCTGTCTTGCGGCTGCAATCACTGCCGGGTGCGGATTGTTGCGGCCGGACACCCCGATTTGGCTGATCGTGCTTTTCGTCCTGTTGTCGGGATGCGCGCGCAGCATCCAATATTTGGGACTCAACACGATCAGCTATGCCGATGTGCCCGCCCCGGTGCTGAGCAAGAGCACCAGCGTCGGCGGCGTCGCCCAGCAGCTTGCGAGAGGCTTTGGCATCGCCGTCGGCGCGGCGCTGCTCGCGGTTATTGCCGGCCCGCAAATTCCGACGACCCGCGATTTCGGGCTCGCCTTTTTTCTGATCGCCTTGTTGCCGCTCGCCTCGGCGCTGGGGTTTTTGCGCCTGTCCCCGGTCGACGGCGCCGAGGTCAGCGGTCACGGCCGGCAGCAGCCCCGGTCCGCCTGAGCCGTCTCTCGCCGGCTTGCGAGGAGCACACTGGGAGCAACGTGCCAGTCCCTCCCTTGAAGATATCGGAGTGCGTGCTAGCTGGTAGCTGGAGTGCTTCGTTGCCAACTGCCTCACACCCGCAAATCTCGAGGGGGACCTATGATCGAGAAACGTTCCGCGGAAGAGTGGCTCGCCGAGCTCGAGGATACCGTGCGCCGGTATCATCTTGGTCTCGCCAGGCCCGGCGCACAGGACAAGCTCTCACAAGAGGAGGCGCTGGCGCGTATCCGGAAGCTCGGCTTTACGGTCGGCGAGGCGTTGCGGTTACTGAGGCCTAAATAGCGCAGTTCGCGCCGTTGCGACGCCGAGCGCTGCGATTGTTACGAACAGGCTGGCTTGACACTGCGCTGGCCCGCGCTAGTTGACTTTCAGCGGGATGACCGAATTGACCCTAGGATCCAACCACCTCGAGGTGGGAGGCCACCCGCAGGGCGCGTGACGGCGCGCCGACCTGTGCTTATTGCGTCCAATCGAAAGGAATGCGCGATGAAACTAGGCGCCACGATGATAGAACGCACCTTGGATCAATTCGAGGCAGAGGCCCTTCCCGACACCCATCCTGCAGTTCCGCAGCTGAACCAGTTGTTCGGGGATCACACCTTCTTCTTGGACGCCAATGGACTGAATATCGTCGAGCCGGCCGGGGAGCAGACGTGGAAAGTGGTCAAGCTTGCCAGCTGGAAAGATGCCACGCAGAGCAGCTTGACGCCGCACCAGCCTCAACCAACGGATGTTGTCATCCTTGGGTCCAATGGCCCGGATGAGACGGCCTGAGATCAAGGGTTGGATGATCTGGTCGGGCATTTGCCCGACCAGAATTTGATAAATTATGTAGATCTCGCAATCTTGGTGAATGGGTGGGTTCACCGCTCACGATCGCCGTAGCTGTGCTCCTCTTAGGATGCGCCAGCAACGCGGGGGCGGGGGTGCAAGGAAGCCGGACAGAATTGCGCGGCTTCCATCGAAGAGAACCCGGGAGACGTCGTGGTGCGCGAGCGGGCTCCGCCACGAGCATCTGAGGAATACCGCCGATCCGGGGCCATTCACCCCATCAGTTTGCCGGAACACGTGCGGAAATCAGCTTGACCAGATCGTCCACTACATAGCGGCTCTCGACCAGTTCCAGCCCAGACGCGGGAATATGCTCCTCGGTCTCCCGATCGAAGCTTGCGCCGTAGACCCAAGAGATCCACGGCTGCCAAATCATCGACACGATCCGTCTGAAAGTGCCATGCGGACGGACGTACTCCAGGAGCTTAATGAGGCCCCCGCTCTGACAACGCGGCCAAGCTCCCGAAGACCGGCCACCTGTAGCTGGTCGGGTAGGACGCAGAAAAGAACGCTTGCGACGGCAGCGTCGAATGACCCGGCCGGGAATTCGAGCTGTGTGACATCCATGCAATAGAGCCGACCTAACGCAGAAACGGTGGGACACCGGCGCTGCGCCCCGGCAAGCATGGCTGGGCTTGCATCGAT
>JBJMQW010000189.1:0-29751 GCA_045802495.1 Allostellaceae bacterium | reverse complement strand
GCTCGAACGCTATCCGGGTTTTGCGGTGTTCCCCGGCTCCGAGGTCTTTTTGCTCGATGGGTTGCGCAAAGGCGCCGCCGGCTGCATCACCGCCTCGGGCAATGTCAACGTTCCCGGCATCCGCAAAGTCTACGAAAACTGGCAAGGGCCACAGGCCGACGCCTTGCAGGCCGAGATCACGACCTTGCGTAAGAAGTTGCAAACCTATCCGATGGTCCCGGCGCTGAAGCGTATCGTCGCGCATTTCCACAATGACCCGGACTGGGCTGCGGTGCGCCCGCCGATGATGCCGCTCGACGAGGCACAGTCCGCCGCTTTGCTGGCCGATCTCGCCAAGCTCGGTTTCACGCTCGGCGAGCGGCCCCGCTCGATGGCGGCGTGACGATGACCATCGCCCAGCGCCAAGCCTTCTACGACCGGATCGCGCCGGCCAATCTCGCGCCGCTCTGGGAGCAGCTGCATTCGCTCGTCACGCCCGAGCCCATCACGCAATGCCTGCCGGCGCTGTGGCGCTATGAGGAGGTCCGGCCCCACCTGATGCAGGCCGGCGGGCTCATCACCGCGCAAGAGGCGCAGCGCCGCGTGCTCATCCTGGAAAATCCGGGGTTCAAGGGGCAGGCGACGATCACCGGCTCACTGTTCGCCGGACTGCAGCTGATCCTCCCGGGCGAGGTGGCGCCGGCTCATCGCCACACGCAATCGGCGCTGCGCTTTATCATCGAGGGTCACGGCGCCTACACCGCCGTCGATGGCGAGCGCACCTCGATGCAGCCGGGCGACTTCGTGATCACCCCGTCTTGGACTTGGCACGACCACGGAAACGAAACGCAGGAGCCGATGGTCTGGCTCGACGGGCTCGACATTCAGATCGTCAAGCTCTTGAGCGCCAGTTTTGCCGAGCAGGCGCCCGCCGATGTGCAGGCCGTGACGCGGCCCGAGGGGGACAGCGCTGCGCGGTTCAGCAATAATCTGCTGCCGGTCGACTGGAAGCCCGAGGTCAAGACCTCGCCGGTGTTCAACTACCCCTATTCGCGCACTCGCGAGGCGCTCGAAACCTTGCGCCGGAACGGCGAGCCGGACCCCTATCACGGGCACAAGATGCGCTACGTCAGCCCGGCGAGCGGCGACTACGCGATGCCGACGATCGGTGCATTCGTTCAAATTCTGCCAAAAGGCTTTGCCACGGGACCCTACCGGTCGACCGACGGCACGGTCTATGTCGCCGTCGAGGGCGAGGGCGAAAGCCGGGTCGGCGACCAGATCTTCCGGTGGCGGCCGCGCGACATTTTTGTGGTGCCGGGCTGGATGCCGGTCAGTCATCAGGCCGAAGAGGAGAGCGTGCTGTTCAGCTATTCCGATCGCCCGGTCCAAGAGAAACTCGGGCTCTGGCGCGAGCAGCGCGGCAACGCTTAACACTGACGCGAGCGGCCCCTCATCTCGCGGACACCGGGGCCCGGAGCGAGATATCGGCTGCGCCGGTCGCTTTCTCTTGTCTGCCGCGGCACGCTACACTAGCGGTCAAACTCCGGTGGTCGACGGCGGCGCCATGCTGGTGCGGCCTGCCAGAGAGCCCGGATGCATTAAGCGGGGAGGACCCGACAATGGCTCGCCTGCCTTACCTCGACAAATCCGATCTCTTGCCCGAACACCAGGATCTGCTGGCGCGAAACCTCAACCTCTACCGGGTGCTCGCCCACAGCCCCCGCGCCGCCCGCAGCCTCAATACATTGGCGCGATTTGTTCGCGACGGCAGTCGCCTAGACCCAAGATTGCGTGAGCTGGCGATCCTGCAAGTCAGCTATCTGACCGGTTCGGCGTGGGGCTTCTCGCATCATGTCAGGATCGGCCGCGAAAGCGGCGTTTCCGACGACGAAATCCGCGCGATCGCCGAGGAGACCGCCGGCCGGCCGACGCAGCTCGAACCGCTCGCAAGACTGGTGCTGCGCGCATCCCGCGAGATGACTACCGATCTTGCGATTTCCGACGAAACTTTTGCCGGGCTGCGGCGCGAACTAGATGACGAGCGCCTAACCGATCTGGTGGTTGCGATCGCCTTCTATAACGGCCTGGTGCGTCTGCTCGCGACGATGCAGGTGGATGTCGAGGAGGATTACCTCGCCTATCTCGACGAGTTCCCGCTGCCGAAGGGTTAGGCTGGGCTGTTAGCGGCTCGCCAGCGCGCGAGCGAGCTGACTGACCGCCTCCTGATGCTTCTCGTTCCGGATTTCGGCAAAGTTGCGCGCGATTTCGAGCAGCATCCGCTGGTGCGGCGTGATCTGCCGCGGCCCTTCTTGCCCGATGCCTTCGTAAAAATAAGTAATCGGTGCACTCAACGCCCGGGCGATCTCGAACAGCCTCCCGGCAGAGACGCGATTGATGCCGCGTTCGTATTTGTGGGCCTGCTGATAGGTCACGCCAATCATTTCCGCCAGCTGCTGCTGGGTCAGGCCCAACATGATGCGGCGTTCACGAATTCGTGCGCCGACGTGATCATCAATTGCAGCGGTTGATCGCCCCCTCTTCGGTTTCGCCATGCTTTACACCCGTGTAAGAGTACCTTCGACGTGCTACCCGCATCCGATTGTAGCCATAAACGCGAAAGCTGCCGGTTAATTCCGCGTTGCTCAACCAGCTTGCGCAATCAAACGGCCTAAGACGTTCTCGCCGGCAGCGATCGAGAAAGCGCAAATCGGAATCGCAGTAATCTTCAAAGTGGTGTCCCGTCGGTTTCATGACAAGAATAGGCGATTTTTTGAGTCGACAGCATCGCGCCGCAATATTGCCCCGAAGGTCGTCGCGGCTGGCTCGGGCAAAGGGGCATTCCTCATTCCTCACACGGCCCGGCGCGAACTTTTTCGATTGCGGCGGTCTATTGCGGACCGGCGCGCATCGACGCCGGGTGCCCCGGGAGCTTTATGCGCTGCACCGTGTCCGTCAGCTTGCTGCCGTCGACCCGAAGCACCCACAGATCCTGGTCGATAAAGTTTGCGACGTAGAGATAATTGCCGTCGGGGCTGAAGGCGACGCCTTCGGGCAGCGCGCCGACATTGATGCTGCCGACATTGGTGACCTTCTTGCCCTCGATCTTGAGGGCCGTCACAGCCCCGCTCCCATGATAGGCAGGGTTGGTCTTGGGCAGGTTCGAGCCGCGCAGCTCGACCGCCACCGCGAAGTCCCCTTTTGGGCTCATCGCCAGGCCCTCGGGAGCGTCGCCGATGGCCACTCGATCGATAATCCGCGGCGGGTTCGCCTCGAGATCGATCACGCTGACCGTGTCGACGCTGCCATCGGAGCCGCCGCCGGCCCCATTATCCGCCGTCAGTGCGAGCTTTCCATCGGGGGAGATCACGATGTTGTAAGGAAAGACGCCGGCGGGGAGATCGCGTTTGTCGTAGGTGACCTTCTCACCGTCGATCGACAGCAGCGCGACCTTGTTGGCAGCCGATTTGACTGCCAGCGCTCGCTTCCCGTCGGGGGTGATGGCGACGGCAGAAACCTGGTCGGCAGCCGTGCCGACCGGCACGGTGCCGACGACCAGCACGTCGTTGCCTCTGATCGTCAGCACTGAGATCGTGCCGTCCCCGCGGTTGGCGACGAGGGCAAGGTCGCCCTTGGGGCTGATCGCCATGCCGGAGGGTTGCTGTCCGACCGTAACGGTGCCGATCACCTTGGGCGGGTCTGCCTTGAGGTTCACCATGAAGATTTTGTCGTCGGGCGCCAACTTGTGCCCCCACCCTTCGACAACCGGCATCATCGAATTGGCGACAAAGGCGATTTCGCCCGACGGATGAATGGCGAGGTTGGTCGGCGGCCCGACCACCGAATTGCTGAGCGGGATTGTCGCCGTGATCTGCGGCGCCTCAGGCTTGGAGATGTCGATGACCGATAGCGTGTCCTTGCCGGGTTCACGAAGAATCGCCTTGGCGTTTTCGTCCCACCCTTGCTTTTCATCGTTGCCGACGATCAGAACCTGACCGGCGGCCGGGGTCGGAGCAACGCCCGTCAGGACGCCGATCGCGAGCGCGATGCCCGCGCAGGTGCGCGTTACTGAAGCCATATTTTCCCCCTCGCTGGCAGGTTACGTCGCCCGGGATGCTGCCCCGATCCGATGGGGGCGACAAGCGCGACGCTGTCGCTGGAGGCCGCCGGAAGTGCCCGGCCTTGATCGAGAACCAGCCGCTGCTGTCTGAGGGTCTATTTCTCAGGGCGGCGTTATTGACCTGCCGTCAGCCCCGATCAATGCTTTTCTGCACCCCCAGCTTCGAGGCAGCGCCGATGCGGCCATGGAAATGACCGGCTCCGAGCTGATCGCCGTCGGCCATGCCGCGATCGCGAGAGCGCATGAACTGATCCTGCTTGGCGGCATACTCGGTTTGGCGAGCATCCTCGCCGGACTGGTCTCGCGGCGCGTCGGGGCGCCGATACTGCTGGTCTTTCTCGGTTTCGGCATGCTCGCGGGCGCTGACGGCGTGCTCGGCATACCGTTCGAGGACTTCAACTCCGCCTATCTGATCGGCAGCGTCGCGCTGGCGGTGATCCTGTTCGAAGGAGGGCTCCAGACACCCGTCGCGCTGCTGCGGCTTGCCTTCTGGCCAGCCGCCGTGCTGGCGACGGTCGGGGTCGCGGTAACCGCCTCGGTGCTGGGCTTGTTCATAACACTGGTCGATGGCGTGCCGTTGTTGGGCGCGTTGCTGGCCGGGGCGGCCGCCGCGCCGACCGACGCCGCGGCTGTCGCGGTCTTGTTGCGACGCGCCGGTGCTGCGCTTTCCGAGCGGTTGCTTGCCCTGCTCGAAGTCGAATCAGGGCTGAACGACCCGATGTCGGTGTTTTTGACTTTCCTGCTGATGCGCCTGATCGCCGAACCCGGCTCGATTGGTCCCGGTGACGCAGCGCTTCTCTTTTTGAGGGAAATGGCAGGCGGCGCCATATTGGGGCTCGCTGGCGGGTGGGCGCTCGCGGAGTTGCTGAAACGGCTGCGGCTCGAAGCTTCGCTAGCGCCGGTGCTGGTCCTTGCCGGCGGTCTGACGGTCTTTGGTTTGGCTCAGCTGCTCGGCACGAGCGGCTTTCTGGCGATCTATATCGCCGCGGTGATGACCGGCGCCGCGGATTATCCGACGCAACAACAGGTCGAGCATTTTTTCGAAGGAATGGCATGGCTAGCCCAGATCGTGTTGTTTGTCATGCTCGGGCTATTGATCGCGCCGCACGAGCTGCCTCCCCATTTGACGGGGGCGGTTATCGGAGCTGCGGTTCTGATGGTGGTAGCGCGACCCTTAGCCGTCTTCGCCTGCCTGCTGCCGTTTAGGTTCACGCTGCGTGAGACCGCCTTCGCCTCCTGGGTGGGATTGCGCGGCGCGGTGCCGATCTATCTGAGTATAATCCCTGCCCTCGCCGATCCGCGCCGCGACGAGCGTTTGTTCGCCAGTATCTTCATCCTGGTGATTGCCTCGCTCGTCGTGCAGGGCTGGACGGTCGGCCCGGCTGCCCGGCTCCTCGGCTTCGCGCGCCGGAGTTGACGGAATACCCATGCCGCATCACACGCCGCTGATTGCAACGATCGTCGGAGGCCTCGTCCTCGCCTTCGTGCTGGGCGCCTTGGCCCATCGGGTGCGGACCTCACCGATCGTCGGCTACCTTCTCGCCGGCGTGCTGGTCGGTCCGTTCACCCCGGGTTTTGTCGCCGATCCCGCATTGGCGGGAGAACTCGCGGAGATTGGCGTCATCCTGCTGATGTTCGGCGTCGGGCTCCATTTTTCCCTGAATGACCTCCTTTCGGTTCGGGTTATCGCCATCCCCGGCGCTCTCATCCAAATCGCCGTCGCTACCCTGCTTGGAATGGGATTGGCGTGGGGCTTTGGCTGGAAGCTCGGCGCCGAGGTGGTGTTCGGCCTCGCGCTGTCGGTTGCCAGCACCGTGGTTCTGCTGCGCTCTTTGCAAGAGCGACGCCTCCTCGACACCGATCAGGGACGGACTGCAATCGGCTGGCTGATCATCCAAGATCTCGCGATGGTGCTGACTTTGGTGCTGCTGCCGCCGGTCGCGGGCCTGCTCGGTGGGACCGGGGAAGCGGCGAAGGCCGCGGACATGCGCGAAATCGCGACCGCCCTCGGCGCCACCTTTCTCAAGGTGGCGGCCTTCGTCGCACTGATGTTGCTGATTGGCCGGCAGGTGATCCCTCGGGTCCTTCACTATGTCGCTCACACCGGCTCCCGCGAGCTGTTCCGTTTGGCCGTGCTCTCGGTCGCGCTGGGCGTCGCCTATGGGGCGGCCGAGCTGTTCGGCATTTCGTTCGCCCTGGGCGCCTTCTTCGCTGGCATGGTGCTTGCCGAATCCGAGCTCAGCCACCGCGCGGCCGAAGAGTCGTTGCCGCTGCGCGAGGCCTTCGCGGTGCTCTTCTTCGTGTCGGTGGGGATGCTGTTCAATCCGATGACCCTGGTGCACGAACCGGGGCCGGTGATTGCGACGTTGCTGATCATCATCGTGGGCAATCCGTTGTCCGCGCTGCTGATCGTGCTCGCGCTCGGGCAGCCGTTGAGCACCGCGTTGACGATCGCCGCGAGCCTTGCGCAGATCGGTGAATTCTCGTTCATCCTTGCAGGGATCGGGGTCTGGCTCGGGCTGTTGCCGGAGGAAGGCCGGGATCTGATCCTTGCCGGCGCTATCCTCTCCATCCTGCTCAATCCACTATATTTCGCTGCCCTTGAGCGCATTCGTCCTTGGCTCGAACGCCGGACCGCCGATGCTGCCGCAGAGACACCTGCTACCGATCTGCCGACCACGACCCTGCGAGACCATCTGGTTCTTGTCGGCTTTGGACGTGTGGGAAGCCGTGTCGGCGACGAACTGGAGCGCGAGGCGTTGCCATTTTTAGTGATTGAAGACAGGCATGAGCTGGTCGACAAATTGCGCGCCCGCGGCATCGAAACCATTCACGGCAACGGCGCCGCGCCCGAGGTGATCGCGGCCGCCAACCTGGCGACGGCGCGCAGTCTCCTGGTCGCCATTCCGGATGCATTCGAGGCCGGACAGATCGTCGAGCAAGGCCGGGCGGCCAATCCGCGTCTCGAGATCATCGCGCGCTCTCATTCCGACGAGGAGGTTGAGTATCTCGGGCGCTGTGGTGCCGATCTGATCATAATGGGCGAAAACGAGATCGCTCGGCGGATGGTCGAGCGGGCACTTAGCCAGCAAGCGGCTACCCCCGTGCCCGATCGCGAGCCCGCTCGGCCATAAAAGCGATCTCGGCGGGTGTTGGATCCCGCCCGAGGATCTCGTTGCGGTGCGGAAAGCGGCCGAAGCGCTCGATAACCTCGATATAGGGGCATCCGTAACGCCGCAAGGAGCCGCCGCGATCTGGATTTCGTGGCAGGGCGTTGAACAACGCCGCAGAGCGCCGTTGGTCAGCGATGTTCTCGCTGTGATGGAAGGGCATATAGAAAAACAACCGCCAGGCAGGAGGGACGATCTGATCAAACCCTCGTTCGAGCGCCCGGTCCGCCGTGGCGCAGGCAGCTGCATCCGTTGCATACGCGCGCGGGGTTTCACGAAAGATGTTGCGAGGGAGCTGATCGAGCAGCAGCACCAGCGCGAGTGCCCCCTCGGCCGAAGCCTCCCATGAGCGCAGCGTGCGGGCTGCCGCCGCTTCGTAATCGGCGAGAAACTCGCGACGCAGCGCCGCGTCGAACTCCTCGGTCGCCTTGAACCAGATCTCGCGGTGCCGCTCGCGGTCAGGGTCGCCAACAGGCCCGAACCAGAAGTCGAGCAGTGCTGCCGCCCGCTCGGGGAGGGTAACAACAGGCCGCATGGTCATTCACCTCGGAGTTGGCTTTGCCGCGAGCTGCTTGCGAAGATAGAACTTCGTATGCCCTGGCGGGTAGTCCTCGAGCGCAGCAAACACCTCGTATCCGAGCTTTTCGTAGAAGGGGCGCGCCTCAAAGCTCGCCGTCTCCAGTGTCGCGGCAAAGCAGCCTCGTTCAATGGCATATTCTTCCGCCGCCCGGAGCAGCCGAGTACCATTTCCGTGGCGTCGTACCGGCGCGGCTACCCAGAGATGGGTTACGTGCAGCCAGCCGCCCCATATGTTGCCGAGCAAGCCACCCAACCATTCTCCGCGGCTGCTCTTCAGGAAGAAGCCGACCGGGTACCAGCTCTCTTGGCCCGTCGCCGCGATGTTGTATGAGGCAAGAGATTCCGTAACGAACCGGCTCAGGGAATCCCCCGGCAGCGGATCAAACACGATCTCAAGTTTCTCCACTTCACGCTCCCGCGGACGCTTCGTCGAGGATACGGACCAAGTGACGGGCCTCGCGGCCCGCTGCATCGGCGATCTGGTGCCGGCAGCTCGTGCCGTTGGCGGCGATCATCGTCTCGGGCGGCGCTGCCCGGATTTTTGGCAATACGCCGAGCTCGCCGATCTTTAGCGACATTTCGTAATGCTCGGCCTCATAGCCGAACGAGCCGGCCATGCCGCAGCAGGTCGAATCAAACGTCTCGACCGTGAGGCCGGAGATGAGCTGCAGCGCCTTAGCCGCCGCACCGACGGTGCCAAACGCTTTCTGGTGACAATGCCCGTGCAGCATTGCCGCGCACCCCTCCATCGGGGCCAAGGCCAATTGGAAGCGGCCGGCCGCGCGTTCGCTTGCGACAAATTCCTCGAAAAGCTGCGCGCGTTCGGCAAGCGCCTTGGTTTGAGCACCCGGCAGCAGCGCCGGGAATTCGTCGCGCAAGGTCAACAGGCAGGACGGCTCCAACCCGACGATTGGCGTGCCCGCCCCGACATGAGGCATCAGTGCGTCGAGCGCACGCCGGGCCTCGTGGCGCGCCTCGTCGACGAGCCCGGCGGAGAAGAAGGTTCGGCCGCAGCAAAGTGGCCGGCCGCGCATTGGGTCGGCGGAGACGACGCGGTAGCCGGCGCGCGTCAGCACGCGCTCGGCGGAGTGCGCGTTCTCCGGCTCGAAATAACGGTTGAACGTGTCGACCAACAATACCACTGGCGGTCCGCTGTCAGCCCCCACCCTTCCCTCCCCCGCAAGCGGGGGAGGGAAGGGGGTGGGGGCGGAGAGGGAGAATCCCGAACCGGCGTAGGGGCGGGCGGACCATTGCGGCAATTTCCGGCGGGCGCTCAGACCAAACCGCCGCTCGCCGAGCTGCGCCAGAAACGGGATCCGGTTCCGCAAGTTCAGCAGCGGCGCGATGCGTGACGCATAAGGGGCGTAACGCGGCAAGAAGGCGATCAGACGGTCGCGCGGCGTGAGCCCGTGGCGCTTTCGGTAATGGTGCAGGAACTCGAGCTTCATGCGCGCCATGTCAACGCCGGTCGGGCATTCGCGCTTGCATCCCTTGCACGAGATGCACAGCGCCATCGTCTCGCGCATGTCGTCCGAGACGAGCGCATCGGGCCCGAGCTGCCCGGAGAGCGCCAGCCGCAACGTGTTGGCGCGGCCGCGCGTCAGATGCTGCTCGTCGCCGGAGGCACGGAAGGAAGGGCACATAACGGCCGTGTCACGGGCGCGGCAGGCGCCGTTGTTGTTGCACATCTCCGCGGCCGCGGCAAAACCGCCCCATTCCGACCAGTCGAGCGCGGTTTCGATCGGCAATTGCCGGTAATCCGGCTTGAAGCGGAAGAGGCTGCGGTCGTCCATCTTCGGCGGCCGGACAATCTTACCGGGGTTGAAGAGGCCTTGCGGGTCGAAGGCGTCCTTCACTTCCTCGAAGGCGCGGACCATACGCGAGCCGAACATCGCCTCGTGGAACTCGGAGCGCACGAGCCCGTCGCCATGCTCGCCCGAATGCGAACCCTTGTATTCGCGGACCATCGCGAAAGCCTCTTCGGCGATCGCCCGCATCTTTTTGACTTCGAGGTCCTGCTTGACGTTGAGCACCGGACGTACGTGCAGGCAGCCGACCGAGGCATGCGCATACCAGGTGCCATAAGTCCCATGCTTCTCGAAGATGCGCGTCAGACGCTCGGTGTAGTCGGCGAGGTCCTCGAGATTGACGGCGCAATCCTCGAGAAAGGATACCGGTTTTCCGTCGCCTTTCATCGACATCATGATGTTGAGGCCCTGCGCGCGGACCTCCCAGACCGCCTGCTGAAAGGCAGGGTCGACGGCCTCGACAACGGCGCCCGGCAAGCCGAGATCGCCCATCAATTCGACGAGTCCCTTGAGCCGCCGCAAATTTTCCGGCGGGTCGTCGCCGGAGAACTCGGTCAACAGCAATGCTGCCGGCTCGCCCTCGACAAAGCGGTCAACCACCGCGCGGAACATCGGGATCGCGCGCGACAGCTCGATCATCGTGCGGTCGACCAGCTCGACGGCGCTCGGGCCCAGCTCGACGATCCGCCGGGTCGCCGCCATCGCGCCGTAGAAGCTCGGGAAATGACAGATGCCGAGGACCCGGTGCTGGGGGATCGGCTGCAATTCGAGCTCGATTTCGTTGAAAAAGGCGAGGGTGCCTTCGGAGCCGACCAGCAGCCGCGCCATGTTGTGGCCGGCCTCGCTGATACTGTCGATATTGTAGCCGCCGACCCGCCGCAGCACTTTCGGGAACCGCCGCTCGATCTCCTCGGCCTCGCGCCGGCGCAACGCGCGCATGCCGGTCACGAGCTCGCGATAGCGCTCCGGCATTGCGCCATTACTGAAATTTCCGGGAACCTCGCCGAACCAGGCTTGGGTACCATCGGCGAGCAGCGCATCGACCCCGCACACATTGTGCACCATGTTGCCGTAGCGCAATGAGCGCGAGCCGCAGCTGTTGTTGGCGGTCATGCCGCCGATCGTGGCGCGGCTCGCCGTCGACGGGTCTACCGGGAAGAACAGCCGGTCCTTGCGCAACAGCCGGTTGAGCCGGTCGAGCACGACCCCCGGCTCGACCCGCGCCCGCCGCCCTTCGACATCGACCGCAATCACCCGGTCGAGATGTTTGCTGCAATCGATGACGAGCGCCCGCGCGACGGTCTGCCCGCATTGCGAGGTGCCGGCGCCGCGCGGCAATACCGGCACCCCCTCCTCGCGCGCAATCGCGATCGCCGCCGCGGCATCCTCGCGGCGTTGCGGCACGACGACGCCCAACGGCTCGATCTGGTAGATCGACGCATCCGTCGCATAGCGGCCGCGGCTGAACGCGTCGAACAGCACTTCGCCCCGAATCTCGCGCCGAAGGCGGGCTTCAAGAGCAGAGCCAGAGGCATTGTCGAACGGCATGCGCTTTCTCGAAAAAGGTCCGATCTTCCAATCAGACGCGCGTCCGCGAGCAAGCGTCAATGGCTACCGACATCAAAGGCCTCGACGACGCCTGGAGCGGGCCCGGCGAACGAGTTCAGAGCACGGAGACCTATCATGATCCTTGGGGTCCACCCCCTCATAGCGTTGGGCGTACTCGCCTCCACAGCGGCCACCGATGCGGCCTATGTATTCTTCAATGCGGCGGTCAGCGGCAGGCGTCGGGTTTGGGCGGCAAACTGGAGCGCCATCTGGTACTTATTATCGGCGTTCGCGGTCATCAGTTACACCGAGAACGCGATATATGTGCTGTTCGCGGCCGCTGGATCGTGGCTCGGCGCATTTGCTTCCGTAACCTGGCTCCGCCGCGAGTCTGCGGGAGCCGCGTTCACGCGCCATAACCCGCCATGAGGGAGTCCCCGGATCGAGCCGACGCCGAGATCACGCCGAGTCACGGTCGCAAAATTGCCGAATTCATATTGTACAATTCCTTTGAATGGTCAGTGCTCATGGGCAACTTCCCGGGTCTCTTGGCCCGCTCGTCAGATCGCGAGAATTACAACCAATAGGGGAGTTTCGCGTAGACTCGCTGCAGATGCGGCGGGTTGTAATAAACAGCACAAATTTTGGTTGTAGTCCTGGAGCAACGATGTGTCTCCGCGCCGGGTCGCGTAGGCTCGGACAACAAGCCCACACCTCTCCGCTTTTGTCGGCGATCGCGCATATGACACAATCCGGCCGGCGCTTCGAACCCGCTCGCGCCGGGCGAGGGCAGAGTAAAAATCGCAGACCGGGCCACCTATGATTGACCGCCGCGCACTCCTGCCGCTTTTGGTGCCTCTGCTGACAGGTCTGATCGGGGTATCGCCAGGTGCGGAACTCCAGCAGTTTCCAACATCGCAGCTGACGATCGTCAGCACCACTGGACCGCACAGTTTCAAGGTAGAAGTCGCCGAAACACCGGAGCAAATGACCCAAGGCTTGATGTTCCGGCGCAGCCTGGCGCCTGACGCCGGCATGCTGTTCGACTACAAGCATCCCACCACGGCGACGATGTGGATGCGTAACACGCTGATTCCGCTCGATATGCTGTTCGTCGATGCGCAAGGCCGGATCGTCAACATTCACCAGCGGGCAGTGCCGCAATCGCTCGACGTAATTGCCGCCGAGGCGCCGGTTCGTGCCGTCATCGAGCTGAATGGCGGGACCGCCGCGCGCCTGGGAATTGCCGCGGGCGACCGGGTCGTGCACCCGATCTTTGGCAATGCGTCCTAGTCATGCCACAGCATCACGCGCCATCGAGAAAATCTCGCACCAGCTCGAGGAACACATCGAGCCGATCATGGTGGACCCAATGGCCGGCGCCTTCTATCGCGACGACTTTCGCATTTCGGAAATGACGCGCCCGCCCATCCTTCAGCGGGTCCGAGGCCCAGCTCTCCTGGCCGTAAACGAGGAGCGTCGGACAAGTAATGCGCTGCCACAGCTCCTGCATCTCGCCGATCGTCATCTCATAAGGCCGGTCCGCCCGCACATAATTGTCGAACTTCCAGCTATAGGTGCCGTCCTCGTTCTGGTTTACTCCGTGCTGGGTCAGATGCAGCGCCTGCTCGGGGGTGAGGTGGCGGTTTTCCTCCTGCATACGCCTGAAGGCATCCTCGATCGAGGCATACCGGCGCGGCATCCTCCCGGAAAGGGCGCGCTGCTCGGTGATCCAGTCCTGCATTCGTTCGGCGATGCCCCGCTTGGAATGTTCGGCGACCCTCCGCGGCGACGCGCCGAGCCCTTCAATGGCGATCAGCCTATTGACGCTGTCGGGATAGATGCCGGCATAGCGCAATGCGATCACGCCGCCGAGGGAATGGGCAAGGATCGTTACCGGCGCGAGCTCTTGCTGGTGAATCAGCTGAGCGAGATCATAGACATAACCAGCCACACTGTAATTCCCGTCGGGCGACCACTGGCTGTCGCCGTGACCGCGCAAGTCGGGCGCCAGCACGTGCCACTCACGGCGCAGACCGTTGGCCACCCAATCCCAGTTGCGACAATGGTCCCGCCCGCCATGAACGAGCAGTAGCGGAGGCGCTGCCGGATTGCCCCAATCGACGTAGTGCAGCCGCAGCCGCTGCGAGAAATAAATGCGCGAGGTCGGCCCCGAGCTGTCGAGCATCATCCGTCGGATCTCGTTGTCATAATCCGCCGGAATTTATCGCGGCCGCCTTTGAAACGCCAAGGCCCCCGCGCGCGTTCAGCGTCAGGCGGGGGCCGCTGTGCGAAGATCGATCTTCGCGCTCGGACTCTAGGCCGAGCTATCTCTTGGACTTTAAACTCGGTTGCCGATGCCAAGCGGTCGGCAACTGCGGTTCTCCAGGTGGCGTCATGTCTGCTGCACACCCTCCTGCTAGTTGGCGACAGTTAGATTTAAAAATAGAGCTCGCCCACCGTCAAGAGCCAATTTTGAATTCTGCCCTAAACCCCAATTCCGCGGGCGCTTGAAAGGCGGGGCATAGGAGTCTATGTTGCTGGCACTCTCAGTGGGAGAGTGCCAAATCGCATTTGATCTATATGTCTTACGGAGGGGTCCCGTGAATTTTCGACCGTTGCAGGATCGTGTGCTGGTCCGCCGCATCGAGCAGGAGGAGAGAACGAAGGGCGGCATCCTCATTCCCGACACCGCCCAGGAAAAGCCGATGGAGGGAGAAATCATCGCCGCCGGTCCCGGCGCCCGCGGCGAAGACGGCAAGCTGCATCCGCTCGATGTCAAGGTCGGCGACCGCGTGCTGTTTGGAAAGTGGTCCGGCACCGAGATCAAGATAGACGGCGAGGATCTCGTCGTCATGAAGGAATCCGACATCATGGGCGTCGTAGGGTAAGGGAGGACCGGTCATGGCGGCAAAAGAGGTACGGTTTCATACTGATGCGCGCGAGCGGATGCTGCGCGGCGTCGATATTCTGGCCAATGCGGTCAGGGTGACGTTGGGCCCCAAGGGCCGAAACGTCGTGCTCGACAAATCGTTCGGCGCTCCGCGCATCAGCAAGGACGGGGTGACCGTCGCGAAGGAGATCGAGCTAGGCGACAAGTTCGAAAACATGGGCGCACAGATGGTTCGCGAGGTGGCCTCGAAGACCAGCGATCTCGCCGGCGACGGGACAACCACCGCGACGGTTCTCGCGCAGGCGATCGTGCGCGAAGGCGCGAAGGCTGTCGCGGCGGGCCTCAACCCGATGGACCTGAAACGCGGCATCGACCGCGCCGTCGACGCGGTCGTCGCGGAAATCGGAAGGCGCTCCAAGAAAGTTTCGACCAACGACGAGATCCAGCAGGTCGGCACGGTGTCCGCCAACAACGACAAAGAGATCGGCCGGATGATTGCCGAAGCGATGCAAAAGGTCGGTAATGAAGGCGTCATTACCGTCGAGGAAGCCAAGTCTCTCGAGACCGAGCTCGACGTCGTCGAGGGCATGCAGTTCGACCGCGGCTATGTCAGTCCCTATTTTGTGACCAATGCCGAGAAGATGGTCGCCGAGCTCGACGATCCTTACATCCTGCTGAACGAAAAGAAGCTGTCGAGCCTGCAGTCGCTGCTGCCATTGCTGGAGGCGGTAGTTCAGTCGGGCAAACCGTTGCTGATCGTCGCCGAGGACATTGAGGGCGAGGCTCTGGCTACCCTGGTCGTCAACAAGCTGCGCGGCGGTCTGAAGGTTGCGGCGGTCAAAGCGCCGGGCTTTGGCGATCGCCGCAAGGCGATGCTCGAGGACATGGCGATCCTGACCGGCGGCCAGGTGATCAGCGAAGACCTCGGCATCAAGCTCGAGAACGTGACGCTCGACATGCTTGGCAGAGGCAGGCGCGTCAGAGTCGAAAAGGAGAACACAACGATCATCGACGGGGCCGGCAAGAAGGACGACATCCAAGGCCGATGCAGCCAGATACGCCAGCAGATCGAAGAGACGACCTCGGACTATGATCGGGAGAAGCTCCAGGAGCGGCTCGCAAAGCTGGCGGGCGGAGTGGCGGTGATCCGCGTCGGCGGCGCTACCGAGATCGAAGTCAAGGAAAGAAAAGACCGGGTCGATGACGCCACCCATGCCACGCGCGCGGCGGTCGAGGAAGGCATTGTTCCAGGCGGCGGTGTCGTCCTGCTCTATGCCGCCAAGGCGCTTGATGGGCTGACGCCTGAGAACAGCGACCAGAAGGTCGGCATCGACATTGTCCGTCGGGCATTGCAGTGGCCGGTGCGCCAAGTTGCCGAGAATGCCGGCACCGAGGGATCGATTGTCGTCGGCAAGCTTCTCGATTCGGACGACCCGAATCGCGGCTTCGACGCGCAGACCGGCGAATACGTCGACATGATCAAGGCCGGCATTCTCGACCCGACCAAGGTCGTCCGGCTGGCCTTGCAGAATGCGGCGTCGGTGGCGGGGTTGCTCGTCACCACCGAGGCGATGGTAGCGGAAAAACCGGAGAAGAAACCGATGCCCGCCATGCCGCATGATCACGGCATGGGCGGCATGGACGACTTCTGAGAGAGAACCGCCAACTGAGCTCCCGGCCGGCACCTACGGGTGCCGGCTTTTTTGTTGGTCCCTCAGTTCGCTTGGCGGCGCAGGAAAGCGGGTATGTCGAGAAGATCCTCTTCCTTGCTCAGATTAGGCCGATCGTCGGGTTCCAGGGGCGCCAGACGGGGCTGCGTTGCAGCCTCGGCCGCTGAGGATTTCGCAGGCGGCGCAGGCGGGCGCGGCGGCGGCTCCGAGGGGGTGACGCGGGCTCGGCCGACGCCGGTGACGCGCTCGATCAGGCTCGGCACCCGCCCCTTCGGCTTTGGAGCAGGATCCTTGGATACGCTCGCGGGGACCGCGGGCTGGGTGAGAAGCACCGGGCGTGCAGCCCCGGCGTCGGCGGGTTTGGGCGCAATGAAAGCCCCGCCTCGAAGCGCCGCGCTTTCCGCCGCCTCGGCCGCCGGCGGCAAGGGCTCGCTCTCCGGTTCGAGACGCGGCGCGGGCTTTGAGGGCTGCGCCGCATTGCGAGTAAGCACGGGCTGCGTATAGCCGCCGGTTGTCGCCTCTCGCAGCTGCGGGAGCGCCTCGCGGCTGCTGACAAGGCTGATGGCGGGACGCGGTTGCGAAACCGCTTCCGCATCGATGCCGGTCGCGACCACCGAGATGCGCATCTTACCCTCGAGGCGCTCATCAAAGGTCGAGCCGAAGATGATGTTGGCCTCGGGATCGACCTCCTCACGGATGCGATTGGCCGCCTCGTCGACCTCGAACAATGTCATGTCGAGGCCGCCGGTAATGTTGATCAAGACGCCTCGGGCGCCCTTCATCGACACGTCTTCGAGGAGCGGGTTCGAAATCGCCGCCTCGGCGGCGTCGGTCGCCCGCTTTTCACCTTCGGCCTCGCCGGTGCCCATCATCGCCTTGCCCATCTCGCCCATCACGGTCCGGATATCGGCGAAATCAAGGTTGATCAGCCCGGGCATGACCATGAGGTCGGTGACGCCGCGCACTCCGGAATGCAACACGTCATCGGCCATTTTGAACGCGTCGGCAAAGGTCGTGCGCTCGTTGGCGACGCGGAACAGGTTCTGGTTCGGGATGATGATCAGGGTATCGACAAATTTCTGCAGCTCATCGATGCCGGTATCGGCGATGCGCATGCGATGACTGCCCTCGAAATGAAAGGGCTTGGTCACGACGCCGACCGTTAAGATTCCAGATTCGCGGGCGATTCGAGCAATCACGGGGGCGGCTCCGGTGCCGGTGCCGCCGCCCATTCCGGCGGTGATGAACACCATGTTCGACCCACCCATTGCTTCGAGGATCTCGTCCAGAGCCTCCTCTGCCGCGGCCCGCCCGACGTCGGGGCGCGAGCCAGCGCCCAGCCCGCGCGTGACGCCGATGCCGAGTTGGATCTTACGCTGTGCCGTTGATTGCTGCAGCGCCTGTGCGTCGGTGTTGCAGACCACGAACTCGCAGCCGATCAGATTTGAACGGATCATGTTGTTGACGGCGTTTCCCCCGGCGCCGCCGACCCCGACCACTGTGATACGGGGTTTCATCTCGTGCTCGTCCCTTGGAATGCTCAGGTTGATCATACAGTCGTCCTCCACTGCTATGCCCCTAACGATACCCGGACCGGTCCGGGCTCCCCCCTCGCTGGCTCACGCGGTGGCCGGGCGAGCAATAAACTGATGCGGCTCAGAAATTCTCTTTCAGCCAACGACCCAGGCGGCCCAAAACCCCTGTGCCCGGACCTTGCGGGATGCGCCTCGTCCCAGACACTTCGGCGCGCTCCGACAAGGCGAAATGCAACAATCCCGCGGTCGTCGCAAAAGCCGGGCCGTTGGTCGCCTCGGCAAGGCCAGCGACCCGTTGCGGGCGCCCTATCCGCACCTGCTTATCAAGGATGAGGCCGGCAAACTCCCGTGCTCCGTGCAGCTGACAGGCTCCGCCGGTCAACACGACGCGCCGGCCGGCGACCTTGTCGAACCCGCTCGCCTCAAGGCGATTGCGCACCAGCTCGAAGGTCTCCTCGATCCGCGGGGCGATGATCCCGACGAGCAGCGATCTCGGCACATGGTTGACCTGTCCGTCCTCTTCTTCGCCGATTTGCGGGACGGCGATCATCTCGCGCTCATCCGTGCTCGCGGCGATGGCACTGCCAAACAACGTTTTCAGGCGCTCGGCGTGAGCGATAGTGGTCGATAGCCCACGCGCGATGTCGTTGGTCACGTGCCCTCCCCCGACCGGCACGTAATCGGCGAATATCAGATTACCGTCGAAGAACACTCCGATCGTCGTCGTTCCGCCGCCCATATCGATGACAGTCACCCCGAGACCGATCTCGTCCTCGACAAGGCACGCCAGCCCGGACGCATAAGGGCTGACCACCAGAGCATCTATTTCGAGATGCGAGCGGCCAACAGCGGAGCTGTGATTGCGCACGTTGGCGGCGCTTGCGGTCACAACATGCATATTGACGCCGAGGCGCTGCCCAAGCATGCCGCGCGGGTCACGAATGCCGCGGCTGTCATCCACAGAGAATCCAACCGGGACCGAGTGGATCACTTGCCGATCCCCCGGGTCCCGCAGCAAATAGCCGTGCTCCAGAACCCGCCGCATATCAGAATCGGCGATCTCGCGCCCGGTGACGCCGATCTCGGCCCGGACGATGCGGGACGCGGAGAACCCGCCGGACAGGTTGGCTACGACACGCTCTATCGTCTCGCCCGCCATTTCCTCTGCGGCGTGGACGGCGTTCAGAATGGAGCCGCCCGCCGCCTCGAGATCGACGATGGTTCCGTTTCGCACGCCGCGCGAAATCTGATGGCCTATCCCGAGTACGCGAGGGTTGTCGTCTTCGACGCGCGCGATAAAGCAGCAGATCTTGTTGGTGCCAATATCGAGCGCGACGACCAGACTGCCGCGAGGCCGGATCGAGGGACGACGCGACTTGACCAAGCCTGCCGTTCCGGGGCCCACCGCTTCCTTTCCCTTCCTGGCGCGCGTTGGCGCTTCCGCGGTTACGGTCATGTATTTTTCGCCGGTGGGCGTCCTTTTTTTGGCGTTGGCGCATCTTTCAGCGCTTCCGGGTTGACCCGCACGACCAGCCGGTCCGGGAGGCGCACATCAACCGTTCGTACATCGCGTTTCAAGATCGCGCTCGACCGCTCAAGGCGGGCGAGCTGGGCCCATGCGGCTGCGGGCTCATCAGCCGGCAACAGAACGTCGATCGAATTGTCGATGAGCAGATTCCAGCGGCGATCTCCAACGCGGATCGCGGCGCTCACCCGCGCGGCGAGATCAGGCTCCGTCGCTAGCATCTCCAGGAGCGCTGCCGCATGACTTGCCGCATGATCGCCCACCACCATAGGCAGCTTCGCAAAGCGGTCAAGCCGGGTCACCGGAATTGTCGCTCCACCGGTGTCGATGAGATCGAGTTTGCCGCCATGCTGCCACAACGCCAGCGGTTTACGTTCGACAAGGCGAACATAGAGGGTGTCGGGAAGCCGGCGCTCGACCACGGCCGAGCGGACCCAGGGTAGCGCTTCGAGTTGCTCCTTAGCGCGTCTTGGGCTCATCGCAAGAATCGGGGCGCCTGATCGGACGCCAAGCGCCGTCATGATCGTTTCGCGCTCCGTCGTCTCCCGCCCCTCGACTTTGACGTCGGCGACTACGAGACCGAATCGTGCGGTACCGTCGAGCAGAACGTCGCCGGTGTATTGCAGCGCCGATTGTCCCAGAGGCGAACGACCCAGCTGTACTGCGCCCAGTAGCCCGAGAGCGAGCGCAGCTGGGACGCCGATCCAGACGCTGAAGCGGCGAAGCAGAGCCCGAACCCGTCGCTGTGGGGCACGCCGCCCCGCGGCGCCGTTCATCCGCCGCATGTCGCATTCTCCGCGATCCACGCGACGAGCTCGTCGAAGGCGATGCCGGCATGGCGAGCGATATCGGGCACCAGCGACGTTGGCGTCATCCCGGGCTGTGTATTGACCTCCAACAGGTAAAGCTGTCCGCAACCGGCTCCCGTATCGTCGAATCGGAGGTCCGCCCGACTGACCCCTCGACAGCCGAGGACCTGATGGGCTCGCAGAGCAATGTCGAGCGCTTCTTCGTAGACAGCCGGCGGAACTGGTGCGGGAACGAGGTGATCCGAGCCACCCGCCGCGTACTTCGCCGTATAGTCGTAGAACGCGCCGCGCGGGACGATCTCGCAAACGCCGAGCGCCCGATTTCCCATAACCGCGACGGTCAGCTCTCGTCCGGGAACAAAGCGCTCGACCAAAACCTCGGCGCCGAACGGCCAGCCCATCGCCTCTTGCCGCCAGGAATTGTCGTTGACGCGCACGATGCGCACGCCGACGCTGGAGCCTTGATTGGTCGGTTTAACCACGAAGGGGGCTGGGATCGGGTCGCGCTCCGTAAGCTCCTCGGGGCACGCAACCATGCCGTCAACCACCGGCAGACCAGCGTCGCGGAAGACCGCTTTCGCCGTCGGCTTGTGCATCGCCAGCGCGGAGGCAAGAACCCCCGAGTGGGTGTACGGGATGCCGAGCATCTCAAAGACACCCTGCACCGTTCCGTCTTCGCCGCCGACCCCATGTAACGCGTTGAAAATGATGTCAGGCCGCGGCTCAAAGGCGCGCATCAAGGCCGTTAAGTCCCGACCGGCGTCCACAAGGCGTACCTTGTATCCGCGGTCGACGAGGGCCTTCGCGCATTCATGGCCGCTCGACAACGAGACCTCGCGCTCGGGCGACCACCCCCCCATCACCACCGCCACTGTCTTGTCCACTGTCCCCTCTCTAGCTGCGGACAGTCTGCACCGTCACCCCGCGAAGACGGCGGTCCAGGAGCCCATTAGACGATACTAAGCTGCCCGCTTCTCGGCCTCGCGGAAAGGAAAAGCCTGACCCATCCGCTCCCGAAATCGGGCGGCCGATCCGCTCAATTTCCCACTCCAGCATCACGCCCGAACTATCATAGACCCGCTGCCGGACCTCCTCGCCGAGACTTTCAAGATCAGCCGCCGTAGCCCGGCTGACATTGATCAAAAAATTGGCGTGCCGCTGCGAGACCATCGCACCGCCGCGAATCAGGCCGCGGCACCCGGCGTCGTCGATCAAGCGCCACGCACTCCCTCCGGGTGGGTTCTTGAACGTCGAGCCACCGGTTCTCGCGCGCACCGGCTGAGCCACCTCGCGGGTGGCGCGGATTTCATCGAGACGGGCTGCAATCGCGGCCGGATCGTCAGCAATGCCGCGCAGGCTCGCTTCGACGAAGATCCAGCTTGGATCGAGATCGCAATGGCGATAGGAGAGGCCCATTGCCCCGCGAGAGACGGTATGGCTTCGACCAGATCGGTCGAGCGCCGTGGCGCAAATCAGCGTCTCTTTGACGTCCCGGCCGTAGGCTCCCGCGTTCATGCGCAGACCGCCGCCAATCGAGCCCGGAATCCCGGAAAGGAATTCGAGGCCGGCGAGACCCGCACGGGCGGCAGCTAATGCCACGACGCGAGCAAGCGCCGCCGCGCCGGCTCGGATTTGCTCTTGCTCGATCACGACGGCCGCACACCCCCTGCCGAGGCGGATGGTCACTCCAGGGATGCCGCCGTCGCGCACCAGGAGGTTGGAACCGACCCCGATCACCGTCACCTGGATGTCAGCCGGCAGACCCGCGAGAAAAGCAGCAAGATCAGCGACGTCGGCGGGGCGAAAAAGCACCTCGGCATTGCCGCCGACGCCGAACCAGGTCTGCTTTCCGACCGGCGCGTTCTCGATCAGCCGACCGCGAACCGGGGGCAGAAGCGCCATCAGGGGAGAATGACGCCGTTGGGTCATGCCACCCTGCCGGACGGCCGAAACGCGGCGAGTTCGCCCGGCAGGGCGTTGGCCCATCCCGTTATCGAGCCGGCGCCCAGGCAGACCACCATGTCACCCGGCCGAGCAAGCTCACTTAAAATCCCAGGGAGATCGCTCGGATCCACGAGTGAGCGAGCGTTGCGATGGCCATGCTCGATCAGCCCAGCGACGAGAGCATCACGGCTAACGCCCTCGATCGGCGCTTCGCCCGCGGCATAGATATCCGCCACGAGAACGACGTCGGCGTCGTTGAAACAGGTGCAGAACCCGTCAAACAGGTGAGCCACGCGAGTATAGCGGTGCGGCTGTACGACCGCGATCACCTTACCGTCGACAATAGCGCGCGCGGCCTTCAAAACCGCCGCTATCTCGACCGGATGGTGGCCGTAATCGTCGATTACGGCGACGCCATTCCACTCGCCCGTCTTGGTAAAGCGGCGCTTCACGCCTTTGAAATTGTACAACGCAGTACGCAATGCGTCGTCGCCGAGGGCCATGGCTTCCGCGACCGTTGCGACAGCCAACGAATTTTGAACATTGTGACGGCCGAACATCGGCAAGAACAGGTCTGGGATCGTGCGGCCGCGATCGGCCAACGTGTCGGATACGACGATGTCGTACCGCGCGCCGTCGGCACCCAGCCTAACATCTACGGCGCGTATATCGGCTTGCGGGCTAAATCCGTAGGTCAGGACACGACGGTCCGATAATTTGGGGATCATTCCCTGCACGACCGGATGGTCGAGGCAAAGCGCTGCGAAACCGTAGAACGGGATGTTCGCGACAAAATCCTCGAAGGCTTGGCGCAGCGCGTCGAAGTCTCGGTAGTAGTCGAGATGCTCAGGGTCGATATTGGTAACGACTGCAATGGTCGCCGGTAGCCGCGTAAAGGTGCCGTCGCTCTCATCGGCCTCGACCACCATCCAATCTCCGGCTCCCAGTCGGGTATTGGTCCCATAGGCGTTTATGATCCCACCGTTGATCACAGTCGGGTCAAGCTGCGCCGTTTCGAGCAACGCGCCGATCATCGAGGTCGTCGTCGTCTTCCCGTGCGTTCCCGCAATCGCCAGCGACCATTTGAGCCGCATCAGCTCACCCAACATCTCGGCGCGGCGCACCACCGGCAGGCGCCGCGCCCGTGCTGCCGTGACTTCCGGATTGTCCGCCTTCACGGCGGACGAAATAACGACAACCTCAGCCGCACCCAGGTTCTCGGCTGCATGGCCAACAGTGATCGGGATCCCGAGATCGACAAGCCGCCGTACGTTTGTGCTGACGGCCAAATCGCTACCCTGAACCTGGTAACCGAGATTATGCAACACCTCGGCAATGCCGCTCATGCCGATCCCGCCGATGCCGACGAAGTGAATAGGTCCGATCGAGCGAGGAAGGGCTCTCACGCCGCGCGTCCCTGCGGTCGTCCGCCAATGCCGAGCTCGACCGCCAGTTGGGCAAGCCGGCTGGGCGCGTCGCGCCGGCCAAACTCGCCGGCACGACGGGCAGCCTCACCCAGCGCCGCTGGGTCGCCTAGCAGATTTTCCAGATGCAACGCGAGCGTATCGGGGCGCAGCTCGCCCTGCGATATGACCCAACCGCCGCCGGCCTCGGCGAATGCTCGCGCATTCACCGTCTGGTGATCGTCCGTTGCGTGCGGATAGGGGATCAACAAAGCTGGGCGGCCGATAGCTGCAAGTTCGGCGATAGTCGAGGCACCAGCCCGGCAAATCGTCAGCTGCGCTCGCGCCAATCGCGCCGGCACATCGTCAAAAAAACTCTGCAGATCGGCGCGGATTCGATTGCCCCGATAGATTGCCTCGGCGGCTGGGAGGTCCTCCGGACGGGCCTGATGACTGACCCGCAGCATCTCGCGCAGTCGGCTCGGCAATGCCGCAAGGACCGGCGGCATTACCTCGCTCATAATTCGCGCTCCCTGGCTGCCGCCGAGGATCAACAGCTCGATTTCTCCGCCTCGCTGTGGCGGTTTGTATTTGGTCTGCGCGACCGCCAGCACCCCCCGCCGTACCGGGTTTCCCGTATGAACAGTCCTTGCACGGTCGGCCGAACGCAGTCCTGCAGTTAGCGGAAAAGAGGTGGCGATCCGCCGCGCCCGTGGCGCAAGCAGCCGATTGGCTCGACCCAGCACGGCGTTCTGCTCATGGATCACAGTGGGAAGGCCAAGATAGACTGCAGCAAGCATCGTCGGCACTGAGGGGTAACCGCCGAAACCGATCACGCAGGAAGGAGCAAGCCGCCGCAACAGGCGGCGTGCCTGCAGCACGCCCAATGCCAATTCGCCAAGCGCATGAGCGGCATGGGCAGGCCCGCCTCCGAACTGCCCGGTTCGCACTTGATGCACCTCGATGTGCGGAACCTCCAAGGGAAAGGTCTCGGTTCGCGAATCAGTGATAAGATGAACGTTGTTCCCGCTACCGATGAGCTCGGCGCTGAGCGCCTCGGCGGGGAACAGATGTCCGCCAGTGCCGCCGGAGGCGAGCACGAAGGACCCTTTCACAGCTCGCCTCCTCCTAGCCGCCGCCTTGTCAGGGCGAGCATCATTCCCATGCCGAGCCCAAGTGCCAGTAGCGACGACCCGCCGTAGGACAGAAACGGCAAGGTCATACCCTTGGTCGGGATCAAATGCAGGCTCGACGCCATGTTAATGGCGGCTTGGAGCCCAAACTGAACCAAAAGCCCGGTTGCCGCGAGCAAGACAAACAGGTTGCCTTCCTGGGACATTCGCGAAAATCCGCGGAGCACGACAAACGCGAACAATGCAACAATGGCGAGGCAAACAACGACGCCAAACTCCTCCCCAGCCACCGCGAAAACGAAATCTGCGTGGGCGTCTGGGAGGACATCCTTTACCGTGCCCTCGCCAGGGCCGCGCCCCCACAGCCCGCCATTTGAGAAAGCTTCGATCGAGCGATTGACCTGATAGCTATCGCCGGTAGAAGGGTCGAGGAAGTGGTCTACACGGACCCTGACGTGCGGCAGGTACATGTAGGCCCCGATCAGCCCGCCGACGCCGGCGAGCGCTCCCGCCGCAACCCAATAGAGCCGCAGGCCAGCCATAAAGAATTGAGCGAACCAGACTGCGGCAACCACGGCCGCCATGCCGATATCTGGCTGCTTGATCAACATGCCGATGATCGCGAGAAACAACACTGTGCAGATTAAGTTTCCCGGGAATCGCGCGTGCAGTTTCTGTTCCGAGAACAACCAGGCGGCAACCACTGCAAAGGTCGGCTTGACGAATTCGGAGGGCTGCAACGACAAGCCAGGCAGATTGATCCATCGCCGCGCCCCCTTGATCTCCATCCCGATGAGAAAGGTCAAGGCGAGCAGTGCAAGCGAGAGTCCGAAGCCAATTATTGCGATTCGGCGGATCGTCGAGGGAGGCTGCAGCGACACCGCGAACATTATGGCAATCGCCAGCGGCAGCAACGCAAGATGCCGCCGGACGAAGTGAAGTCCGTCATAGCCGATGCGCTCGGCGACCGGGGGACTCGCCGCCAAACTCATAACCACGCCAAAGCAGATGAGCATGCCTAGCGCGGCGAGGCTCCACCGGTCCACTGTCCACCACCACCGCGCCACGGGGCTTTGATCGATTCGAGCGAATTTCATCGGCGAGTTTTGCTTTTTGGCCCGGTAGAGACAGGGCCGAAGATATAGCGTATCTTCACTTCTCTATCTACTATGCCTGGTTCACGGATCAGGTTCCGTTGCGTGCTGACCGCGCTATCCTCGCACTCGCACGGGGCGTGATTCATGGCGTTGGACCCTGCCCTATGCGATTTTACCGCAGCTTCAGCGTAGCGAGACCGGCGATCGCCAATATCCAGGCGATGATCCAGAAGCGGATCACTATCGTCGATTCCTGCCATCCCAACTGCTCAAAATGATGGTGCAGGGGCGCCATGCGAAAGACGCGTCTGCCGGTCATCTTATAGCTGGCGACCTGAACGATGACCGAGATTGCCTCGAGGACGAAAAGCCCGCCGATTATTGCAAGAACCAGCTCGTGCTTTGTGACAACGCTGATCGTACCGAGAGCGGCTCCGATCGACAGCGAACCGGTGTCTCCCATGAAAACCATCGCCGGCGGCGCGTTGAACCATAGGAACCCGAGGCTCGCCCCGACCATCGCGCCGCAGAACACCGTCAGCTCCCCGGCCCCCGCAATGTGATGAATCTGCAGATAATTGGCGAAGACGACGTTGCCGGCGAGATAAGCGATGAAAGCGAAGCACCCCGCGGCAATCATCGACGGCACGATAGCGAGGCCGTCTAAACCGTCCGTCAAGTTGACCGCGTTCGATGCCCCGACGATCACCAGCACGCCAAAGGCCGGAAAGAACCAGCCGAACTGAAACAACACGTTCTTGAAGAATGGCACGGCGAGGGTGTTTGCCAGCGCCGGCGTCATCACGTAGGCGATTGCGATGCATGCAATGGCGCCAAACAGGGTTTCCAGGGCAAGCTTAGCCTTGCCGGACAAACCACGATGGGAATTCCGTGTCAGTTTTCGATAATCGTCGAAAAAGCCGATCAGCCCGAACCCAACAGTGACGAGCAAAGCAATCCAAACATAGGGATTGCTCAAATCCGCCCACAACAAGGTCGAGATGCTGAGCGCGAGCAGGATCAGGAAACCGCCCATCGTCGGCGTTCCCTTTTTTCGCAACAAGTGCCCATTGGGACCATCAGGTCGAATCGGCTGTCCATTGCTCTGCTTGCGGCGCAGCCAGAGGATCAGGCGAGGTCCGAGAACAAAACTGATCAAGAGAGCAGTAACGACGGCCCCTCCTGACCTAAAGGTGATGTAGCGGAAAAGGTTGAACAGCTGAAACTGGTCCGCAAACGGGTAGAGTAGCGGGTACAGCATCGGGCTATATCTCTTGTCGGCCGGCTTCCGCGCAAAGCCGCTCCACGATGTCGCTGACGCACACACCGCGGGAACCTTTGATCGTCACGATATCGCCGGGTTCGAGAAACTGGAGCAGTGCAGGGATGGCCTCTTCGGACGATTGCCAATACCCGCCCCGTGTCTCCTCGGGTAGGGCTTCAAAGAGTGCCGACATTGCCGCTCCGACAAGGAATACGCGGTCGACTTTTGCGGCAGCAACGGGCTCGGCTAATTCACGATGGAATTGCTCGGCCGAAGAGCCAAGCTCCAGCATGTCGCCAAGCACGGCGATCCGTCGGCCGCTGGGCCCTGGCTCGGTAGCACCTAACACGGCCAGTGCAGCACGCATCGCTGCGGGGCTCGCGTTGTAACTTTCGTCGATCAGGGTCAAAGTGCCGCCGCGCCAGGCAAGCTCACATCGGCGACCACGCCCCGGCAACGGTTCGAGCCGGGATAGGGCTTCAGCGGCGCGCAGGACGTCTGCTCCCGCCGCGCGGACCGCGGCGAGCACGGCAAGAGCGTTCGTGATCCAATGCCGTCCCGGCACCGGCAGCCGAAACCGCAGAGCGGAGCCGCAAATCATCGCCTCGACCGTGCTGCCCAGAGAGTCCAGCACGCAGTCGAGCAGCCGAGCGTGAGCCTCGGGATGACTGCCGAAGCCGATCACTTGGGCTGCTCCGGCATGCTCCGCTGCTGACGCCAATCGTGCATAGTAGGGGCTGTCACGATTGACGACCGCGACGCCGCCCGGCTCGAGCCCGAGAAAGATTTCGGCTTTGGCGTCGGCGATTGCGTCGAGCGACGGGAAAAAGCCAAGGTGAGCCGGCTCGACCGTCGTGATAACCGCGATATGCGGTCGTACCAACCGGGTCAAAGATGCAATTTCCCCAGGATGGTTCATGCCGAGTTCAAAGACGCCATAGCCGGCCGCGGCCGGCAGCCGCGCGAGCGACAACGGCGCCCCCCAGTGGTTGTTCAAGCCACCCCCGGAGGCATAGGTCGGTCCCGAAGCGGCAAGCGCCAAGCGCAGCGCTTCTTTTGTTCCGGTCTTACCGACGCTGCCGGTGACCGCAATGATCCAGGCATCGCTGCGGTTGCGCCTCGCCGCACCGAGCGCAGCGAGACCCACCAGGGTGTCGGCAACGCGGAGCAGCGGCGCCGCAACCGGCAGTCCTGCAATGTTGCGGTCTACCAGCGCGGCGGCCGCGCCGTGGTCCAGTGCCCCGGCGACAAAATCGTGCCCATCGTGGTTGGGACCGCGTAGCGCCACGAACAAATCGCCGGCAACGAGACTGCGAGTATCAATCGATACACCCGTTGCGGTCCAGTCCTGATCGTTCGTCCCGCCAGTAGCGGTCGCGGCCTCGGTGGCGGTCCAAAGTGGAGTCATGGTCGGGTTTGGCTCATTGACACCGCCCCGGACGCCCCAGCTAATTCGCGGGCGATCACGGCGTCATCAAAGGGATATGTCTTGCTACCGATGATCTGACCGGTTTCGTGTCCCTTGCCGGCAATGACCAAGATATCCCCTGAGCTGATCTCGGCAATTGCCATCGCGATCGCCGAGCGCCGGTCGCCGATTTCGATTGCATTCGGGGCCCCCTGGAGGATCGCGCGCCGGATCTTGGCTGGCGGCTCGGTTCGTGGATTGTCATCGGTGACGTAGACGCGATCGGCCAAGCGCGTCGCCACCTCCCCCATCAACGGCCGCTTACCCGCGTCACGGTCGCCGCCGCAGCCAAATAGAGCAAGGAGCCTTCCACGGGCGTGCGGGCGCAATGCCCCGAGAACCGTAGCCAGAGCGTCCGGGGTGTGGGCGTAATCGACGACGATTGCCCCGCCGCTTTCCGATCGAGCCACAAATTGCAACCGGCCCGGCACGCCGGTCAAACCGGCGAATGCCTCGATTGCGCCCGAAACCGGGGCGCCGGTGGCAATGACCAAGCCGAGTGCCGCAAGCGCGTTCATTGCCTGGAAATCCCCGGCAAGCGGCAGTACGAGTTCGTGTCGCCGACCGAGTATCTCCAGAACGAGCGCCTGGCTTTCGCCCTCAGCTTCACGGGAGACGAGCCGGAGATCGGCCCCCGGCTCGGCGCCATAAGCGAGTACTGGATGGGCGCCATCGCGGCAGAGTGATCGCAGACGCCAAAATTCGTCGCTGTTTCTGTTGAGAATAGCGGAACCGCCGGACGCTAAGAGCGTCGTGAACAGCCGATCCTTTGCGGCACGATACCGCTCCATGTCGCCGTGATAGTCTAGATGATCGCGGGTCAAATTCGTGAATGCCGCGGCGGAAACCGAAAGACCGTCGAGCCGGCATTGGTCGAGGCCATGGCTCGAGGCTTCGATCGCCACATTCTCGATGCCTCTTGCCGCTAGAGCGGCGAGATCACAATGCAACGCAACCGGATCCGGCGTAGTCAAAGCGCCGGGTCGACGCTCTGCAGCGGTTACCAGCCCCAGGGTGCCGAGGCTAGCCGCGGGATACCCGATCGCGGCCCAGATCTCGCGCGCAAAATGAACCACCGAGGTTTTGCCATTGGTCCCGGTCACCGCTGCGATTGTCCGCGGCTGCCTGCCGTGGAACCGCGCCGCCAGCAACGCAAGCCGGCGATGGGGCGCCGCGTCGGTCAAGATCGCGATCCGGCTGCGCTGCTCTGGCGAGAGAGCGAGCCCTCCGTCGGGGTCGGTCAGTATCGCGACGGCGCCGCGAGCTGCTGCATCGGCGGCGAAATTGCGACCGTCTTGCCGGGCGCCCCGCAATGCGGCGAATAGAAATCCCGGTTCCACTTTTCTTGAATCGGCAGTAACGCCGACGATGTCGAGGTCGGAGAAACCGGCGGGAGCCGGCATGGGAGCTATCAGCTCAGTAATTTTCAACCCGCTTGCCTTGCAGGCTTTCGACCATCAGCGCCTTCTGGATCTCGGGCGAGGCTTCATCGACAGGCTGCACCCCGAGAAGCGGTGCAATGCGCTGAACGATCCGGCTGGTTGCGGGAGCCACGGTCCAGCCCGCGGTTGCGTAGCCATGGCTCTGCTTGTTCGGGTGCGGTTCGTCGACCATCGTCAGAACGAGGTATTTCGGATCGTTGATTGGGAAGACCCCTACAAAGCGCGAGAGCAGCTTCCTCTCCGCATAATGCCTGCCAGAAACCTTGTCTGCCGTTCCGGTCTTGCCACCCACAACATAGCCCGGCGCTGCGGCCATCGTGCCGGTCCCGTGCTCCACCACTAATCGCATAAGTTTACGCATTTG
>JBJMQW010000188.1:0-10335 GCA_045802495.1 Allostellaceae bacterium | reverse complement strand
GACGCACGGCGCCCGCAAGGGACTTGCGGACACCGCTCTCAAGACCGCCAACTCGGGTTATCTGACCCGCCGCCTCGTCGATGTCGCGCAGGATGCGATCATCACCGAGGAAGATTGCGGAACCACGCGCGGGCTAACGACCAGCGCGGTCGTCGAAGGCGGCGAGGTCATCGCCCCGCTCGCTGATCGGATTCTGGGTCGCACTGCAGCGGTCGATGTGCTCGATCCGTTGAGCGGCGAAGTTGTGCTTCCGGCGGGAGCTTTGATCGACGAGGACGCAGTCGACCAAATCGAGCGGGCCGGCGTCGATACGGTTGCGATCCGCTCCGTGTTGACCTGTGAAGCGCGGATCGGCGTCTGCGGCAAGTGCTATGGTCGCGATCTGGCCCGCGGCACCGTCGTCAACATCGGCGAGGCGGTCGGCGTCATCGCCGCGCAGTCGATTGGGGAGCCGGGCACCCAGCTGACGATGCGCACCTTCCATATCGGTGGTGCTGCGCAACGTGGCGCCGAGCAATCCTCCGTCGAAGCCGCCTTCGATGCGACGGTCGAGGTCAAGAACCGCAATGTCGTCATCAACTCGGGTGGCATCCCGGTCGTAATGGGCCGCAACACCGAGATCGTGTTGCTGGACGAGGCGGGACGGGAGAAGGCGCGACACCGAGTCCCTTATGGCGCTCGGCTGCTGGCCGACGATGGGGCCCAGATCAAGCGGGGCGACCGGCTCGTCGAATGGGATCCCTACACGATCCCGATCATTACCGAAAAGGACGGTATCGCGCACTACGTCGATCTGATCGAAGGGTTGTCGGTGCGCGAAACGATCGACGAGGCGACGGGCATTTCGTCGAAGGTGGTAATCGACTGGAAGCAGCAGCCGCGCGGCAGCGATCTGCGGCCGCGGATCACGCTGCGCGACCCGGCCGGCGAGGTGCTGACGTTGGCCAACGGGCTCGAGGCGCGCTACTTTATGTCGGTCGACGCGATCCTCTCGGTCGAAAACGGCGCCCACGTCAAGGCGGGCGACGTTCTTGCGCGCATTCCGCGCGAATCCTCGAAAACTCGCGACATCACCGGCGGTCTGCCGCGCGTCGCGGAGCTGTTCGAGGCGCGCAAGCCGAAGGATTTCGCGATCATCAGCGAGGCTGACGGCCGCGTCGAATTCGGCAAAGACTACAAGGCGAAACGGCGGATTATCGTAGCGCCGACGGAAGAGGGGAAGGAGCCGGTCGAGTACCTGATCCCGAAAGGAAAGCACATCAGCGTCCAGGAAGGAGACTACATCGAGAAGGGTGATCTCTTGATGGACGGCAACCGGGTGCCGCACGACATTCTCCGGATCCTCGGGGTCGAGGAGCTTGCAAGCTACCTGATCAATGAGATCCAGGAGGTCTATCGGCTGCAGGGCGTGCGGATCAACGACAAGCACATAGAAGTCATCGTCAGGCAGATGCTGCAAAAGGTAGAGATCGAGGACCCGGGGGAGACGACGTTTCTCGCCGGCGAGCAGGTGGATCGCTTCGAGCTCGAACTGGAGAATGCCAAGGCGGAGCGCGACGCATTGCGGCCCGCCGAAGCCCGTCCGGTGCTTCAGGGAATCACCAAGGCGAGCCTGCAGACGAATTCGTTCATCTCGGCAGCCTCCTTCCAAGAGACGACCCGGGTCCTCACCGAGGCCTCGGTGTCCGGGCGGATCGACGCCTTGACGGGTCTCAAGGAGAACGTGATCGTCGGGCGCCTGATCCCTGCGGGTACGGGCAGCGTCATTGCCCGGCTGCGCGAGGTGGCGGCGGAGCGCGACCGTGAGCTGGCCGCGATCGCCGCCAATGAGGAGCCCCCTCAGCTGGTCGAGGCCGACAAGCAGACGGCGTGACGGCCGGGCAACTTCCCCGGCGCAACTGGCCGGTGGCGGGACGGGGCGCCCCACAGCCCCCCGTTCCCGACCGCAGGGCGGCAGCGGTCGTTGCCGGCAGAGAGCGTGGCGAACTCCAAGTCCCGGCGGGTTGACGGCGCTCGGAATGTTTGACAATGAAGAGTATCGGGAGCTGCCGATACTGCGGTAACACGCTGTGCGCGTGCTGGTTTCGCGGGGGCGGCTCGCCAGCCACGTCAAATTGAGGGAGGGGCGCCGTGATCCGACAACCGATTCCGCGACGGGGCTTCATTCGCGGCGGTCTCGGGCTCGCGGCTCTGGGGGCCATGCCGTTCGGTCGCTCGGCGGCCGCGGCCGACGAGGGCGACAGCATCATCGCCGCCGCCAAGAATGTCGGGAAGACTGATCTCAGCGCCATCATGTGGTCGAACTATTTCGTCCCGATGAAACCGCCGATGGAGGAATTCCAGAACGCCACCGGGATCAGCATCACCAACATCAAAGATCTCTCGACCCCGACGATCCCGCAGGCCGCAATGGCGGAGGCGCTGACGCGATCCCCCGATTTCGACATCATCCATCTCGGGTCGGAGATGATCCCCTCACTCGTCTCGGCCGGCTATCTCGAGCCGCTCGACGAGTACATGAAAGAGGCCGGCTACAAGATGGACGCCGTCGGCGATTACGGCCAGCTCGCGACCTATGACGGAAAAACCTACGGCATCATCACCGACGGCAACATCTTCGTACACCAGCTGCGCAAGGATCTGTTCGAAGACGCCGATAACAAAAAGAAGTTCGAGGACAAGTTCGGCAAGCCCCTCGCCTATCCGCAGACCTGGGATGACGAGTTCCAGCAGATGAAGTTGTTCCACAATCCGGAGAAGGGAATCTACGGATCGGGCAATCTGCGGAGCCGCGGCTTCGGCTATGTCTGGTTCCTGATGTATCTCTACAGTTTCGGCGGGTTTCCGTTCGACGCCGACATGAAGCCGACCGTCAGCAGCGAGGCTGGAAACCGGGCGATGGAAGTCTATCTGCGCGACAAGGAGGTTGCGTTTCCGGATTCGCCGAGCTGGGGCACCTCGCAGATGATTCCGCACATCGCCGCCGGCGATGTGTTCAGCTGCCAATATTGGGGTGGCCTGATCAAACTCCAGGAAAATCCCGCGAAATCGAAGACGGTGGGCAAGTGGACCTACGGCGTCGTCCCGGCCGGCACGGCAAACGACAAGCCGCTGTATCGGGCGGCGGGCATGCCGGTGGTCGTGCTCACCGTCAACCGCCATAGCCCGCGCAAGGCGGCGGCCGCTTACATGGCTTGCTGGCTGGGTACCGAAAAGGCCAGCTCCCAGATCGTCTCGGACCGCGTCAACACCTTCCATGACGCCTGGACCAAGCGGGAGATGAGCGACCCGCGCGTGGTGGAGGCCTACACGCCCGCCGGCATCAGGGCGATCCAGGCGAACCTGCAGATCGCTTCACCCAACATCTACCTGACCGGCAATCAGGAATTCGTCGATGTGCTCGACAAGAATCTGGGACAAGCCTATCTCGGCCAGCTCAAAGCCGACGAGGCCTTAAAGCAGATCGACGAAGACTTTGCCAAAGTCGTCAAACGCATCGGCACGTCAAAGCTCAAGAAGGACTACAAGACGTACGCGGCGATCATGCCGTCGGCAACCAAGCCTGCGTGACGCGCGATCACCCTCCCCCCACCGTCGCGGCAAAGCGGGAATAGACCCAGGAGGATCAGAGGAATGACAGAGGTCCTGGCCGGCGCTGCCTCAGCCGATGCGACGCCGGGCCGGCGGGACGTGTCGCGCAGCAGCGCGGTAAGGCGGTTCAAGCTAATGATCCTCGCGCCGCTCGTCATCATGCTGTTCAGCCTGCTGACGCCGGTGCTGCTTCTCCAGCTGTATTTCTCGTTCCACCAATGGACAGTCTATCTCAGCTCATGGTGGAACGCAGATTTCGTCGCGCTCGACATCTTCGAGACCGTGTTCACCGACCCGCGCTTCGGCTGGGCGGTGCTGCGGTCATTGGCCTTCGCCGGCGGCTCAACGATCGGCTGCTTCGTTATCGGGTTTCTGCTTGCGTACCTAATCTATCGACCGTTCCGGGGTCAGGCCTTCTATTACGCGCTGTTCATCCTGCCGATGCTCACCGTTCCGATCGTGATCTCGTACACGGCACAGATGCTGCTCGACCGCAACGGCCCGCTCAACGACATCCTGTCGAGGCTGACAGGCCAGGATTTGCAGGTGCTGTGGCTGTCCAACCCGAATATTGCCCTGCTGACCGTCACGTTGCTCGACATCTGGAACTGGACGCCCTTCTCCTTCATCATCATGCTTGCGGGCCTGTCCTCGCTGCCGAAGGACCCGATCGAGGCGGCGCAGATCCTCGGCGCCTCGTCTTGGCGCGTGTTCTGGGAAGTGCAGCTGCCGTTGCTGCGCCCAGTGATCCTGCTGGCGCTGGTGCTGCGCTTTCTCGACGCGATGGGGGCGTTTCCGATCATCTGGGGGCTGCTGCAAGGCGGTCCGGGCACCGCGACCGAGACCTTGGGCATCTACATCTACATCACGACCTGGCAAGATTTTAACGTCTCCCTAGGGGCAGCACAGTCCTACGTCACGATGGTCATGATGGTGGTCATCGTGCTGGCCGCCATCCGGCTGCTGCGCCGTGAGAAACAGGCGCTCGACACGATGTACGCCAAGCCGCACGGGGCGGGCGAGGCAGCGTGACGAAGACGCCAAAGCGTACCATTGCCGCGATCGGCCGTTACGCGGCCCTCAGTCTCTGGGCCGTTATAGTGGCGTTTCCGCTGTATTGGATTGTCAGCACCTCGTTCAAGCCGAGCGACCAGTGGTTTTCCTGGCCACCGGTGTATTTCCCGTCGCCTCCGACCTTGGAGAACTACCGCGACGTGTGGCTCGGCGCCACCACGGTAGAGAAAGGCGGCCAGACCGCGCTGTCGCTGCAGACGCCGTTCCTGGCGTTGCGCAACAGCCTCATTCTGGCGTTTGGCGCGACTGCGCTGGCGGTGCTGTACGGCTCGATCATCGCCTACGGGGTTTCGCGCTATCGCCTGCTCTCCGAAACCCGCATGTTCCAGCTGCTGATGCTGCGCATGGTGCCGCCGATCGTCGTCGTAGCGCCGCTGTCGCTGTATTTTTCTTATATCGGACTGCTCGATTCGATGATCGGGCTTGGGGTGATGTACTTCCTGACGAGCCTGCCCTATGCCGTATGGATGACCAAGAGCTTCATCGACGAAGTGCCGCGTGAGGTCGAGCAAGCCGCCGAAATCCTCGGCGCCTCGCGCTGGCGCACGGTGTTCGAAGTGGTGCTGCCGCTGATCCGCTCGGGGCTGGTGGCGACCTTCATCTTTATCCTGATCCTGAACTGGAGCGAGTACCTGCTGGCGCTGATCCTGTCAAAGACGCAGGTCGTGACGCTGCCTGTGCAGCTATCGAAATTCGAGGGCTCGACGGAAGGCCGGCTGTTCGGTCGCCAGGCGGCATTGTCGGTGGGCATCACGCTGCCGCTGATGGTCGTCGGCATTTTGATCCGCAAGCATCTCGCGCGCGGCTTCAGCTTCGGAATGGTGCGGAGATAGGCGTGGCCCGGATCGAACTCGTCAACCTGAGCAAGTCCTACGGCTCCGTCACCGCCGTTCGCGATCTCAGTTTCATCATCGAGGACGGGGAGTTCGTCGTCTTCGTCGGGCCTTCGGGTTGCGGCAAGACGACGACGTTGCGCCTGATTGCCGGGTTCGAGGAACCGGACCGCGGCGAGATCCGCATCGATGGGCGGGTCGTCAACGATCTCGAGCCGCGCGACCGCGATCTCGGCATGGTGTTCCAATCCCACGCTCTGTTTCCACACAAGACGGTGGTGCAGAACATCGAGTTCGGGCTGCGAATGAAGAAGGTGGCGCGCGATGAGCGAGCGCGGCGTGTGCGCGAGGTGGCCGAAATGGTGCGGCTCGCCGACTTGCTCGGCAAGATGCCGGGCGCTTGCTCAGGCGGGGAGGCTCAGCGCGTCGCGCTCGCCCGCACGCTGGTGACCAACCCATCGACATTCCTACTGGACGAACCATTGTCCAGCCTCGATGCCAAGTTACGCCGCGAATTGCGTGCCGAGTGCGACCGCTTGCACCAAGAGCTTAAAAAGACTTTCATCTACGTCACCCACGACCAAGAAGAGGCAATGACTTTAGCCGACCGCATCGTCGTGATGCGCGCGGGCCAAATCGAACAGATCGGCTCGCCGATGGAAATCTATTCCAGTCCAGCGACCGATTTCGTCGCCGATTTCTTTGGCTCGCCATCAATGAACCTGATCGCCGGTGAGATCATTCAAGAAGGCGCAGGGCGGCGCTTTCACTCGATGAATATCTCCATTGCGCTGCCCGATCGCTTCAGCGACCTGCCGCCCGGGGCGGTCAGTCTCGGGATCCGGCCCGAAAATGTTGTCGTGCAGCCGGGAGCGGCCGCCACCGCGGACCTCCATCTTCCTGTTCGCCTCGTCGAGCCGTTAGGAAAGGATACGCTGCTCTATTTCGATGTCGGAGCGGACCGTCCTTTCGTCGCCGTCAGCGAGGGCTTGGCGATGGCCGAGCTGGAGGCCGGCGATCGAGTTGGGCTGACGTTTGCGCGCGAACGGATCTTCGTCTTTGGCGGGGACGGGCGGTGCATCGCCGGCGGCTCTGCGGGCAGTACGCCCGTCCGCATGCAACTGGCTGACGCACGGGGTTGAGCGGCGCGATTGCGTGATAGATTGGCAACAAGGTTACCAAGGCGCTTGACCGAGCAGACGCGATTAGCTACATAGCATGCCTCTACTAGGCTGGCCGTAGGAAGTCACCTAGACGCAGCCCCCATTCCGGCGGATGACTCGGCGTCCCTGAGAGGGGATGCGCCAAAGGCGGAAACGGTGAACTGTCGCCCCGACGTGAACATTGCGTCGGGCGATTATTGTGTTTGACGAGACTGTGACGATGCCGACGATAAACCAGTTGATCCGCAATCCGCGGAGCCCGCAGGTGACCCGCAACAAGGTTCCGGCAATGGAAGCTTGTCCGCAAAAACGGGGTGTGTGCACACGCGTCTACACGACCACGCCGAAGAAGCCGAACTCGGCGCTGCGCAAGGTGGCGCGCGTCCGCCTCACCAACGGTTTCGAGGTGACGAGCTACATCCCGGGGGAAGGGCACAACCTGCAAGAGCATTCGGTCGTCCTGATCCGCGGCGGCCGGGTCAAGGATCTGCCGGGCGTGCGCTATCACATCATCCGCGGCACGCTCGACACCCAGGGCGTCAAAGACCGCCGTCAGCGACGTTCGAAATACGGCGCCAAGCGTCCAAGGTAGGAGTTCGCCATGTCGCGCCGCCGAGCAGCGGTGAAACGAGAAGTTCTGCCGGACGCCAAATTTGGCGATAGCGTCCTGACGAAGTTCATGAATTGCCTGATGTATGAGGGTAAGAAATCGGTCGCCGAACGGATCGTTTACGGCGCTCTCGACCGCATTGCCAGGCGCAGCGGCCAGGATCCTATGCGCGTCTTTCACGACGCGCTCGGCAATGTGCGCCCGGCAGTTGAGGTACGCTCGCGGCGCGTGGGGGGCGCTACCTACCAGGTGCCGGTCGAGGTACGGACCGACCGCAGCCAGGCGCTGGCTATCCGCTGGCTGATCTCCAGCTCGCGCGGTCGATCGGAAAACACAATGGAAGAGCGGCTGTCGGGGGAACTCCTCGATGCTGCCAACAATCGCGGCGTTGCCGTAAAGAGGCGGGAGGATACCCATCGGATGGCGGACGCCAACAAGGCTTTCTCGCATTACCGCTGGTAAGCGCCGCCGTCTCAGATCTAGATAGGATTCCTTATTCCAGGGCGCCCGCCGCAGGCGGTGCCGCCGGAGCTTCTGTCATGGCACGCAGCACACCCCTCGAGCGGTACCGAAACATCGGCATCATGGCGCATATCGATGCCGGCAAGACCACGACCACGGAGCGCATCCTCTACTACACCGGCCGGTCGTATAAAATCGGCGAGGTCCATGAAGGCACCGCGACGATGGATTGGATGGCGCAGGAGCAGGAGCGCGGCATCACGATCACATCGGCGGCGACCACCTGCTTCTGGCAGGACCACCGCATCAACATCATCGACACGCCGGGCCATGTCGATTTCACGATCGAGGTCGAACGCAGTCTACGCGTGCTCGACGGGGCGGTGGCGGTATTCGACTCGGTCGCCGGTGTCGAGCCGCAATCGGAAACGGTATGGCGGCAAGCCGACAAATACGGCGTTCCGCGGATATGCTTTGTCAACAAGATGGATCGCATCGGCGCGGATTTTCCGCGCTGCGTTGCGATGATCGACGAGCGGCTGGGCGCCACGCCACTGGTGACCCAGCTGCCGATCGGGGTGGAGAGCGAATTCGTCGGCGTCGTCGACCTCGTCGGGTTTCGCGCGATCAAATGGCGCGAAGAAACGTTGGGCGCTCAGTTCGACATCGTCGAGGTGCCGCCCGAAATGGCGGCGGAAGCAAAGGCGTTCCGCAACAGATTGGTCGAAACGGCAGTCGAGCAGGATGATGCGGCTCTTGAAGCTTATCTCGGCGGAGAAGAACCGAGCGAGGATGTGCTGAAAAGCTGCATCCGCAAAGGCACGATTGGCGGCGCCTTTGTCCCGGTATTGTGCGGTTCGGCGTTCAAGAACAAGGGCGTGCAGCCGCTCCTCGACGCCGTCATCGATTATTTGCCGGCACCTACCGATGTTGCGGCGATCAAAGGGATCGTCGTTGGCTCTGACAAGCAAGTCGTACGCCGATCGTCGGATGACGAGCCGTTTGCCGGGCTCGCCTTCAAGATCATGAGCGACCCGTTTGTCGGCTCCTTGACCTTTATCCGCATCTATTCCGGGATGGTGAGCGCCGGCAGTCAGGTGCTCAACAGTGTCAAAGGCAGCCGCGAGCGGATCGGGCGAATGCTGCAGATGCATGCGAACCACCGCGAGGACATCAAAGAAGCGCTCGCCGGCGATATCGTCGCGCTGGCAGGGCTCAAGAATACGACGACCGGGGACACCCTTTGCGACCCCGGCGATCCGGTGGTGCTCGAGCGCATGGAGTTTCCGGATCCGGTTATCGAGATCGCGGTCGAGCCCAAGACCAAGGGTGACCAGGAAAAGATGAGCCAGGCGCTCGCACGGCTCGCGACCGAAGACCCATCATTCCGCGTGACGGTCGATCACGAGAGCGGCCAGACCGTGATCAAGGGAATGGGGGAGCTGCATCTTGAGATCATCGTCGATCGCATGAAACGGGAATTCAAGGTCGACGCCAATGTCGGCGCCCCCCAGGTTGCCTATCGCGAGACGATCACTCGTTCCGCCGAGGTCGACTACACGCACAAAAAGCAGACCGGCGGCGCCGGGCAGTTCGCCCGCGTCAAACTGCGCTTCGAGCCGCTGCCGCCCGGCTCCGGGTTTGAGTTCGAGAATGCGGTAGTCGGCGGAACCGTGCCAAAGGAATATGTACCCGGTGTCGAGAAGGGTCTGAAAGCATCCACCGAAACCGGCGTGCTCGCCGGTTTCCCCGTTATCGACCTGCAGGCGACGTTGTTCGATGGGGCGTTTCACGACGTGGATTCGAGCGTGCTCGCCTTTGAGATCGCCGCCCGGGCCGCCTTCAAGGAAGGCGTCATGAAGGCGGGGCCAAAGCTGCTTGAACCGATCATGCGGGTCGAGGTGGTTACCCCGGAGGATTACATGGGTGATGTGATCGGCGACCTGAACAGCCGCCGCGGGCAAGTCACCGGGATGGATACGCGCGGCAATGCACGAGTCATCGATGCTATGGTTCCGCTCGCCAACATGTTTGGCTACGTCAACACCTTGCGGTCGATGAGCCAGGGCCGGGCCCAATACACGATGCATTTCGACCATTACGAGCAGGTACCGCAGGCGGTGGCGGACGAGGTCCGCGCCAAGATGGCTTGATAATTCAGCCGGAGCTGGATCGAACGGAGAAGAAGGCGATGTCGAAGGCGAAATTTCAGCGGACGAAGCCGCACTGCAACATCGGGACGATCGGGCATATCGATCATGGCAAGACGACGTTGACGGCGGCGATCACGAAGGTGCTTGCGGAGAAGGGTGGGGCGACGTTTGTGCCGTTTGACCAGATTGACAAGGCGCCGGAGGAGCGGGCGCGGGGGATCACGATCGCGACGGCGCATGTCGAATACGAGACGGGGAAACGGCATTATGCGCATGTCGATTGCCCGGGGCATGCGGACTACATCAAGAATATGATCACCGGGGCGGCGCAGATGGACGGGGCGATCCTGGTGGTGTCGGCGGCGGACGGGCCGATGCCGCAGACGCGCGAGCATGTGCTCTTGGCGCGGCAGGTGGGGGTGCCGGCCTTGGTTGTGTACATGAACAAG
>JBJMQW010000187.1:0-3822 GCA_045802495.1 Allostellaceae bacterium | reverse complement strand
TCGAGAAGCTGCTCGCGCAGGTCGGGAGGGGTATCGACCAACACCCGGGTGACGCCGGCCCCGTTACGCCGCTCAACCAAGAGCGAGGTACGCCGCCGGCGATTTTTGGGATTGCTCGGATCGCAGGCGCCCCAGCCGAGTGCCGGCCGCGGCACGCCGCCAGAGGAGCCCGAGCCGAGGATCGTGAAGCTCGCCGTCATGGCGCCATGCGCTCGAGCTTACGCAGACTGCCTGAGCGTATCCGCGCCGGCCGCCTGGGGCGGAACTTTGCGGAACAGGCGAAAAAAGGTCTCGCTCGTCTGCCGGGCAATCATCTCCGGCGAGACGCCGCGGACTTCGGCCAGGACCTTGGCGGTCTCGACCACATAGGCCGGCTCATTGCGCTTTCCCCGATAGCGACCGGGGGCGAGATAGGGCGCATCCGTCTCGATGAGGATACGATCCGCCGGCAGGCTTTGCGCGATGGCGCGCAGCTCGTCCGACCCCTTGAAAGTTATGATCCCGGTAAACGAGACGAAGAGACCGAGCGCAATCGCGCGACGCGCGAGATCATGGCCGCCGGTGAAGCAATGCAGGACGGCGGGGAAAGCGCCCCTCCCCGTTTCCTCCTCCAATATTCGCGCCATGTCCTCGTCCGCCTCGCGCGAATGAATGATGAGCGGCAGGCCGGTTGCGCGCGCGACGGCGATGTGATTGCGAAAGCCTTGTTCCTGCGCCGCGTGCGGGCTTCGCTCGTAGTGATAATCGAGCCCGGCTTCTCCGATTGCGACCACTTTGGGATGACGCGTTCGGTCGATCAGCTCGTCGACGCCGATGTCGAGCTCTTCGTGCGCGTAATGGGGATGCGTGCCGAGCGAGCAGTAGACGTCGGGAAAGCGCTCGGCGATGCCGAGCACCTCGGCATGTCGTTTGACTCGCGTCGAGATGGTCACGATGCGCGCAATGCCGGCTGCTTGCGCGCGGGCGACCACGGCGTCGAGCTCGTCGGCAAAATCGGGGAAATCGAGATGGCAGTGGCTGTCGATCAGCATGGTTCGTGACGGCCTGTTCGCGGGCGAGACGGCGTGAGACGCGGTGCGAGGGTAGGGGGTCGGCGCCGGGCCACAAACGGGACCACGACGATCCCTCTCCTCTCCCCTCCCCTCGCCTTCGGTAACGTCCGGCCGACGCTGGGGCAAGAGCCGCCCTCGCCGCGCTCGGCTCGAGACTTCCAGCACGCGAACGGCGCCGCCCAATGCCGCCTGCGCCTGCGATTTGCAACGCTTGGGCAGCGAGGAACAAGTGTTTGGCAGAAAATAACAAGTCCCAATGCAGGGGCCCGAGCGACTAAGAACCGATACGATCTTGCCTGGCATTTTGCGCCCGGCCAACGCTTCTTGGCCTGAGCGCGAGCAGCTGGTCCGGCCCTTGCAGAAGGTCGTCCTGCGGCGCCTAGCGGCGTCGCGTCCAGAGTGAGGAGGACGCCATGACGGTCTCGCTTCTAGTTCTTACGCAGCCGTCTTCGCGATGCCAGATCGCTCCGGCGTCGCACCACTTTTCATTCAGCTTCCGTTCATCTACAACACTCCATAGAACAAGTTGTGCGCTCCCCGAAGAGCGCCGTTGGGGAATAGCGCTGCTTGCCACCAGAGGGACCTCCAGGGACGCGTCGGCCCATCGCTCGGAGCCGCAGCCGGTTCGTGGCCGTGCGGGCATTGTTGCGAGCGTGTCGGGGCCTGCCCGCGTGAATCCGCGCCGGCGCGGAGAACCGATAGATAAATCGTCGTCCTTCGGATCGCGATTAAGGTCGGGTGAATTCATAAGCGCGCTGAATTTCGCTCGACCTGGAAAAACCAGTCCCAACCCTCCCGACTTCGCAAGGCTGTCACATAGCCAGGGTCAACGGCGTCCAGAGTAGTGCTATGGGTCATGGCATGGAGTTTGGCTCGGGCTATGCGGCAACCCCGCCGGGCGGCGTCGCACATGTCCGAAGCGTCGACGACCCGCCCGTCGCGCTCCAACGTTTCGAACGACCGATCGATCGGCCAGCAGTATTGTCCGCTAAGGACGGCACCCTGCGCTGGAAGGAGGGGGAGCAGCTTCATCATCTCCTGGAACAGGCCTGCCTGCGTTTCGCAGAGAACGACGCGGTCGTCACCGACGAAGCAGTCATCACGTATCGCGAGCTAGACAATCGCGCCAACCAAGTCGCCCGGTACTTGATCGACCAGGGCATTGAACCCGGCGACCGGATCGCTCTTCTGTTCGACAAATCGATCGAGACCTATGTCGCGCTGCTGGCGGTGATGAAGGTCAACGCCGCCTATGTGCCACTCGACCCCGGTTTCCCGATGGAGCGCGTTGGCTTCATCCTGGCGGACGCGAACGTCAAAGCGGTCGTGTCGATGTCCAGCTTCGGCGCGCGGCTCGGCGCGTTCGACGTGCGCCACGTTCTTCTCGATACCGCGAAACAGGCCATCGATGCAAAGCCGAGCACGCCCCTCCGCGACGGCGAGGTCAGACCGCGGGTCGATAGGATCTGCTACATCATCTATACGTCGGGGACGACCGGCAGTCCCAAGGGCGTGGTCATCGAGCATCCCAGCATCTGCAACTTCGTCCGGGTTGCGGCGGAGCGGTACGGGTTTGCGCCCGGTGATCGTGTCTATCAGGGCATGACGATCGCCTTCGATTTCTCGGTGGAGGAGATCTGGGTTCCATTGATGGCCGGCGCGACCCTCGTTCCCGGCCCCCCGGGCGCCACGTTGCTCGCAGACGAACTCGCTGATTTCCTGCGGGAGCGAAGGGTCACGTGCCTTTGTTGCTGCCCGACCCTGCTTGCGACGATCGAGACGGAGTTACCCCAGCTCAGGATTTTGCTCGTCGGGGGCGAGGCCTGCCCGCACAACCTGGTGGTCCGGTGGCATCGTGCGGGGCGCACCATCCTGAATTCCTACGGCCCGACCGAGGCTACCGTCACCGCGACGTTGGCAGAGTTGACCCCGGACAAGCCGGTCACGATCGGCCTGCCGCTGCCGACCTATTCAATCGTCATTCTGGATCCGCTGTCGGATCGGGTCGCAGCCGGGGGCGAGCTCGGAGAAATCGGGATCGCCGGTATCGGGCTCGCCGCCGGCTACATGAACCGCGATGACCTGACGCGGAGGAAGTTCATTGCCGATTTCCTGGCAATCCCCAGCAATCCGTCGAACCTGATTTATCGGACCGGCGACCTCGGCCGCTTCAATGAGGACGGGGAGATCGAGTACCACGGCCGGCTCGATACGCAGGTCAAGATACGCGGCTACCGGATCGAACTCATCGAAATCGAATCCGTGTTGCTGGACTTGCCGGAGATCGCGCAGGCGGTGGTGACCACCTATGAGCCTGAGCCGGGAGTTGTCGAGCTCGTGGCCTACTATGCGCTGAAGCAGGACGCATCGATCCTGTCGCGCGGCGAGATCACGCAGCTGCTGCGAAGCCGGCTGCCGACCTACATGGTTCCGCCCTATCTCGAAGAGCTGCCGTTCATTCCGATGACGATCAGCAGCAAGGCGGATCACCGGCAGCTGCCGAAGCCTAAACGGCCGCGCCTCTCCACCGGCACCAAGCTGGTCGCCGCCAAGACCGACAGCGAGCACTTCCTCACGCGCGTGCTGGCCGAGGTCCTGAAGGTCGACCATGTTTCCACGGCAGACCATTTTTTTGATGACCTCGGAGCGAACTCCCTGCTCATGGCACGCTTCTGCGCCCGCATACGGCAGCGACCGGGCATGTCGAACGTGTCGATGCGCGACATCTATCTGAACCCGACCATCGCCAAACTCGCCGAGCGCCTGCGTC
>JBJMQW010000186.1:0-5591 GCA_045802495.1 Allostellaceae bacterium | reverse complement strand
CTCCCCCGCAGCCTTGCGCAATCTGCCGATCAGGTCGGCCAGATTGCCGCCGGCGATCCGATGAATGCTCGGCCGATCGCGATCAGGACGAGCGATGGCAACGACCCAGCTCTTCTTGCTGAGTTCGATTGCCGCATAAACCGTCGTCTTGGATCTCGCACTGTCGTGCATGCTTGCCATTGTCTCCGCTCCCCTGAGTTGTCGACGCGGCAATCGTAGGCAGACAACATCGGCCGCCCTCATAGGATCTTTTTGTCGAGTGTGACCCATCTCACACCTCCCTACGGGTTCCTGAATTATTCTACTGACCGTCTAGATAGCCGCCGATCTGCAAACAGTGGGTTACCATGCTCCTTATTTGGCGGGGACCTCAGGCAAGGCAGTTCAACAAGCCGATCCAAATGATCGGCAGGAGGAAGGCATGTGCCCTGTATTGATGCTCCGTTATTGTGAAGCGCAAAAACACCGCACTGCCGCACCTTGCCCCATGAAGCTGGGGCTGCGAAGGGAGGTTCTCGAAAGACGCGAAAGGGAAGCGACATTGCGCTGCTTCGAGGTGATCATGCTGCTGGCCCTAACCGTGCTGGTCTTTCTCGCGAACGGAGCAATGGCTCAGTCACCGGAAATTATTCCGCCCATTCTCTCGAGTGGACTGCGTGACCCGACATCCGTCCAGACGCAACCCATTGAGAAACTCGGGCAGCGTGCCGCAATCCAATCCCCCCTCGACGCGGCAAAAGCCACATCGATCGCATCGATTGGCAGCGGATCCGACATCCGGCCTTTCCTTGCTTCCGGTGTGCCCGCGGATGTGACGCGTGCTGCGCTCCGCCGTGCCTGGTCGACCGATCCGGCGATCCGCGACTTTGTCGGCCTGTCCGAGAATTCCTGGGACTTCAGCGCGCCAGGCGGTGGTCCGGGATTTGGCCCTCTGACAACGGACGCTTCTAGTCGGCTTCTGGCGCGGACGATGGAGGAGACGGAGAACTTCAATCCTGAGCGCCCCGGTGCCGATCGGTTAACGCACGATCAGGCCCCGGTGTTGACTGGCAAAGCCTCACAGGCCGCCGATCCTGGCCAAGTCAAATGAGCGTGCCGGTACGCTGGCCCAGATACCGGCCATAGAGAAACTCAGCACCGCACCGCAACCCACTGCTGGTTCTCAGGCGTGGCGGTGAAGGAGCCACATGCGTGGGCAGTGCCCGCAAGATCGCTCGCTTTGGCATCTTAGTGATCTTGACGGATCAATTCCTTACACCGCTCGTTGTGAAAGCCACGTCGACCGGTTCCTGTAAAAAACTTAGAGCAACCGCGGCAACTGCTGCAATCACGACAGCAGCGATGCAGGCCATAATAAAGCTGCCCATCCCAGTTGTCCCGTCTAGGATCATTACTCAAAGCAAGATATTGGAACTTCGGAGATCAAGTCTACCGATCATACGAGGCCGACAGAATGCCCCCCATGCGTCTCATTCTGACTTTTCTGATCTCCTGCGCCATCCTGATCAGGTCGGCTCTCTGCCTTACCCCGGCTGAGGCGCAATTGCGCGGGCACGGCGGTCCGATACGCGCGCTTGCGATCTCCGCCGATGGCGCCACGGCGCTCTCCGGCAGCTTCGACACATCAGCGATCCGCTGGTCGCTTCGGCGCAATACCGCCGAGCAGGTGCTGCGCTTTCATGAGGGCGCGGTGAACGCGGTCGCCATTCTTACTGGCGGCCGCGCCGTAACCGCCGGTGAGGACGCCCGTATCGCCATCTGGACGCCGGGCAGACAGGAGCCCGACGATGTTCTTGAAGGACACCAGGGGCCGATCGCTGCACTCGCGGTATCGCCTGACGGTGCCACGCTCGCCTCGGCATCCTGGGATCGTACGATCCGCTTGTGGCCGCTCTCAGGTGGCGCGCCACAGGTGCTCGACGGCCATCAGCAAAATGTCAACGGGGTTGCCTTCACACCGGATGGTAAAGCGGTGCTAAGCGTCGGATACGATGCAACCGTGCATATCTGGCCGCTGAATGGAGGAGGCTCGCCGCTGGTGGCGCCGCTGCCGTCGCCGCTCAATGCAGTGGTGGCTGCACCGGACGGCGAAATCATTGCCGCTGGCGCCGACGGCAAGGTGTACTTTTTGGCGCCGGCGGGTGCGCAGCTTTACGCGGTTGAAGCGTCGTTCACGCCCATCACGTCCCTCGCGATATCACACAATGGCGAGCGGGTCGCGGCGGCGAGTATCGGTGGTTCGGTCGTCATCATCGATCGGGTCGCGCGCACGCTTGCCCGTAAGCTGCTGGGGTCTGGTCCGCCGGTCTGGGCGGTCGTGTTCTTCCTCGACAACCATACGCTGCTGACCGGCGGCGCTGACCAGATGATCCGCCACTGGGATTCCACAACTGGCGAGCCGATCGGCACCATTGCGATCGGCGGTTCCGGGGATCCGCTCGCCGGCTATGCCGGCGAGCCGGGCGCGCAGGTGTTTCATGCCTGTGTCGCTTGTCATACGCTCAAACCTGACGAGGGCAACCGCGTCGGCCCGACATTGCACGGCATCTTCGGGCGGCGCATTGCGACCCTGGCGGGCTACAATTTTTCCGAGGCGCTCAAGCGCCTCGACATCGTCTGGACGCCGGATACGGTGGCGAAGCTGTTTGAGATCGGCCCCGCGACCTACACGCCCGGCACCAAGATGCCTGAGCAACGCATCGGCGCACCGGAGGACCGTGACGCCCTCGTCAAGTTTCTTGAATGGGCAACCAAGTAATCAGCTTTCCGGCGTCCTCTCGCGCTCGCGCAGATAATCATCGGTCGTGCGGGGCTTCGGCCGCGCGGGCGCGCCGTAGGGGTCGAAGCCTTCCTCGGTGACGACGGCAACGCGGCAATCCTCGCACATCTTGATGATGTCGAGGCGGCTTAGCGAATTCTGGTACATCCAGTGCCTGCCTTCGAGCGCAGCGACAACGCGGTCTATCGTGCTCTTGACGCCGAACGGCTTGCCGCAGCGGATGCAGGGGAACGGCTCCTCTTGCTTGAGCACGCGTGCCGCAATCGCTGCATCGCCGAAGGCGAGACGCGGCGTGAGGCTGATCACTTTCTCCGGGCAGGTTGCCTTGCACAGGCCGCACTGCACGCAAGCATCTTCAGCAAAGCGCAACAGAGGCTGGTCGGGATCATCCGACAACGCACCGGTCGGGCACGCCGATACACAAGACAGGCACAGCGTGCAGCCCTCGACATTGATTTCGACGGCCCCGAAGGGCGCCCCGGCGGGCAGCGCGATGATGTCGGTGGGCGCCGGGGCTACACGATGGAGTTCGCGCAGCGCAAATTTCAGCACATCGCGCTTCCCTCCTAGCGGTGCGAAGGTCGCGGGCCGGGATACCGGTTCGCCGGGCTTGACCCCGTGCAGCGCTTCGCCGAGCGCAAACGGATCTTCGGTCTCGATCGTCGCAAGGGGTTCGCCCGAGAAGCCGAGGCCCCCGAGGATGGGCTCGGCCAGAGCGATCGTATTGTACAAACCGGCAAGATCGTGGCGTGGTTTGGCGCGCAGCATCACCCGTACAGCCGCTGCGCCGTAGGCGAAAGCCGCGGCGATCACTTCGAGGCCGATTTGCGTCACTTCGTTGACGGCCAGCGGCAGGACATTAGCAGGCAATCCGTCGCCATGACGGGCGAGGGCATCGATCAGCGTGCCGCCATGATCCTCATCGTGGATCAGAAGAACCGGCGACACGCCGCCCGCATCGCGATAAACGGTGAGCAGCGTGCGCAGTTTGCGCATCAGCGCATCGGCGGGCGGTAATGCATAACTGGCCGCGCCCGTCGGGCATGCCGCTGCGCATTGGCCGCAGCCGGCGCAAATTCTTTCGTCGATTGCCACATGATCGCCGGCCGGCGCGATCGCGCTGGTCGGACAAAGGTCGAGGCAGCGGCGGCAGCCGACGATGTGCGATCGCGAATGAACGCAAAGATCCGCCGTGAACGTCACATAACGCGGCTTGTCGAAGGTACCGACGAGATCACGCGCGCGCAACACCGCCCTGAGCACGGCGGCGGGATCGCCGGGATCGGCACGGAGGTAACCATCGCGTAGGTCGGCGGCCGGAAACAGCGGTGGGCCGCCCGAGACGTCGATCAGGATGTCGCAGCGCGACACGGCGCCATCTCGCGCCGGTTCAAAGGTCAGCGCGCCGCGCGAGGAGGGACACGGCAAAGCGTAATCGTCTACGACGATCTCGAACGCGCCAAGATGGCCCTTGGCTGCGCGGATCGTCCCCTTCACGATCGGAAAATCGGTGGTGCGCGGCGGCATCAAATCATCGGGCCGCGTGATCAGCACGGTGATGTCGAGATGTTCCTTGAGCAGGCTCGACGCCTCGATTGCGCGCTCGTCGCGCCCGTAAACGAGCGCGACACCCCCGCTCTCGATTTGCGTGAAGGGAGGCCCAGGCATCGGCACCGCGGCGGCCGCGGTGAGCGCCGCCATCTTTGGGCCCGCCTTCGCAGCCTCAGTGGACCAGCCGGCACTCTCGCGGATGTTGGCGAAGCTCACATCGCCGCCGCTCTCGGCGGCGATTTCGCGGAACAGCGGCGCTTCCTGCGTGCAGCCGATCGTGACTGGCGTCCCCGACGCTACCAGCACGCGCACGCGCTCGATCTCGGCGCGGCAGAGTTGGCGCCCCCCCACGATGGCGGCTCCGCGGCATCCCCGCTCGAACGCACGTATGTCGAGCGGCATCGTCTCTTCACATGAACAGATCAGAAAGGTGCGCCGGTCAGGCATCGGTTTGCTCGTCAAGGGTGCGGCGCCACTATATCTTGTCCAGCGATTGGACGTAAGGCCGTGACCAATATGCAGCGGGAGGGGCGGCGCCGGATAAGCAAGCGCCTTGCGCGCATCCTTGACCTGCCGCCGCTCTTCCGGGCGGTGGTGCTGCGCGAGGTTGGCGACGCTTTCGCCCATGCCTGCGCCCATGCCGCCGAGCTCGGCGCCGGAACGCTCGTATTCGTCGGCCGCTTTGACCGCGCCGAGTTTGCCGTTGTGCTGGAGCCGGGGGAGCCGCTTGCTGCAGCGCGCCGCGCATTCTACGCCGGCATGGTTGCGCTCGGCGACGCGCTCGCGGCGCAGGCGCCGCCGGAAAAGCCGATCGCCGTGGAGTGGCCGGACGCAATCTATGTCGATGGAGGCCTCGTTGGCGGCGGGCGGCTCGCCTGGCCCGAGGATGCTGACGAGCACGCCGCGCCGGATTGGCTCGTCTTCGGGGCGGCAATTCGCACCTTCTCCTTGAGCCCGGAGGGTTCCGGGCCGCACCCGCTTTCCACGGCGCTCGCCGACGAGAGTTTTGAAGATGTCAGTTCGGAGCGCCTCGCCGAAGGCTTTGCCCGGCATCTCATGGTCGCGATTGATCGCTGGCAGGAGGCCGGGTTCGCTCCCATCGCGAAGGAGTACATCGCGAAACTGAAGCCTGAGAGCGGTGTGCATCGTGACATCAGCGAGAACGGCGATCTCGATGTTCGACGCTCAGGCAAGCTGGTCAAGCGTTGCAAGTTGATGCCCGCTCTGAAGGCGCCGTCCTGGCTCGACCCGAGCACCGGCG
>JBJMQW010000002.1:0-9211 GCA_045802495.1 Allostellaceae bacterium | reverse complement strand
CATGCCCGCCATTCCTGGCATTCCCGACCGGATGGCCATGTCCATCGCAGTCATGCCGGTGCCCGCACCAAGCACGATCCAAATCCAGGCAATCGTGATAACCGCGACGAGCGCGGCAACGACCAGTGTGCGGTCCCGCCGCAGCACGGCTTCGAGGACGGTCGTGTCAGTGGCGGTCATCACTTTTGCTTACCGGTGATCTAAGCCAGTCGAGCTGCTGCACACTCCGCGGTCACGGAGACGGAAGTGCCCGCCGCAAATAGGCATGACGAGCCCCTTCCGATGAGAAAATGGCGCGAAACGGGTCGAGGTGTGTTGCACACCGAGCAGTACATTTAGACTATTCAAGTCAGTCTTGGAAGCATCGGGACAACGATTTCGCCTTGTTGGCATGTCGGTGCGGAGCCGAGGGAGAGCGCGCTCGATCGGTCAGGGTCCGCTCCAGTCGAACGGGATGTGCTTGGCCGAATTCAGTGTATACTCGAACTTGAAGCCGTGCGCGTCGACTGACAAAATCGCCGACTTCCCCCAGGTGACGAGCTGCGGTCCAGGCCCGGTTTCGCTACGCGGCGCGTTCATCAGCTGCGGATACTTGCCGGGCGGGTTTGGTCGGTCCGCTGATCGCGTTGGCCCAGGCCTTGATCTTGCCGACGATCTCGACGCGGGAATGGCGCAGCTGCAGTTGTCGAACCAGTCGCCGACGATATGCCGGCTCGGAATGTCGCTCATCCGGGCTCTCCGATCGGATGCGATGCCGCAAACCATAGCAGGTTTTGCCGGCGCTGTCCGGGCACCGTCGGATTACTCCAGAACCCACGAAGTACAGGGATGTCTTACGGCGAGCGACTGCTACCAGAGCGGTATTACACGCCTCTGTTGTGTCAGCGCGAACCCTTCGTACCCCTTGGCGGCGACTTCGGCACACCTCTTGCGGTAGCCGCCGACTCCCTCCGGATTGAGATATGGCAGAAAGGCGCGCGGCTTTCCGACGATATTGGCGCTCATGTACCAGGAGTTGGTGCTCGGAAACAGGGTCATATTGACGATATCGTTGACGTGCGCCACCCATTGCTCCTGCGCCTCGACCGTCGCTTCGATCGTGGTTTTGCCAGCCCGTCGCATGTAGTCGATGCAGTCTGCGATCCATTCGACATGCTGTTCGATTGATACTGGCATGTTTGATAGCACTGATGGGCTTTGCGGGCCGGTAATCGTGAATAGGTTCGGGAAACCCGCGATCGAGAGACCCAGATAGGTGTGGGGGCCGTCCGCCCACGCGACTTCCAGCTTGAGTCCGTCGCGGCCCTTCAGGTTAAGCGCCTTCAATGGGCCGGTTAGTGCATCGAAACCGGTGGCGAACACGATGATGTCAAATTCGTATTCCTTGCCACCGGCCCGGATTCCCTTTTCGGTAACTTCTTCGATTGGGCCATCGATATTCGCGTCGACCAACAACACATTATGCTTGTTGAAGGTCTCGTAGTAGTTGGTATCAAGCGGGGTGCGCTTGGTGCCGAATGCGTGCTTGGGGATGAGTTTTTCGGCGACAATCGGATCTTTGACGATCCGGCGGATCTTGCGTTTGAGGTAATTGGCGCAGATGTCGTTAGCCTCCTGACTTACGACCATGTCCTGATAATTGGCCAAGTTGAAGGCAAAGCCGCCCTGATCCCACATGCGATCGAACTCGCGTTCGCGCTCCTCGGCCGTGACCTCGAGCACCGATTTTGGAATGCGGTAATATTCGAAGCCTGACACTGATTGGCGGACACGTTCGATGATGCCGTCATAGTCCAGCTTGCGAGCTTTGACCCGTTCGGGATCCACTTTCCCGTTGCGCGCCGGTAAACAGTAGTTTGGGGTACGCTGGAATACTGTCAGCTGTTTGGCCTGTTGTGAGATTTCCGGGATCGCCTGCACCGCGGTCGCACCGGTGCCGATCACGGCCACGCGCTTGGCGGTGAAGTCGATGCCGCCGTGTGGAAAACGGCTTGTGTGGCACCATTTGCCCCGGAATTTCTCCAGGCCCTTGAACGGCGGCATATTCGTGTCGGAAAGCGTACCAACGGCAGTAATCAAGTAGCGTGCGGCCGTCTCGTCGCCTCTATCGGTGCTCACTCGCCAGACTTCGTCGACTTCGTCGAAATGGGCGCCAGTTACTCGCGTGTTGAACTGGATGCTGCGATTCAGGTCGTGGCGCTTGGCGACATGTTCCAGATACCGGAGAATTTCAGGTTGTTCGGGATAGCGTTCGGACCACTCCCATTCTTGCAGCAGCCGCCTGTCCCAAGTGAAGCAATAAACATACGCTTCGGAGTCACACCGTGCCCCAGGATAACGATTCCAATACCAGGTCCCTCCGACGGTTTCTGCTGCTTCGTACACACGGACGTTTAGGCCTAACTTCTCCCGCAACAACCTCAGCATATACATTCCGGAAAAGCCCGCGCCGATCACAATGGCATCGAAGCGTTGAGTGTTGCTGTCCATCTTGCTCCCTCGTTGGATTCGTTGTCTCAAAGAGGCAACTTCGCTTGACTTTGGGATGCCAACGGCCCCTGCGAAGGGACGAGCTTGGCTACCCGGCATCCGTGGCGGCCGATACACGGCTATTTCGTTCTATGCGCGAATGCGCCGACGAACAATCCCGGCGCGGGGCGTATACCCAGCGGGATTTCGGTCGCATCGCTGTTGTGCGTCCGTATGTTACTGGCAATGCTTCACCCGACTATTTGGGTGCCGCTCGGGCGTTTAAAGACCCGCGCCCATCGCGGCAGATCGGTCGAGGTGAGCCCCGATTACGATCTGCCCGCCCCGCAGGGCAAGGGCAGCGCCGCCGGGACGCCCGACAGGTTCGCGCGGATCGCGGCGCCGCGAGCGAGCAGGCGGCGGCCGGGGCGGCGCGGCGACCAGTCGAGCGGGTCGGGGAGCGCCGCCGCGAGACGCACAGCCTCCTCGGGGTTCAGCGCCTCCGCTGGCTTGTGAAAGTAATGCCGGGAAGCGGCTTCAGCGCCGTAGACGCCTGGCCCCCATTCGGCCACATTGAGATAGATTTCCATGATCCGCCGCTTGCCCCAGGCAAGCTCGATCAGCGCCGTGAACCAGGCTTCGAACCCTTTGCGCAGCCAGTCACGGCCAGGCCACAGGAAGACATTTTTGGCAGTCTGCATCGAGATGGTGCTGGCGCCGAGCAAGCGGCCACGTCCGCTCTGGTAGCGATCCCAGGCTGTTTCGATCGCACCCCAGTCAAAGCCGTGGTGCCGGCAGAACCTGGCATCCTCGCCCGCCATCGCGGCGCGGATCAAATGCGGGGAGATGTCATCGAGCCGCCGCCAGCTCTTGTCGATGCCGTAACCTTCGACAAGACGGATCAGCATCAAGGGCGTCCCCGGCGGCGTCAGCATGCGATAGAGCGCGACCAGCACGATCGAGCCGATGAGAAAGCCGATGATGCCGTACAGCGCGATCCGGCCGATCCGCCGCAGCAGGCCGGACTTGGGACGCGCGGCACTTCCTGATGCCCGCCGCGGTTGAACGGCAGACGCTGCGCCGCGCCGGGATGACGCGCGAGAATTCATCGTGCCGGTTGAGGGTGCGGTATCGGACGGCGGACGTCCATAGGCGGCTTTCCCTCGCGCAGGCAAGCGCCATCCGCTCCCTTTGGTTTCGGCGCTTACGGCATGTAACGGGTGACGCCCTCGACCCGGCCCTGCTCGCGACCGCGCAGCTCAAGCACATTGCGATCTGGGTCGCGTACGAATACGGAGACTTGGCCGCTTTGGCCAAAGCTGACCGGCCCCTGGGTGATCGCGATGTCGTTCGCGTTCAAAGCGGCGATGGTTGCCGGGATGGACGTGACCCGCAGCGCAATGTGAGTGTAACCGGGAAATTTTTCCGGAACGTCCATCAGAATGTTACTTTCCGGATCGCCGGCATTGGCGTTGAAAATGAGATTAAGCTCCACGTCGTGCCCGTTGCGGACGATGGCGACGTCGTCTCCCATGGCCCGGTGTGCCAAGGTGAACCCGAGCACCCGGTAGAAGGCCAAAGCGCGATCGAGATCGCGCATGCGGATGCCGATGTGATCGACTCGCTCGATTGCGATGGTCTGGTCCATTGCGCGCTCCGCGGCTCTGTAAATACCGACGAGCATATATAAGACGAAGATTCCGATGCCGCCGCCTGCTACGTTACATGCCGAGCACACCCTATCACCGTGTCATGTCAAGTCGATCGCCAAAGGGTTAGCGATCCCCTTTCCAATACTGCCGCCGCTGCCGGGTTCCAAAACACTGATCAGTACGAAAAAGTCATGGGACTGTGGAGCCGCCGACTCGCGCCCCTGCTGATCAGATTCGGTGACCTTGTCGGATGGAGACCGCGTGCTTGATGTCGGGTGCAGAACCGGCGGTCTGACATCACTTTGCCGGAAATCGCCAATGTCGCGACGGTTACCGGCATCGACTTGACAGAAGGTTTCCTGGAGTTCGCACGCGCCCGCAACAAGGATCCGCGAATCAATTTCGCAACGCTGGTGGACCACGTGCGACGCGCCTACCTCGCCAACCTACCCGATGGGCCGCGATCCTTCGCGTGCGTAGCTTGGGCCTGTCGCGGGACGATGCCGTTGTAATCCGGCTCCGTCACTCGCAGATCCTGGCGATGATGTTTTCGAGATAGGACGCTTTAGTCGCGGGCGCGGGCGGTGAACCATTCCCCATCCGGTCGGCGACGATTTGGTTGTCGCAGAACATGTAGTGTGCAGCGATCCGAGTTGGTGAGGAAATCGCGCACCATTGACACTTCACGCTGGAGAGACGGATCAGCGCCGGCTCATACCGCAACAACATTCGCCCAGACGCCGTCCCAACCGGCCCCATCGCGCCAAATCGAACGCCCGATCATTCGTTCGATATTCCCCAGCCTTGATCAAGCTTTCCCTGGCTCATGCCTTGTCGAGCCAGATCGTGTCGTGCCGCACCGTATCGTAGATGCCGAAGGCTTCGTGCGCATGGCGGCCCTTTACCGAATTGTACCAAAGTTCGTGGATCCGTTCCCAGCCGACCGGCAGCAGCGGCGGATCTTGTTCCATGACCGCTTCGGCGCGCCGGATCAGATCCTGACGCTTCTCGGCGTCGATCTCCCGGTCGATTTGGGCCGACAGGTCCTGAAATTCCTGGTTGTTCCAGAGCGAATAGTTCTGCGGCCCGTCTTTACCGTACCAGGCGTTGAAGTAGTCGGAGGGGTCGAGCAGCGCCGACACGAGCCCCCCGATCGCCAAGTCGTAATTGCCGCTCGCGGCGTCGGCGAACCATACTGAATCGACCACCGTGCGCAGATTGCATTCGATGTTAAGCGATTCTTTGAGCATCGCTTGGATCGCTTGCGACCAGAGCTTGAAGATGGCGATCTCGCGTACCATGAAGTCCAAGCCCTTGATCCCGTCGCGCTGACCGGCGGCCGCCATCAGCGCGCGGGCTTCCTTGATCGCAGCCGCCGGATCCGCCTGGTAGCCGAGCCATTTGTCGCGCTCCTGCTGCGGCGCGGCGAGCTCGGAAAACGGATAGAGAAAGCCGCCGACCATCATCGGCGCCACGTCCTTGACGACGTCGATCAGCGCCGGCCGATCGAGGGCCAAGTGCATCGCGCGTCGGACCCGCGGGTCGTCGAAAGGTTTTCTCTTGTTGTTGATCTCGGTTGCATGCAGGACGCTCTGGTAGTGGGTCACGGTCGACATCGCCGGTGTCGCCGCCGCCTTCCGGTACGTCGCGGGGTCGGTCGCAAACACATAGTCCACGCGGTTTGCCAATATCGCCGATGCCATTTCCGGGGAGAACGGCAGAACGTGGTAGAACTCTATCCCGTCCACATACGGCAGCTCCTTGTTCCAATAGTTTTTGTTTTTCTCCATGATCCAGACTTCGTTTTCCGTGTATTTGACACTGCGAAATGGGCCGGTGCCCGGATAGATTTGGACTTTGCGAAGATCGTAATGGTTGTCTTCCAGCGTTTTCTTGCGCAGGATCACGTTGAAGCCGCTGGCGAGCGCCGACATCATGAAGTTGACCGGGCGGGATTCCGACAATTTGAATTCGACGGTGTATTTGTCGCGCGCGTTGATCTCGCCGACCGCCTTGAACAATATGCTGCGCGGAATGGTGATGCCTTGAGGCGGTTTGGCGATCCGGTCGAAGGTGGCCTTGACGTCCTCCGCGGTCAGCTCGGCGCCGTCGCTGAACTGGACGCCCTGGCGCAGGAAGAAGGTGTAGGTCTTGCCGTCCTTGGCGATCTGCCAGCTATGCGCCAGATCGGGGATGATGGTCTTGCCGCCGTCGCGCGGGTCGCGCCGGATCAGATTGTCGAACATGCATCCCATCGCACCGAGATTGAAAATGGTGCCGGATTGGTGGAGGTCGAAATGGGGCGGCCGCACCGGGATTCCCATGCGAATGGCGCCGCCGTGCTTGGGGTTTGGCTCGGCCGCTTTTAGGAGAAATTTCGAGCCGTCGAATTCCACTGGTGGGTCGGCGGCGTCGGCGAGGCCCCAGCCCGTCCCGTACACGCCCGCCGCAACGGCCGCGCTGCTCTTCAGAAAATCACGTCGGCTCGACCACGGCCGCGCTGCACGAAAATCGGTCATTCGCGTCTCCTCCGGTTGCTCTGTCTGGGCGAAGCGCGCGCTGCGGTCGCTTCTTTTCGTTTGGTCAACATAGCATCGAGGGGCCGGTTGCCAAAGGTGCGGCCCGCGATCGTGAGGGTAGGAGAAGCCAATGCTGCCACGGTTCGCGGCCTGCCTCTCACGTGTTCGAACCGCCGATCTGTGGCAGACCCGCATCGATGCGGCATTCGGAGTTCGTGCGCAGCGGATCAGGGATCGACACCTGCCCGCGCCATTGAAAGCCCGCTAGGATTGGACCGCTGGGCCGGATTGATCCGTCACGTCAACGTGTGATGCTGACAAGGGAGGACCTTTGACGCCAGATGTGAGAAAGGATCAAGATCGGCTTGGCTAGGTTCACCTGGAACTCTTACCACTGCCTTCGCAGTGCGGGCGCCGGAAGCTCAAATATCTCATTCTACTGTTGCAACCCCAATGTCATAGTGATACGCGGCAATGCATTGACCTGGCCGGGTCAACTTTTTCTCTGACGGGAATTGGAGAATGTCGACACTGGATGAAATCACCAAGGAAAAGCAGCGGGTCAGCGAGGCTCTCGCGCGCGTCGATGCGCAGCGCGAGAAGCTCGCGAGCCAGCTCAATGAGCTGGACGCCACCGAGCGGGTGCTGGCACGTTATAGCAAGGGTGCTTCGACCAGAAGGACGAGTTCGGCCAAGACATCCAATACGGGCGCTCCAACCCGGTCCCGTGGGCGAACCCGCGGGATGGCCGCAAACCCTACCGCTGGCCGGGGAACCTCGCCGAGCCTCGGCGATCAGATCCTTGCCCTGGCAAACGGCAAGACGCAGCAGGAAATCGTCGCGGCATGCGAAGGGGTCCGCGCCAACCATGTCGCCATCGCGATCTCCCGGCACAAGCGAGCCGGCCGCATCGAGGAGCGCGACGGCAAACTCTATGCGATGCAATCAAGCGGACCAACCCAGTCCGCAGCGGTCTAAGATTGGCGTAAGGCGCAGCGCCGGTCTCACCGCGAAGCTTTGTCGTATTCTGATCCGGTTGGAAGGAACTCCGCCGTCATAGCCGTTCTGGTGCGAATGCCGATTCCATCGGCCGCTGACCGAATCGACGAGGGCCTGCGACCGACCAGTTGGGGCGAACAGTCAGACCAGCATTGGGCAAAGCAGCGGGGTCACACTCCGGCCAGAGGTCGGCTATCCACTCGGATGCTGACCGAGACTGAGCCGTGGGATGAATCTCACTTTGACTCATAACTGACGGTCCGCCCGCATGCGTTGGACGACTGCTGCGGGTATGGATTGCCGACCTTCGCTGATTCCTGGGCGAAGGGCTAAGTCGCGCCGGAAGCGGAAGTGCGGCGACAGGAGTGTGCTACCGCCACCGATCGTGCAGACGATGCCAACGGCTTTCACTATCAAAAAATCTCAGTCGCAATGAGCCAGGTCACATTCCAGTCAGCGACGCGGAAGTAACTATCTCCTCAGTAGAACATTGCTTTGAGGGGAGCCCGCCATAGCCTCTCTTATTGCGCTGCTGCAGACATCGAATGCGGAGTTGTTGAGCAACGATGGCGCCGGTTTTGGGCAGTTTGTCCAGGGAAGAATGGCGCGAAGCCGTAAAGCCTGCTGGCACTTGCCTTCGCCAGTTGGCGGGCCACACCGTTACGACGAGTTCGACGTGATAGACGCTGTAGACGGGCTAAACACGGGAGGTATCAATGGGCCAGCAAAGCCAGTGGCGTTTTTGTCAACAATGCAGCGCCATGTTCTTCGGTAACCCAACGAACGATGGGCTCCCTAGCGGTTCTGAGGGCCATATGTGTGTCGGCCGTCCCCGGAGCCGATAGATTTGGATATGGCTGGCTCGCCGCTGATCCTGCGGTCGGTATCGAACCACGCAAGTTCGAGTGTGGAGATGTCCGGAATGGGGGCAACAGTACGCACTCGGGTCCACGCGGCTTGGTGGCTCAATCGCGCCGTGAGCCGACATTGTCGCACCGGCCCAGAATGGCTTAGTCCACCATTGCAGACCTTCGGCGCCGTTGACAGAAATACCCGTCCATGCCCATTTTCGGGCTTTCCCCTCGTGGCGGGAATGGAGCGATGCGCTTTCCTCAGTCGGCGGCATTGGGCGATTACCGAAATCGCACCCTTAACAGGTTAAATTCGACCGGCTTGGTAAGAGACTCGTGGCGCCCAATTCTGTGGCGCGACGCTGGCGCTCGTCATCGCCATAGTCGGTACCATCATCACCGGCAGCTCCGGGTGCGTCCAGGTGTCCGGGGTGCTGGTCGGCTCTGACGCGGTGCCGTCACCCGCGTCGGGCATGTATTGTCCGACCCAGAATCCGTTACCGTTATCACCACGATCATTCAGTTGGGAAGCATGCCACGCGGAGAGGGAGGACTAGATCCGGCGGTCACGAGCCAAAGGTGAAGCGCGCGATCTGTCGCTCCGTAGAGATTGTGGTTCGCGCCGATGACCGCGAGACCGCCGTTATACTTGACAAATTGCTGGTTATGGGTGCCGAGATCAGAGAGTTCGGTGACCGGCGTGAACGCTCCGCCTTGATAT
>JBJMQW010000185.1:0-4658 GCA_045802495.1 Allostellaceae bacterium | reverse complement strand
CGGTTCGAATTCCTCGACACGAGCGAGACAGCGCTCAAGCAAGTCGCGCGGCGTTGGCCTTGCCGGCCCTAAAATCGGCGGCGGCGCCGACAAACGAGATAGGCTGCGGTGTTGTCATAGTGGCTACTCCGGTTAGCCCTCGATGAATGGCACTGTGCACAAACCGCACCCCGAGCGGCCATGCCGCGTCAGCCGTGGCTGACGACGACCTTGCCGAAATGGGCGCGACTCTCGAAGTGGCGGTATGCGGCCGGCGCCTCTTCGAACGGGAATACGTGGTCAATGACGGGGCGCAATCGATGCAATGCGATTGCCCGGTTCATCGCCTCGAAATCGGCTCGGCTGCCGACGCTGATGGAGCCGAGACTCATGCCGCGGCCGCCCAACAGGAGCGGGTCGAGCATGATGCCGGATCGCGACAGGCTCGATCCGATCAGGCTGATATGTCCGCCGACGGCGAGCGCTTTAATGGAATTGGTCAGCGTGCTCGGTCCGCCGATCTCGACGACGCAGTCGGCCCCTTTGCCGCCGGTGAGTTTGAGAATTTCCTCGTGCCAGTCCGGCGTCTCGACATAATTGATCACGGCCGCCGCCCCGAGCGCCTTGAGCCGCTCGGCCTTCCCCGCCGAAGAGGTGGTCGCGATCACCCGAGCGGCCAGTAGCCGCGCGAATTGCAGTGCGAAAATCGAGACGCCGCCGGATCCTTGGGTCAGTACCGTGTCTCCGGCGGTTACGCCGCGTTGGTGGCGGGTCAATGCCACCCAGGCGGTTACGGCGGCGCATGGCAGAGTCGCGGCCTCCTCGAACGACAGATCGCCTAGCACCGGGACGGCCGCCTCCTCGCTGACTACCGCATATTCCGCGAGCATGCCGTCGAGATTGGCGCCAAGCCGATCGGTCAGGTAATCCGCCTTAATTGGGCCGCCAAACCAGCGTGGGTGAAAACAACCGACGACCCGATCTCCAGCCGCGAAGCGCGTGACGCCGTCGCCGAGCGCGACAACCTCGCCAGCACCGTCGCTGAGCGGCACGACGCCCACCTTGGTCGGACCGCGCCCCCCACCTTTCAGCACCATCAGATCGCGGTAGTTAAGCGAGGTTGCCCGAACCCGAACCAGAATTTCCCGCCAACTAGGCTGTGGGTCGGCGCGCGACTGCAACACGACACCGTCGACGCTGCCGAAATGATCGATACAATAGGCTTTCATGCCACCTCGTTCGACATTCGTGATCCCGCGCTTCGCATCCTGCCGCACTAATTAGCGATAAAGAGCTTTGGCCGGTTTGCGTCGACGAGCGATGTGGGGCGTCGCCGTCGTCCGAGGCCTGATAACCTCATTCCCGGCAACAGCTTGAAGTTTTGCCCATCGTGAAGTTCGGAGTTCGCCGTCGAGAACTTAAAGGACATGTCCTACATCACGCCAATGATCCGCGCGGTAGCCTGCCGTGTATCCAATCTGGCGCACCCGCAAATCACCGATGGTGAAGGCTATAGATGACACACCTATCGTAGCGACCCATGTACGATATGCACGGGGATATGACGGTCATCGCGTCGACGATCTTTCGTAGCCTAAGGGTCTGCGGACGTTTCGGAGAGCGGCTCCGGCCCCGCAGCCAGCGGCTTGCCGTCCGCCGGTTTGCCTGAGGTCAAATAAATCGTCCGCCAGCATCGGGAACCCTGCCATGACGCCGCGCCGCTACGGTCCTCTGGCTTATGTCCCCATCAACCGCCGCCCGCCTCTGGCCTGGCCGAGCGGCGCCAGGGTGGCGCTGTGGGTGAACCCGAATGTCGAATTCTTCGGCCTCGACGACGTGATGCCGAGCAACCTCAACGACCGCGTGCCGCGCGACCAGGCCAAGATCCCCAACGTGCGCAACTGGGCGGTGCGTGATTACGGCAATCGCATCGGCATCTGGCGGCTGATGGAGGTATTGAGCCGCTACGGCATCCGCGCCAGCGCCGCGCTGAACAGCGAGGTGTGCGACCATCACCGGGAAATCATCGAGGAGGGCGGAAAGCTCGGCTGGGAATGGATCGGCCATAACCAAACCAATACGTTGCGCCTGACCGAAATGGACCCGGCGATAGAGCGCGCGGCGATACGCGCGACCATCGATCGCATCGAGGCGGCTTCCGGCACGCGCCCGGTCGGTTGGCTCGGCGCCGGTCTAGCGGAGACCTGGAACACGCTCGACTATCTCGCGGAAGCCGGCATCCGCTATGTCTGCGACTGGGTCAACGACGACCAGCCCTACCTGTTCGAGATCGGCACGCCGCCGCTGGTGTCACTACCGTATTCGGTACAGACCAACGACGTTCCCGCCTATTTCGAGAGAAGGTGTCGGTGCCCGAATTCGAGGCGATGCTGAAGCGCCAGTTCGACACGCTGTATCGCGAGGGCGAAACTGTGCCGCGCGTCATGGCGATCGCAGTGCACCCGTTCGTCACCCGGCCAGCCACATCGCATCGGCGCGCTCGACGCGGCGCTCGAGTACATCTGTTCGCATGAAGGTGTATGGCGCGCCACCGGCTGGGAAATCGTGCAGCATTTTCTGTCACGGCACAAGTAGTCCGCCCCTCGTCACGGGCAAAGAGACCGGGTGTGTGTCTAAGAACAGGCCCAGAGCCCGCGTCAGGACAAGCTCGCGGTGGCTGACGGGGGTGCCGAGCTGATTGGTATTCTTCTTGGGGCTTAGCCCGCATGGTCGGGTGCCGCGCGTGAGCTTCCTTCGGGCCGGCGATACTGAACGTGACCTGACAGCCATGGCTTGCTTATCCTGGGGATTGGCCGGCATCCGGGTCCTGCGGCATCTCGCCATAGCCCAAAGGATGAATCTGCGAGGGCAAACCATACTCGCCGATGGGCCAGCCGCGATGCAGCGGTTGTTCGCGACCGCAGCGCAAGGTGGAGTTCCATCATGAGAACCATCAACGTGTTGGCGACCCAGCCAATCAGCGCCGATGACCGTGCCAAGATCGAAGCGAGCGATCAGGAGATCCGCTTGATCGACGCGGGAGGCTGGTTCGACGGTGAAATTGGCGAGACCTGGACCGCCTTCGCCGCGGCACGCTACCTGCCGCCAGGCGCGACCGGCTCGGGCAGCCGCGAGGAGCGCGACCGCCTCCTCGCCGAGGCCGAAGTGATCATTGGCGGATGGCCGTTTCCGCTCGATCTACGGGCCAGGGCCTCGCGGCTAAAATGGCTTCATCAACGCCAAGCCGGCGCCAGCAACCTGCTCGGAAGCGATCTATGGGGCGGCGACGTCGTGGTGACGACCTCACGCGGTGTGGCGAATTCGCTGCCGATTGCGGAATATGCCGTCACTGGCATTCTGCATTTCGCAATGGGCTTCCACCGGGCGGCGATCGATCGCGAAGCTGGCGCGTTCAACCATCGGGCGTATCGGCCGCTCCTCGTCCACGGCAAGACCGTCTGCGTGGTTGGCGCTGGCGGGCTTGGGAGCGAGGTCGGGAGGCTGTGCGCGGCGCTCGGCATGCGGGTCGTCGGTACCCGCCGCAAGCCGCAGCCGGGCGCGCCGCTGCCGCGCGGATTTAAGGAGATCGGCGCGGCGGAGGCGCTCGACCGGCTATTGCCGGACAGCGATTTTGTCGTGATCTGCTGCCAATGGACGCCGCAGACGACGCGCCTGTTCGACCACGCCCGTTTTGCCGCCATGAAGGAGGGCAGCGTGCTGGTCAACGTCGCCCGTGGCGAGATCGTCGACGAGGATGCCCTTCTCGATGCGCTGCGGCGCGATCACCTGCGCGGCGCGGCGCTCGATGTCTATGTCGGCGAATTCGAGCGGCCGCCGATGGCGCAGTTGTGGTCCGATCGCCGGGTGCTAATCACGCCGCATGTCTCGAACGGCAGCGACGAGAACCGCCACGGCGGTGTGGATGTGTTCTGCGACAATCTCCGCGCCTATCGCGACGGCCGGCCGCTGCGTAACGTCATCGACTGGCAACGGGGTTATTGAAGGCCGCAGCGCCAACTCGCTGGCGTCCCGTATAACATTAACAAGCGGGTATCGCGTCAGAAGCCGGCCAAATTCCAGGCCGGTGTTGATTACCTGAGCCCCGCAAACGGCTGCTTTCGGCGCGTCTTGCCCGTTCCCGACGAAGATCTCTTGCGCGGCGGCGCCGGGCACATAGGGCGAAAGCTCACGCGCGATCCTGCTCCAGAACGCCTTCGTTTTAGGAGGATGGGCAAGTTATGAATTATTGGATATTCACCCATTTCAGCACGAGTATATGTATCCCTATTTCGCGATGGGCCCTCTTCGATCTCCAGGCGGGCAAGGTCGCCGGCGGCAACTAATGTAGATCGTTGCCTCAATCCTGGCCAAAGCCGCTATCCCGCCGGCGCGTCTTGTGCGCCAAATGCTGGCCGCACGGTGCGAACCTGACGAGGAGAGCAGAATGGTTCTTAAGTCGCGATAGCCCACAAGCCTCTGTGTTACAAACAGGAAGACCTCTGACTGATGCCGTCATTGCCACCCTCCCGCGGTGCGCAAGAGACAGGGCATTAACGGGCGGCGAGGCGGCGTCCCTCGACCAGCCCTGGCGTGCTTCTCACCGGAGCGGTCATGATGATGCGAAAGCCTTGCTCCAGGCGCATCGCCACGTCATCAGCCGTGGCTCCCGTCGCACAGGG
>JBJMQW010000184.1:0-9006 GCA_045802495.1 Allostellaceae bacterium | reverse complement strand
CGTCTTCAGCTGGGCGCTTGACGAGATCGAGAGGTGGCTGCTGCCATGGAAGGCGCAGGGCTGAGGCTTGGGGTCGCGAGATCCGCCCGGCGCGGTCAGTGGGACTTCGGCATGCGTCGTTGAGGAGGGCGGGCGACATCGTCGCCCGCCCCACAAACCGCCGATCTCAACGAGCGGGGGCGCCGAGGTGCTTGTGGAAGAAGCCGAATACCTTGCGCCAGCCGTCGATGGCCTGCTCGGGGCGGTAATTCGGGCGGTAATGCGCAAAGAACGCATGGCCGGCGCCGTCATAGCGGTGGAACTCGTAATTCTTGCCGTGCTTCTTCAGCGCCTCTTCGGTCTTGTTGACGTGGTCCGGCGTCGGGTTCGGGTCCTCATTGCCGAACAACCCCAATAGCGGGCAGTTGATGCCTTCCGTCAGATCAATAGGGGCGACCGGCTGCTTGTCGGTCAGTCTCGACTTGTCGTCGACGACGACATTGCCGCCCCAGCAATCGACCGCTGCCTGGACGAGGTGCGACAGCTTGCAGGCGACGAGATACGTCTGGCGGCCGCCGGAACAGAAGCCGATCACGCCGACCTTGCCGCTGGCATGCGGCTGCGAGCGCAGGAAGTCGATCGCGCCGGTTACATCACCCAGCATGTGCTCGTCTGCAACGCCGCCGCTCTCGCGGATCTTGGCGACCACCGCCTCGTCGGCACCGTCGCCGACCCGGAAATAGAGGCTCGGCGCGATGGCGGCATAGCCGTGATGGGCAAATTTGCGGGCGACCTCGCAGGTCCATTCATCCCAACCCGGCATGTGATGGATCACGACGACGCCGGGATGCGGCCCGGCATTGGTCGGGTGCGCGTAATACGCGTCGCCACGGTCGCCGCCAAAGCCGCGATAGGTTGCCATACCTCCCTGTATGTTCCGAAACGCCATATTCGACCTCCCTTCAGATGCCGTCGGCTCTCTTGGCACCGAACTCCGGCAAAAGCAAGATCCGGCAGCTTGGCGGCTTGACATTCGCGCCGGCGCCAGAACCCTGTTCATCGGCTCGGCTGGAGAGGAGAAGAATGATGGTCAGTGCTTTGGGCGGCCTCCGCGTGCTCGATTTCACGACGACGATCGCCGGTCCGCATTGCACTCGGCTGCTGGCCGATCTCGGCGCCGAGGTGATCAAGATCGAGGCTCCAGAGGGGGACATGATGCGCACCCGTCCGCCATTGCGCAATGGAGCCAGCACCAGCTTCGGTCAGCTCAATGCCGGCAAGAAGAGCATCGTCCTCGACCTGAAGTTGCCGCACGGCGTCGAGGCGGCGCGCCGGCTCGTTGCCACCGCCGATGCCGTCGTCGAGAATTTTCGGCCGGGCGTGATGCGCCGCTTCGGGCTCGAATACGATGCGCTCAAGGAGATCAAGCCCGAGCTGATCTATTGCGCGATTTCGGGCTATGGCCAGACCGGCCCGTCGTCGCAGCTGCCGGCCTATGCGCCTGTAATCCACGCGGCCTCGGGATACGATCTGGCGCACATGGCCTATCAGGGGGAAGAGCGCCGGCCGGATTACTGCGGCATCTATATTGCCGACGTGCTGACGGGGACCTATGCATTCGGCGCGATCATGACGGCGCTCTACCAGCGGCAGCTGACCGGCCGCGGCCAGATGATCGATGTCTCGATGCTCGAGAGCATGCTGAGCCTCACATTGAGCGAGATCCAGGCGGCCCAATTCGCCGTGGCGCCGCCGGGCCGGCCGATCTTTGGGCCGGTCGCCACCAAGGACGGCTACCTCAATCTATCGATCGCCAGCGAACGAACATTTCAGAGTCTGGCAATTGCGTCCGGCCATCGGCAATGGATCACCGATCCGCGGTTTGCGCAGTACAATGACCGGCGGGCCAATTGGGGCCAGTTGATCGACGAGCTCGAGAGCTGGTCCACGGAACGCACGACAAGAGAGGTGCAGGAGCTGTTCGACTGCCACGGCGTCCCGTCATCGCCCTACCGTACGGTCAAGGAGGCCATGGCCGATCCGCAGCTCGCCCATCGCGACGCCTTTGCCGAGGTGCATGATGCGGGCGGCACCTTCCGCGTGCTCAATCCGCCCTTTCGGCTGTCAGCCACGGTTGCAGCGGCGGCGCCCCGTGTTGCCGCTCTCGGAGAGAATACCGAGGAGCTGCTCACCGAACTGGGCTATACGCCGGCCGAGATGCAGGCCTTGGTCAATCCGCCGTCGCCAGCGCCTCGCAGGTGACTATGGTTCCACCGCCCGTGGCCAACCGCACCAATAATAACCTGGCGCATCTCGGGATATGACGGCGTGAACGATCTGCGGATTATCGACGCGGCAGAAACTGAGGGGGCCAACAACGTGCAGATCAGCCTCAACCGCGCGGTGCTACGCACGACATGTTCATGGAGCAGATCCGCCTCTTCGCGCGCGACGTGCTGTCGCGATTACAGGCCCGCGAGGTCGTGCGCGTGCCGCTCGCCGGAGAGGTCGACAATGTCCTCGGCATGCCAAAGGACGACAGCTCATTCAAGCGGGCGCGCCGGCGAAGGCATCGGCGAATTGAGCGCCGTAAACCAGCAGCTTTTTCGGGACACAGCCGCGGATCACGCAAGTGCCGCCCACCCGGCTCTCCTCACAGATCGCAACCCGCGCGCCGTAGCTGCCGGCACGCCGCGAGCTGGCGAAGCCTCCCGATCCGGCACCGATCGTAAACATGTCGAAATCATAGCGCGGCATCGCGACCTCACTCCGTCATCGCAGGTTTATCGATCTTCTGGTTGTCACAACGTCGCCGCGCCGGCAAGCTTTGATAATGTCGACCAGTACCGGCCCCGCATCGGGGCCGGTGGACAGAGGAGGCTGTCGAACGACATGAAAGTCTTTGTATTCGATCTCCTGGCATATGGGGAGCAGCTCGAGCATCTGAAAATCGGCAACGAGCTGCCCTATCCGCTGCCAAAGAAATACTTCAAACCCGAGGTCGCGGTGCGGACTTACGCCGAGCATTTGGAGGCTTGGGAGGAGCTCGACCGGTTGGGCTATGACGGGGTCGGGTTCAACGAGCACCACTGCTCGCCTTACGGGCTGATGAATTCGCCAAACCTGCTTGCCGCGGCCGCGGCGCAACGCACCAAGCGGCTCAAATTGCTGATCTACGGCAATTTGCTGCCATTGCACGAGCCGCTGCGGCTTGCCGAAGAATTGGCAATGCTCGACTGCATGTCCAATGGGCGGCTGATTTCCGGCTTCGCACGCGGAATTCCCCGCGAATATCAGGTGCACAATGTGCCATTGACCCAGTCACGCGCCCGCTTCGAGGAAGCCTTCGACATCATCCGCAGGGCGTGGGCGGAGGAAATATTCTCGTATCAGGGTGAGTTCTGGTCCTACAAGGATGCCGCAATGTGGCCACGGCCGGTGCAGCAACCGCATCCGCCGATTTGGATGCCCATCGTCGGCAGCAAAGAGTCGATCGAATTCGCCGCTCGACACGATCTGCCGATCACTCCCGGGCTCGGCCGCTCACGCGGATTGCGCGACGACATCATCCGCTACTACGCGCGCTGTCTGAGGCAAGCCGGTCACCGGATCACACCCGACCATCTCTCGCTCGGCATCAGCGCCTACGTCGCCGACAGCAAGGCGGAGGCCGTGCGCGAGATGCGACCGTACCATCTCTATTTCAATCGTACGCTGTTCAGCCACGGCAATTTCACCGAGACCGAATTACAGCGCCAGACTGGCTATTCCAGCGCTGCCTCCACCGATTATGTCAGCCCGGAAAACCGGCGAGCCGCACAATTCGCCCGCGAGGATTTCCGGGGCATGACCATGGCCGATGTCGAGCGGCAGGCCGAGCAGATGCCGTGGGGGACGGCGGGTGAAGTGACCGAGCGCATCATCGAGGCAGCAGACAGCGCCGGCGCCGACAACGTCCAGATCAGTCTCAATCGCGGGGTATTGCCGCACGAGATGTTCATGGTACAGATCCGCCGCCTTGCGCGCGACGTGCTCCCGAAACTGCAGGCCCACCGGGTCGAGCGCGTCCCGCTCGCCGAAGGGATAGCGTAAGACCACCTCCTCGGCATGCCCCAGGACGACCATTCATTCTAGCGCGCCCGCGTCAAACCGCGAAATGTCGATGTCTGACGTATCCGACCCAGTCGGTGGCGCGTTCTTTGGGCGCGAGGGCTATACGGTCGAAACGCTATTTCGGATCGCGCGGGAAGGGAATGAACCCATTCCGGTTCGGCATCTTCACTTTCGGCAGCGACTGCGCGTCGACCGCCTCGTCGGTGCCGACGATCCCGTTGAGATTGAGGATGTAGGCCGAGACCGCATAGACTTCGTCGTTGGTCAGAGATTTCGTTTCGGGGAACGGCATCGCGCGCCGGATATAGTCGAACAGGGTCGTCGCGTCCGGCCAGTAGCTGCCCACCGTCTTTATCGGCGACTTGCCTGCTGCGAGCGAGCCGAAGCCGCCGACGAGCGCGTCGAACGGCCCGCCCGCCCCTTTTTCGCCGTGGCAGGTTTGGCACTTTGCAGCGTATACCGCCTCCCCCTGAATGGCCGTGCCGCGGCCGGCTGGAAGCCCTGCACCGTCCGGGCCGATGCTGATGTCCCAGGGCGCGATATCGGCAGGCGCGATCGATTGGCCAAACTGCGGAACCTGCGCCGGGGCGGGAACCGACACGCATAGCGCCGCGCATGAGGCGAGGCATTTAAGCATACGCATTGGTCGCCTCGCCCTTTTCGTCGATGCGCCAGCTCGCAATCGCATTGTAGTGATAGATCCCGCGCAAGCCGCGCTCGGCAGCGAATGCTGCGCGCGTCGGCTGCACCATGCCGGTGTCATCGGTGGCGCGGCTTTGCAGCACCGCGGCGCCGCCGTTCCACTGCCACGGCGCGCGGAAGCGCACTGGCGCCTTGGGCAGGATTGGACCCTGCAGGGCGGCAGGTGCCCAGCTTTGCCCACCATCCGCGGACACCTCGACCTGCCGGATGCTCCCATTGCCCGACCACGCTACCCCGGAGATCTCGTAGAATCCCGGACCCTTTAGCGTGATTCCCGGCGATGGGCGTGTAATCGCTGATTTCACTTCCATTGGAAACACGAACTGCCAGGCTTTGTCGTCCTTGAGCAGGATCGTGTATTTCGAGGTCTCATCTTTGGTCATCGCTGGGCCGGAGGTCAGCTTGAGACGGCGCAGCCATTTGACGTTCATGTTGCCCTCGAAGCCGGGGACGAGGAGGCGAACCGGATAGCCGTTCGAGGGGCGCACCGCCTCGCCGTTCTGGTAGAGGCAGACGAGGACGTCATCCATAGCCTTGGCGAGCGGAATACTACGGCTCATGCCGGCCGCATCGGCCCCCTCGGCGATCACCCAGCGCGCGGACGGATCAACGCCGGCCTCGTCAAGCAGGGTCGAGAGTCTGACGCCGGTCCACTCCGAACAGCCGAGGAGCCCATGAGTGAGTTCTATGCCGACCGGCTGGGCCTGTTGCGCGTTGAGGACGCCGCTGTTGCCGGCGCATTCGATGAAAGCGATGCGTGACTGCATCGGGTAGCGATGCAGCGCCTCGAGCGTGAACACGAGCGGGCGTCGCACCAGGCCATGGACGAGGAGGCGGTGCTGGTCGGGGTCGATATCGGGAATGCCGGAATGGCTGCGCTCGAAGTGCAGGCCGCTGGGCGTGATGATCCCGTCGAGCCGGTGCAGCGGCGTGCGCGCCGTGCCGACGCCCGGCAACGGCGGATTGGGCGGGGACAGAGCGGCCCGCACGACCTTATCCTCAAAACGTGAAGGCTGGCCATAAGGGGCAAAGCCCGCGCCCGGCTCCTTCATCCAGCTCTGCACAGCAAGCGGCTCCGCCAGCGCGCCGGGTGCGCCGGCGCTCGCTGCACCGGTGACGAGCCCTCCTTCGAGAAAGATCCGGCGGCTCAGAATTCCGTTGCCGGCCGCCGGCTCGCATTGCGCACCGGGGGGCAATGCGAGCCGCGAACGAGAGCGCGCCTTGGGCATTGGCAGTCTCCTCTGTGTCCGAAACCTGGCCGCGCGAAGATACTACCCGAGGACTACGGTCGCGCCTCGAGGATCATGTTGAACGGCGTCTCGGCAGCCCGCCGCACATTGCGGAAACCGCCGGCGGTGATGACTTCTCGCAATTTGGCCTCGCCGGCTTGCGCCCCCAGCGCGGCACCCACTTCCTGTGATAGCGAAGTCGGCACGCATCCCATTGTCGACCCGGCGTAATAGATGCGGCCGACCGGGTTCAGATTGTCTTCGAGTTTGTCGCCCGCCATCGGCTCGATGATCATCCACGAGCCATCCGGTTTCAGTGATTGCCGCACATGAGCCGCCGCACCTGCCGGATCGCCCATGTCGTGCAGGCAGTCGAAGAAAGCAACGAGATCGAAATCCTTTTCCGGATAACCCTTGGCCGTCGCGACCTCGAAGCGGGTGTTTGCCGTGACGCCATGCTCTCGGGCGTGCGTCGCAGCATGCTCGACCGAACTCGGGTGAAAGTCGTAGCCGATGAATTGCGACTTCGGGAACGCCTTGGCCATCAACACGGTAGACCAGCCATGGCCGCATCCGACATCGGCGACCTTGGCGCCGCGTTCCAGTTTTGCGACGATGCCGTCTAGCGCGGGCAGCCAGTTGTTCACGAGATTGTTGTGGTATCCCGGCCGGAAGAAGCGGGCGACCGCGCAAAAGAAACAGCTCGTGTGATCGCTCCAGGGCACGCCGCCCCCGGTCGGGAACACCGCCTCGATCTGATCCTTGCTCTCGTTAATCCAGGTCATCAGGTCGAACGCGCCCATCATGTAGACGGGGCTGTCCTCGATCGCGAAGACCATTGCCTGTTCCGGCGGCAGAGCGAATTTCTGCGTCGCAGGGTCGTAGGAGAGGTAGTTTGAAGCCGCCTGGTGCGAGAGCCACTCGCGCAGGTATCTCTGGTTGACGCCAGCTGCGGCGGCAAGCTCGCCGACGGTCATCGGGCCGCGCTCGTGCAGGGTCTTGTAAAGCCCCAGCGCGTCGCCGATGCGCACGAGCGCGACGCTCGCAGCACCGCCAAGATCGGAGAGCATCTGTCCCATAAACTGATGCAATTTTGCGTCGTCGACCATTTGCCACTCCTCCCCGTTCAACTGTCTCAACCCCCACCGGGGCTCCGCCTCGCCAAGGACACCGAGCGCAGTGGCAGCATGTGTGACCAAATCTGCCGCGGAATGTGAGCCAGTTCACACGTCGCTAAAATTTTAGCTATCGTAAAGAATCCGCGTTTAGCGGGCAGCGTATCAAATCGGGTTTTCGTCGAACGAAAACTCAGTCAGGAAGCACCGCCGGCACTTCCCCCTAATCGAACTTCGTCGCCCTTTCGAGTTCGCGGGCACGATCCTCCGTCATCGAGCGCATGCATTCGGCGGCTTGCACCTGCCGGATGGAACCTTCTTGTGCTCCGTAAAAAGTCGCAATTGGCATCATCCCGGTACTGGACCCACAGGCGTTGCGCCGTCAGCAATGGTTGACGCTGAGCGCTGTCGATCCGGGCTTGCAGCACCTTATAGGCGGCATTCAACGACTGATCCGATGCCTTGGTTTTTTGCCTGCAAGCACTCGACGATAGCAAGCGTGTTCGGCTCGTCGCCGCAGCGCTGATAATCCGGCCCGAACATCTCGGCCTCGGCATGTGGCGCGACTATTGTGGCCAGCACCGCCAAATACCCGTCTTACCGTGACCTCGATCTTGCTCATCCGCTTTCCCATAGGACGCATCCGTCGCCCAGGTGGGTCAACGTCCGCCCGCTAATCGCCCCGACTGGAGCGCCATATCGACGTGGGTCAGCCCAAAATCGTCGAAGGGCTCGCCGGCCGGTTCGAACCCGAAACTGCGATAAAAGGACACCAGATAGGTCTGCGCGGTCAGCGCCACGGGCAATCCCGGATAGTGTTCGCGGCAGTGTGAGAGGGCCTCGTTCATCAGCCTACGGGCGAGCCCCTGCCGCCGCAGCGGCGCGGCAACGGCGACCCGGCCGATCCGCAACGGCCCCGGGATCAGACGGAGATAGCCCGCCAAGTCACCCTCGGCCCGAGCCGCCAAATGCCAGGCGCCATGATCGAGGCCATCGAGGTCGGGGTTCGGAGAGCGTTGCTCGACGACAAAAATATTCTGGCGAAAGCGCAGCAGTTCGTAGAGCTGATCCGCATTCAGGTCGTCGAAGCGGTGCCATTGAGTCACGATTTCCGGCATGCTGGCCACCGTAGCGTCGAACGGAGGCAATGCCAATGGAACCTCGTGATTACGGCCCATTTCCCTATACGCCACGCAACGGCCGGCCAAAGCTCGAATGGCCCGGCGGGGCGCGTGTGGCGGTCTGGGTCATTCCGAACATCGAGTTCTTCCCGCTGACCCGCGGCATCGCCCCGCATCCCGGCCAGCCGCCGGGCAATCCGCCCTCGGTGCGCGCGTGGGCGCAGCGCGATTATGGGAACCGCGTCGGCATCTGGCGGCTGATGGATGTGCTGAGCAAGCACGGGATCCGCGCCAGCCCGACCCTCAACAGCGACATCTGCGACCATCACCCGCAAATCGTGCGCGCTGCGGTTGATCTCGGCTGGGAGATCCTCGGGCACAACCAGACCAACAGCGTCTGGCTCGACCAGTTGAGCCCCGAAGAGGAGCGGCAGACGATTGCGCGCACTCTCTCGCGCATTGCCGATATGACAGGCAGGAAACCGGTCGGCTGGCTTGGAGCCGGCCTCGCCGAGACGTGGCATACGCTCAATTACCTTGTCGACGAAGAATGTCTCTACGTCGCCGATTGGGTGAATGACGACCAGCCCTATTTCATGGATGTTGGCGGCAAGCGGCTGGTCTCGATCCCCTACTCATACGAGATCAACGATTCTCCGCACTTCCAAAACCGCAACGGCACGATCGACCAGTTCGAATCTATGATCCGCCGCCAGTTCGACACGCTCTACGCGGAGGGCGCAGAAT